>NZ_AP026801.1:950000-1285000 GCF_033095965.1 Xylocopilactobacillus apis
GGAGGGGAATGAAATAGAACCTGAAACCGTGTGCTGACAAGTAGTCAGAGGCCGTTAAAGGCTGATGGCGTGCTTTTTGTAGAATGAGCCGGCGAGTTATGTTTGCGTGCGAGGTTAAGTTGAGAAGACGGAGCCGAAGCGAAAGCGAGTCTGAATAGGGCGCGAGTACGTAGATATAGACCCGAAACCAAGTGACCTACCCATGACCAGGTTGAAGGTAAGGTAAAACTTACTGGAGGACCGAACCCACGTATGTTGAAAAATGCGGGGATGAGTTGTGGGTAGCGGTGAAATTCCAATCGAACTTGGAGATAGCTGGTTCTCTCCGAAATAGCTTTAGGGCTAGCCTGGAGGCAAGTATAGTGGAGGTAGAGCTCTGTTTGGACTAGGGGCCAGTCAATGGTTACTGAATCCAGATAAACTGCGAATACTGCTATAATAATCCTCTGGAGTCAGACAGTGAGTGATAAGATCCATTGTCAAAAGGGAAACAGCCCAGATCACCAGTTAAGGTCCCAAAATACATGCTAAGTGGAAAAGGAAGTGGGGTTGTAGAGACAACTAGGATGTTGGCTTAGAAGCAGCCATCATTAAAAGAGTGCGTAATAGCTCACTAGTCGAGTGACCCTGCGCCGAAAATGTACCGGGGCTAAGCATGATACCGAAACTGTGGATGTGCATGAAGAATGTACGTGGTAGGAGAGCGTCCTATGAGCGGCGAAGCTGTACCGAGAGGAGCAGTGGAGCGCATAGGAGTGAGAATGCCGGCATAAGTAGCGAGAAATAGGTGAGAATCCTATTCACCGAAAGACTAAGGTTTCCTGGGGAAGGTTCGTCCGCCCAGGGTTAGTCGGGACCTAAGGCGAAGCCGAGAGGCGTAGCTAATGGACAGCAGGTTGATATTCCTGCACTATATATGACTGATTGAGCGAAGGAGTGACGCAGGAGGATAAGTACGCATGCTGATGGATGCATGTCTAAGTATCGAGTCAGGGAGAGAGAGAAAAGCTTTTTTCTGATAATGGTGAGATACGAATGGGAGCGAAATTAAGTAGCGAAGGTACAGATTTCACACTGCCGAGAAAAGCTTCTAGTGAGGGAGTATATACCCGTACCGCAAACCGACACAGGTAGTTGAGGAGAGTATCCTAAGGTGAGCGAGAGAACTCTTGTTAAGGAACTCGGCAAAATGACCCCGTAACTTCGGGAGAAGGGGTGCTGGTTAAGAGATTGATCAGCCGCAGTGAAAAGGCCCAAACAACTGTTTATCAAAAACACAGGTCTCTGCAAAATCGTAAGATGAAGTATAGGGGCTGACGCCTGCCCAGTGCTGGAAGGTTAAGGGGAGCTGTTAAGAGTAATCTGAAGCAGTGAACTGAAGCCCCAGTGAACGGCGGCCGTAACTATAACGGTCCTAAGGTAGCGAAATTCCTTGTCGGGTAAGTTCCGACCCGCACGAAAGGCGTAATGATTTGGGCACTGTCTCAACAAGAGACTCGGTGAATTTATAATACCCGTGAAGATGCGGGTTACCCGCGACAGGACGGAAAGACCCCATGGAGCTTTACTGCAGCTTGATATTGAACATTTGTGTAATCTGTACAGGATAGGTAGGAGTCAAAGAAACTTGGACGTCAGTTTGAGAAGAGACGCTGGTGGGATACTACCCTGATTAGATGAGTGTTCTAACCTACTACGAGAGATAGAGGGACAGTGTCTGGCAGGCAGTTTGACTGGGGCGGTCGCCTCCTAAAGAGTAACGGAGGCGCCCAAAGGTTCCCTCAGAATGGTTGGAAATCATTCGTAGAGTGCAAAGGCAAAAGGGAGCTTGACTGTGAGACAGACAAGTCGAGCAGGGAGGAAACTCGGGCTTAGTGATCCGGTGGTACCGCATGGAAGGGCCATCGCTCAACGGACAAAAGCTACCCTGGGGATAACAGGCTTATCTCCCCCAAGAGTTCACATCGACGGGGAGGTTTGGCACCTCGATGTCGGCTCATCGCATCCTGGGGCTGGAGTTGGTCCCAAGGGTTGGGCTGTTCGCCCATTAAAGCGGTACGCGAGCTGGGTTCAGAACGTCGTGAGACAGTTCGGTCCCTATCCGTCGCGGGCGCAGGAAATTTGAGAGGATTTGTCCTTAGTACGAGAGGACCGGGATGAACATACCGCTGGTGAACCAGTTGTCTTGCCAAAGGCATCGCTGGGTAGCTAAGTATGGAATAGATAATCGCTGAAAGCATCTAAGTGAGAAACTAACCTCAAGATGAGATTTCCCATACCGCAAGGTAGTAAGACTCCTCTAAGAAGAAGAGGTAGATAGGCTGGGAGTGGAAGTACGGTGACGTATGAAGCGGACCAGTACTAATAAGTCGAGGTCTTAACCGAGACGAGAGCATTGATGGTAGTAGATATTTAGTTTTGAGTGTCTGAGAAGACATGAGTGTGGTGGTGACAGCAAGAAGGGAACACCTGTAACCATATCGAACACAGAAGTTAAGCTTCTTAACGCCGAGAGTAGTTGGTGCGTAAGTGCCTGCGAGGGTAGGAAGCTGCCACACTTTATTCCGGCTTAGCTCAGTTGGTAGAGCGCTTGACTGTTAATCAAGATGTCGCCAGTTCGAGTCTGGCAGCCGGAGTAACATCCAATCATTAGATTGGATTTTCTTTTCAATAAGTAATTATTGAAAAGTTATGACCCGTTGGTCAAGTGGTTAAGACACCGCCCTTTCACGGCGGTAACATGGGTTCAAATCCCGTACGGGTCATTGGCCGACTTAGCTCAGCTGGTAGAGCATCGGTATCGTAAACCGGCGGTCGGAGGTTCGAATCCTCTAGTCGGCATGATTTTCGATTTTTTATTTGTGAGTTGAGTTTTAAGTTTGCTTTTAATTTTATGTCTTGCGGGTATGGCGGAACTGGTAGACGCGCAGGATTAAGGATCCTGTGAGAGCAAAATCTCATGGAAGTTCGAGTCTTCTTGCCCGCATGTTTAAAAGCTATTTGTTGGATCATTTTGTTATGGTTCAACTTTTTTTGTTTTTTAACTTTTTTATATTAAAATATATTAAAGGTATAGGAGATATTTATGTTTAAGTTGTTTAAGAAAAAACTATTGTTTTTTTGGGGAATATTAATAGTGATGTTAAGTCAGAGTTTGCCTCTGGTTAATGGCACCTATGTTAATGCTTCTTCCGTTACCTCCTTTGTTGGAGTAATTGATTATGTTAGTGGTTACAGTGTAAGAGTTTATCAAAACAATGGAACCGTAATGCAACCTACTACTAAAATGTTGTTGGATGGAACAACCTGGAAAGTCTTTGACACTTCTATCGTTAATGGTATTGAATATTATAATTTAGGTGGTAATCAATGGGTTCAATCTAAATTTATTAAAAATTTTGTTGCACCTAAGTGGGACGGACAATCGTATTTAACAATTGGTTATGAAGCTGGTTATGGAATTGCGGTTTATAAAGATGCTGGATCGTCTTCTGTAGTTCCTGGAAAAACTTTAAAAAATGGCACAACCTGGAAAGTTTTAAGCCAAAAAAATGTTAATGGAACTCCTTGGTATCAACTTGGAAGTAATCAATGGGTAAATGGAAAATATACTTTATTTGGTAAAGTAAGCTCTTCTAGTGTTAAATTAAGTGTTCCATATCATAGTCAATACGTACCTGTTTTTGCTCCTTGGGGATGTGCCTCTACAGCAATGGCTATGTTAGTAGAATATGAAGGGCCAACTGTTGATCTTCGTTATGCTCAAGATCATCTTCCTATGTATCCAACTCCGGGTGGTCAAAAAGGTAATGTTTATACAGGTGTAGGTTTTGGATATGTTATAAATTCAACTGCCTTAACTAAATATGCACAAAATTGGAATACCAATGTCAGAAATATTACTGGTAGCTCGGTTAACACAATAAAAAATCTTGTTTTAAGCGGACATCCAGTGTTGTATTATGGATTTTCATCATATCAAAAATTACCCGGTGATCAAAGAAGAAATCATTGTAAAGTAATAGTCGGATATGATAACGGCAATTTCTTAATTCATGATCCTTTGTATTATTCTTCTAGTGATCGTTCCGGTAGTGGTGGTACAAGAAGTATTGGATATTATAATGGTTATGATAATGGAGCCATTTATTGGTCAAGTACTTCTAAACTTACTAATGAATATGCTGGTAGTGCTATTTCTATAAAATAGAAGTTTGAAAAAGGAGTATTATTAGTTGAGTTTTGGTAACCATAAAAAGATTTTTAGAATTGCAATATTAAGTGTTTTTATTGCCTTAATAATTGCTCAGTCTTTTTTGCCATTTTTAGGATATATAACTTTAATTCCAGGCTTTCCACAAGTAACAACGTTACACTTAACCGTTATTTTAGCAGGATTATTGTTAGGACCTTTAGATGGTTTAATTATTGGCTTTTTTTGGGGGTTAACTTCATTAATAGTTGCATATACTACACCACCAGGTGGATTAGCTGTTTTGATTTTTCAAAACCCTATTATTTCAATAATTCCTAGGATTTTAACGGGATTAATTGCTGGTATGATCTATAAGCCTTTTAAGAAACTATCACGATTTAAAAGAAGTTTTGGAGCAATATTGGCTTCAATTTTCGGTACTTCTGTTAATACTATTGGAGTAATTTTATTATCATGGTTACTTATAGCTGAAAAAGTTGTTAAGTTTCAACACATCTCCGGTAATTTTTTTATTGGACTTTTATCCATATTTATGGTTAATTTTGTGTTAGAGATTATTTTGTCAGTTATTGTTTGTCCAATTATTTCTGAACTTTTAGTTGATCGAATTGAACAAAGGTGACGGGTAGAGATTTTAGATAATTGATTTTTAAATGTAATATGGTACAATAAGTTATGTATTTTTTCAAAGGGTAGTGGTTCGATAGTTTTATACTTTCCCCATGGTACCTGTGATAGATGCAATTTTTTAGTGGAAGGAAAGTCAATGGAACACGGAACTGTAAAATGGTTTAATCCTGAAAAGGGTTATGGTTTCTTAACAAGAGAAAATGGCGATGATGTATTCGTACATTTCTCATCCATTCAGGGAGATGGTTTTAAAACTCTTTCTGAAGGCGAAGCTGTAACTTTTGATATTGAGGATTCAGATCGCGGACCACAAGCTGTTAACGTTGTAAAAGGTTAATTAGTTTGCTGGAAAAAGCCTAAATTTCGTTTAGAAATGAAATTTTAGGTTTTTTTTTATTATATTAAGTTTATAAATATTTTTTTGGAGACATGTTCATCATGGAAAAAAATAAAAGCTTCGACTTATTAGAAACCGAAATAGATAAGTTTTATAAAGAATTAAATACTTCTTCAAAAGGAATTAGTTCTAACGAAGCTAAAAAAAGATTAAGTTCTTATGGTCACAATATTATTCAGCGGGAAAAACAAGGATCTCGATTCAAAGAATTTATCCAAAATTTTATTAGTGTAATGGCGATACTTTTGTGGGTTAGTGGTTTTATATCTATTTTTGCGGGAATGCCTCAACTTGGTATTGCAATTTGGGCAGTAAATTTAATCAATGGATTTTTTAGTTATTGGCAGGCTCGGGCTGCAAAAAAAGCTACTGATTCTTTAAGTAAAATGCTGCCAAGTTATGCCCAGGTAATTCGTGATGGAAAAATGGTTCAAATAGATGTTGAAGATCTAGTGCCTGGTGATGTATTTCAAATCACAGCAGGAAACAACATTTCTGCAGATGCAAGGATTATTTCTAATGATTCTCTAGAAGTTGATGAGTCGGCTTTAACTGGAGAGTCTAATTTAGTTCACAAACAAGTTTCTTATGAACAGGGGCATGGAAAATTTGGAATTAAAAATGAGATTTTTGCAGGTACGGTCGTATCTTCTGGCAGTGCTTTGGCAGTTGCAGTTAAAACTGGAATGAATACAGAATTAGGACATATTGCAAAACTTACCGAGACTAATAAAAAAGTATCTTCTCCTCTTCAAATTGAATTAAATCGGTTAACTCGTCAAATTTCATTAATTGCATTCATGATTGGTATTGTTTTTTTTATTTCTGCAATCTTTTTTGTTCATTATCCTGCTGCTAAATCATTTATTTTTGCTCTAGGCATGGTTGTGGCTTTTATTCCAGAAGGGCTTTTACCTACAGTAACTCTTTCTTTGGCTCAGGGAGTTCAAAGAATGGCTAAAAAGCATGCATTAGTTAAATCGTTAAATAGCGTTGAGACTCTTGGAGAAACAACGGTGATTGCTTCTGATAAAACCGGCACTTTAACTCAGAATCAGATGACAATTAATCATATTTGGTTTCCTCATAAAATTTATGAAGTAACCGGCGAAGGATACGTTAATAATGGTGAAATACAGTTTCAAAGTTCGAAAATTTATTTAAAAGAAGATGCAGGTCTCCAAAAGTTAATTGATATTGCAGCTTTAAACAGTGATACAGAAATCAAACAAGAAAAGTCGGAAAAGCCAAAAATTATTGGAACTCCTACCGAAGCTGCTCATGATATTTTAGTTGCTAAATCAGGAGCCGATAAAAAAGAAATTATAGCTAGTTATCCAAGAATTAAAGAATTAACTTTTGATTCAAATCGAAAAAGAATGACTACAATTCATCAAATGAATGATGGAAAAATTTTCATTGCAGTTAAAGGGGCACTTTCTAGTGTTATTTCTAAGTGTTCTAAAATTTTTGATAACGGAAAAATACGTGATTTAACAGGAGATGATAAAGATTCTATCAGTAAAGCTGATGATACCTTTGCGTCAGAGGGATTACGATCTCTAGCAATGGCATACAGAATCGATGATAGTAAATTAGACGAATATGACATTGATAATACAGAAAGAGAACTCATTTTTGTTGGATTTACTGTGATGGCAGATCCGCCTCGTCCTGAAGTTTATGATGCTGTTCAAAAAGCTCATCAAGCAGGAATTAAAATTATGATGGTTACAGGAGATAGTGGTTTAACTGCAAAATCAGTTGCTAAAAAAATAGGAATTGTTTCAGATAACGCAAGAATTATTTCAGATACTGATTTAGATAATATGTCAGATGATGAACTTTCTGAAGCTGTAAAAGGTGAGGTGATCTTTGCTCGGGTAGCACCTGAACAAAAATATCGAATTGTTAAAGCAAATCAAAGGAATGGAGAAATCGTTGCTTCCACTGGAGATGGGGTTAATGATGCTCCTGCTTTAAAACAGGCAGATATTGGTATTGCAATGGGAATGACGGGGACCGATGTTGCAAAAAATGCGGCAGATATGATTTTGACTGACGATAATTTTGCCTCAATTGTAACAGCAATTGAAGAAGGTAGAACTGTTTATAGCAATATTCAAAAGTTCTTAGTTTATATTTTGAATAGCAATTTACCAGAAGCTATTCCTTCAGCTCTATTCTTGTTTTCACGAGGACTTATTCCTCTGCCTTTAACAGTTATGCAGATTTTAACCGTGGATCTTGGAACTGATATGTTACCTGCCTTAGGGCTTGGTGCAGAGCAAATTGAACCAGGAGTTATGGATAAACCTCCGCGTCCTCGAAAATCTCATCTGTTGAGTAAATCTATTATTTGGAAAGCTTTTGGTTGGTACGGTTTAATTGCTTCTTTGGTTTCAACAGGTGCGTATTTCTTTATTAATCATTTACATGGCTGGCCGTCAGTTCCTTTAGCAAGTTCAGGAGTATATTATCGGGAAGCAACCACAATGACTTTGGCAGCAATTGTTTTTTCTCAAATTGCTGCTGCTATTAACTGTCGAACTGAACAAACTTCAGTTTTTAAAATTGGCATTTTTAGTAATAAGCATATAGTTACAGGAATAATTTTTGAAATTTTAATTCTAGTAGTTTTGATTTATGTTCCTTTCTTCCAAGGAATTTTTAACACTGGTCCATTAAGTATAAAAAATTGGATTTTTCTCTTTTTAATTCCGATTCCACTGATTCTGATTGAAGAGATAAGGAAATATATTGTTAGAAATTTGCATAAAAATAAGTAAATATTAAACTATCGTCCTTTGGACGATATTTTTGTCTGTAAGAGATGCTATAATTTAGTTAATTCTGTTTTTGTGAGGAAATAATGTCAACGAATAAGAAATTTTATATTACAACTCCAATCTATTATCCTAGCGGAAGACTTCAGTTAGGTAATACGTACACTACTGTTTTAGCTGATAGTTTAGCAAGATTTCATCGTTTAAAAGGAGAATCTGTTTACTTTTTAACAGGTTCAGATGAACATGGTCTTAAGATTGAAAGAAAGGCCGAAGAAAATAATCAAAAACCGATCGAATACCTTGATGAACAAATAGCCAATTTTAAAAAACTTTGGAAATTAATGGATATTTCGTATGATCAATTTATCAGAACTACTGATCCAGAGCATGAAAAAAAAGTTCAGCATATTTTTAGTAAGCTTCAAGAACAAGGGGATATTTATAAAGGAGAATACGTAGGTTGGTATTCAGTATCTGACGAAGAGTACTTCACTGAATCTCAATTAGCTGAAGTTTATCGCGATGAGAGTGGAAAAGTTATTGGCGGTAAAGCTCCTAGCGGTCATGAAGTTGAGCTGGTTAAAGAAGAAACTTATTTTTTCAAAATGAGTAAATATGCGGACTGGTTATTAAAGTATTATCAGGATCATCCAAATTTCATTCAGCCGGCATCCCGGATGAATGAAATGATTAATAATTTTATTAAACCTGGACTAGAAGATTTAGCAGTTACTAGAACTAAAGTTGATTGGGGAGTCAAAGTTCCAGGTGATCCTAAACACGTTATTTATGTTTGGATTGACGCTTTAAGTAATTATATAACTGCTTTGGGATACGATCCTGATCAAAAACAGCAGCCAGAATTATTTGAAAAATTTTGGCCGGCAAACTTACATTTAGTAGGTAAAGAAATTGTTCGTTTTCATACGATATATTGGCCAATAATGTTACATGCACTAAATTTACCATTACCAGATGAAATATTAGGTCATGGCTGGTTAATTATGAAAAACGGAAAAATGAGCAAGTCTAAAGGTAATGTGATTTATCCAGAGACTCTTATTGATCGCTATGGCTTAGATGCAGTTCGTTATTATTTACTTAAAATGATGCCGTATGGCAACGATGGAGTTTTCACGCCGGAAGATTTTGTAACACGTCTTAATTCTGATTTAGCTAATGATTTGGGAAATTTGTTAAGTCGTACTGTAAGTATGATTAACTTGTACAATGATGGTGTAATTCCCAAACTGTCAAACTTAAACAAGGAAGATGTTAGTATTGAAGAATTATCGGTTCAAATATATAAAGATTATGATGAAGCGATGAGCACGGCTAACCTTGGAGATGCGCTAGATGCAGTATGGACATTTATTAGACGTACGAATAAGTATATTGATGAGACGCAACCTTGGGTCAAAGCCAAAGATTCATCATTAAAAAATGAATTAAATGATGTTCTTGCACATCTAGCTGCTTCATTAAGATTTATTGGCACACTCTTACAGCCGATTATGACAGAAACACCTAAAAAAATTTTTGAACAGTTAGGATTGGATCAGATCAGTTTAATTAAAGATTTGAATTTTTTGGATCTTCCAGAAAATTCTAAAGTAGTTGAAAGACCAACTTCTATTTTTCCAAGGATTAAAGCAAAAGAGGAAGTAGAGTTTGTTAGTAAATTGGTTAGTAAGAGTACAAAAGGGAAAGGGCGTGCTCATATGGAAGAGTTGAAGAAAGAAGAACAGAAGTCTATTCAGTACGACGATTTTAGTAAAGTAAAGATGGTTGTTGCTGAAATAAAAGAAGCCGAATTTTTACCGAATTCTGAAAAATTAATCAAATTTATTCTTGATGATGGACACAACCATCATCGCCAGATACTGAGTGGAATTAGAAAATGGTATCCTGAACCGGAGAAATTGATTGGTAAGAAAGTTATAATTGTTGCCAATCTAGCTGCTAGAAAAATGGCGGGAAGCCAAAGTGAAGGAATGATTTTAGCTGGTGAAAATGGCGATGGAAATGTTGTTTTAACTCTTATGCCGGATGTATTAGAACCGGGAGCAGAAATTAGCTAATGGCTAAAATTGACCCGACTTTACTGTTACCACCCCAAGATCATAGTTATCAGATTTTTAATTCTCACTGCCATTTAAATGATGATAGTGAGTTTGAAAATGTTGATCAATTAATTGATGAAGGAAACAAATTTAACGTTACAAATTATATTGTTGTTGGATCGAATCAACTTTTAAATGATCGAGCAATTGGTATTTGCAACAAGTATCATAATTGTTTTCCAGCTATTGGTTGGCATCCGGATTCTTGGCAGGAATATACTGACGAAAAATTAACCAAGTATTTGGATATGAATAATTCTAATTTAATAATTGGCGAAATAGGTTTAGATTATCATTATTCGAAAGAGGATCGAATTGAGCAGCAAACGGTTTTTTCTCTGCAGCTTGATCTTGCACAGCAGTACCAGCGTCCGATATCAATCCATACTCGTGAAGCATTTGAAGATACTATCCGTTTATTAAAGGACAAGAGTATTAATAATGGTATTATTCATAATTTTAATACCGGACCAAAACAAGCGGAAGCATATTTGAATCAAGGATTAATGCTTTCAGTTAGCGGTGTTGTAACTTTTAAGAATGCTGAAGAGTTAAGAGAAAGTCTAAAAATAATTCCTCTTGACCGTTTATTAGTTGAAACAGATGATCCATATTTAACGCCAGTTCCATATCGAGGGAAACCTAATCATCCGGCGTATGTGTATTTCACTCTTAAGTATATTGCTGAATTCCTTCAAATTGATATAAAAACTCTTGCAGCTCAAATTTTTAAGAATACGGAAAAACTAGTTAATGATAAATAATAAAATTAGGTCGGTAGTTGTTGTAGAAGGGAAAAAGGATACTCAGCGGTTACGATTAATAGATCCAAATGTTAGAACTATTGAAACAAGAGGTGCAGCTGTTGATAAAGATATCGTCGCTTTAATAAAAAAAGTAAGTAAGACTGAAGAAGTGGTTGTTTTAACGGATCCAGATTTTTCTGGTGAACGAATTAGGCGGATTATTTCGCAACAAGTTTCAGGAATTAAACATGCTTTTTTAAGACAAAAAGATGCGATTCCGGGAAAAGAGAGTCATCATGCTTCGCTGGGAGTTGAACATGCACCAGAAAAAGCAATTATTAGAGCACTTAATGAAGTATCTCGTGAAGAAAAAGAAAAGCCGAAATTAATTAATAAACTAGATTTAATGAAGTTAAAATTATTGAATTCTCCCGAAGCTAGAATTAGAAGAGAGTATATTTCGGAAAAATTAAATTTGGGTCACGTAAATGGTAATCATTTAGCTGAGAGACTGCAGCTTTTAGGAGTTAGCTTGTCTGATCTCAAAAATATTTTAGAAAAGAAAGATCATGAATAAGTTTAAAACTAAAAAGAGTTTGGGACAGAATTTTCTTGAAAGTTCTCAAACGATTGAAAAAATTATTAAATTAGCTAATTTAACTTCAGACTCAGATGTAATAGAAATTGGAGTAGGTTCAGCCAACCTAACCACATATTTAGCTCAGTCCGCAAAAAGAGTATTGGGATTTGAAATTGACACAAGTTTAATGCCAATTTTAGAAAGAAAATTAAATGATTTTCCAAATGTCTACATTACTTTTGGAGATGTTCTTAAACTTGACCTGAAAGAAGAAATAAACTCAAAATTAGCTAACTTTGAAAACTTAACTGTGGTAGCTAATATTCCTTACTATATAACTTCGCCTATTATTCATTTGTTGTTAGAATCTGGAATCTCATTTAAAAATATAATTTTAATGGTTCAAAAAGAAGTTGCTCAGAGAATAACTGCTAAACCGAATACAAGTGAATATAGTACTTTATCAATATATGTGCAGGAGTTTTGTGATCCAAAACTCGAGTTTATAGTTGATAAAAGTAATTTTTCACCTGCTCCAAAGGTTGATTCTGCCATGATAACTCTTAGACAGCATTTAAATCAAAAGCCATTAACTGATGTTGAATCAGAAATGAAGCTTGTTCAATTAGCTTTTAGTAACCGAAGAAAACAGCTAAAAAATAATTTATTTAATTTAACATCTGACCCTAAGAAAAAAGAACAAATTTCTTTACTTATTGAAGAATTATTTGGAAATTCCAAAATTAGAGCACAAGAATTGTCTTTAATGGAATATAGAAAACTTTTAAGCAAATTAAGAGAAAACGGCTTGTGGTAATAGTTTTGCAGTTTTATTTATTATTTTTTTGCATATTTGAATGTTTTTTTTCATCGTGCTATACTTTTAACAGATGGTTGAGTGAGGTGGATATGCCGAATAATATTGCAAAAATTAAGGATAATTTGGATTCTAAGATTGGACAACACGTTGTTGTCAGAGCACAGGCTGGTCGAAAAAAAATAATTAAGAGAAATGGTACGCTCAAGCAGACCTTTAGAGCGGTTTTTATTGTAGATCTTGATGAACATAAAAGTACTTATGAACGAGTGTCATATAGTTATACTGACCTCTTAACTAAGAATGTAGAATTAAATTTTGATAATGATTAAATATTTTATTGGTTCCATCACATAGTTGTGGTGGTTTTTTTATGTTTAAAAATTTAATTTTTTTTGAAATAAAAGCGATACATAGTTTACTATAAGAGATGAAAAAAAATAATTTGTTGGAGTTGTAAATGGAAAATAGCGTAAATGCAATTATTTTAGCTGCTGGTAAAGGAACCAGGATGAAGTCAAAAATTCATAAAGTTATGCATGAAATTTGTCATCGTCCTTTAATTGATTGGGTTTTAGATGGTGTAGCTGATTTTAATTCATCTCAGATTTTTACAGTTGTTGGTTTTGATCGAGAACAAATTGAACATCATTTACAAAACCGCTCAAAAATAGTTTTTGAAGAAAAACAATTAGGAACCGCAGATGCTGTGAAATCTGTCCGTGGCTTACTGGAAGGGAAAGATGGGGTTACTCTTGTTTTGAATGGAGATTCTCCATTATTAACAAAAGACACAATCAATCAATTGATTGATTTTCATGTAAAAGCTAAAAGTCCTCTCACACTTTTAACAGCGGATTTAGATAATCCTCAAGGTTATGGACGTATTATTCATGATAAAAATCATAAATTTCTAAGAATCGTTGAGCAAAAGGACGGTAATGCTGAAGAACTATCTATTCATGAAGTGAATTCTGGCGTTTACTGTTTTGATAATCGATTATTATTTGACTATATTGATCAAATTCAAAACCGTAATAGCCAAAAGGAATACTATTTAACGGATCTGGTTGAAATATTTAGAAACAACGGATTACAGCCGATGACTTATAAAACTTCTGATTCTGATGAAATTTTAGGCGTGAATGATTTAATTGCATTAAATACAGCTCGAAAAATAATTCAAACTCGTATTAATACTCATCTCTTGAAGAGCGGTGTTCAACTAATTGATCCCGATCATACTTACATTGATGCAAGTGTTCAAATTGGTCATGATACAATTATTGAGGCCAATGTTCAGTTGATGGGAAATACTAAAATTGGTGATAATTGCCATATTGGAATGGGGAGTGAAATTAGAAATTCTATCATCCATGATAATGTTACCGTCACCAGTTCTTTGATTGAGGAATCAGAAATGTTAAGTGGTTCTGATATTGGGCCTAATAGTCATTTAAGACCAGATGCATTGATTGGTGAAGGTGTACATATTGGTAATTTTTGTGAAATCAAAAACGCTAATATTGGTAGAAATACTAAAGTTGGTCACTTATCGTATGTTGGAGATGCCGATCTTGGTGAAGAAATTAACGTTGGGTGTGGAGTAGTTTTTGTTAACTATGACGGGGTTAATAAACATCGATCAAAGGTTGGTTCATATTCATTTCTTGGAAGTGGTTCTAATATTGTTGCCCCAATCGATATTGCTGATCATAGCTTTATTGCAGCGGGTTCTACAATTACTAATGATGTACCTTACCATGCATTGGCTTTTGGAAGAGCAAAACAGGTTAATAAAGAAAATTATTGGGATCGTCTTCCAATTGCTAAATCGTCTTCATGGTCAAAATAATATAAGAAATAGAGGAGAAAAAATTGTCTGTTGGTGGTCTAAAACTTTTTGCATTGAGTTCTAATGTACCGTTATCTAGAAAAATTGCACGTCAAATGGGAGTTGAATTACAACCTCGTTCAGTGGCAAGATTTAGTGATGGAGAGATTCAAATTGATATTGGAGCTAGTATTCGAGGTGATGATATCTTTTTAATTCAATCAACCTCTGAGCCAGTTAATGATAATCTGATGGAATTACTTATCATGGTTGATGCTATGCGTAGAGCATCAGCTCGTTCAATTAATGTAGTGATGCCTTATTATGGGTATGCTCGTCAGGATCGGAAAGCTAATCCCAGAGAACCAATCACTGCAAAATTAGTGGCAAACATGTTAGAAAGTGCGGGAGTAAATAGGGTAATAACGATTGATTTACATGCTGCTCAGATTCAAGGATTTTTTGATATTCCAGTAGATCATCTAAGAGGAGTTCCTGTTTTTACTGGCTATATTTTAGATAATGGATATGATGATAATGCAGTTATTGTTTCCCCTGATCACGGTGGAGTAAATCGTGCACGTGTACTAGCTGAGTATTTAAAAGCACCTTTGGCAATTATTGATAAACGTAGACCCAAGCCTAATGTTTCAGAAGTAATGAATATTATTGGTGATGTAAAAGGTAAGAGAGCAATTATCGTTGATGATATTATTGATACAGCTGGAACTTTAGTTCATGCTGCAGATGCGCTTTTAAACGCTGGAGCAAAATCAGTAATAGCATGTGGTACTCATGCTGTTCTTTCAGGACCTGCAATTGAAAGGATTCAAAAATCAGGAATGGAAAAAGTAATAGTTACAGATACCATCAATGTACCAAAGGAAAAAAGATGCAGTAAATTGGAGATTGTTTCTGTTGGTCCAATGATGGGGGAAGCAATTTCTCGTGCTTATCACGGAGATTCCTTATCACCGTTATTTGAGATTAAAAACCGCTATTTGTATCGTGACGTCAAAAGAGCAAGTGACGTTCACAAGATTAATGATAGTCATAATTGATGATTTAAAGCCTGTGAAATAATTAATTAAAAACCCATTGAAAAGATTGTTAAATTGCTTATTTCAATGGGTTTTTTAATTTAAAAAATAACTATTAATTTTTAAATAATGTTTCCGGTCAGAGTCGAACTGACGACTAATCTTTAGGAGAGATTTGTTATATCCACTTAACTACGGAAACAACTTTAAAAATTTTATCATAATTTATAATAAAAGAGTTCAAAAATCAAAAAAAAATTATTATAAAAGGGCTTGCATTAGTTTGTGAAAACACTTACAATAATTATGTTAATTAGGTGAACTAAGTCGGAGGTACAAAAGTATGAAACAGTTGACTAAAAATGAGTTAGCTGAATATTGGGATGGATTTAAACCTGGTCGTTGGCAGGAAGAAGTTGATATTCGTGATTTTATTCAAGAAAACTTCTTAGGTTACGATGGTGATGAATCATTTCTTGAAGGCCCAACTGAAGCTACAACAGTATTAAATAATCAAGTTTTAAATTTAAAGAAAAAAGAACGTGAAGTTGGTGGTGTTTTAGCTGCTGACAATAATATTCCAAGTACAATTACTTCTCATGGAGCAGGATATTTAAATAAAGATCTTGAAAAGATTGTTGGGTTACAAACTAATGCACCATTGAAGCGTGCTTTTATGCCTTTTGGTGGGATTAGAATGGCTGAAGACGCTTTGACTTCTTATGGGTTTGAAACAGATCCAAAAATGCATAAAGTATTTACGGAATGGCATAAAACTCATAATCAAGGTGTTTTTGATATTTATACTCCTGAAATGAGAGCTGCACGTCACTATAAGATTGTTACCGGACTTCCTGATGCTTATGCTCGAGGTCGAATTGTTTCAGATTTCCCTCGAATTGCAGTTTATGGGATTGATCATTTGATGGAAGAAAAAGCAAAAGATTATGCTGGAATTGGCGACGGCGAAATGACTGAAGAAGTTATGCGTCTTCGTGAAGAAGTATCAGATCAATATCGTGCCTTAAATGACATGAAGAAGATGGCAGCAGCTTATGGTTATGATATTTCTAAACCAGCAAAAAATGCTCAGGAAGCAATTCAATGGATTTACTTTGGTTACTTAGCAGCCATTAAGACTCAAAACGGGGCAGCAATGTCAGTAGGCCGTCTTGATGATGTAATAGATATCTTTATCCAAAGAGATCTTGATAATGGAGTAATTAACGAAACTGAAGCACAAGAATTAGTTGATCATTTCATTATGAAATTAAGATTAGTTCGTTTCATTAGAACTCCTGACTATAATTCGCTATTCTCAGGTGATCCAATCTGGGCAACATTATCAATTGCTGGAATGGGTATGGATGGACGTCATCATATAACTAAAACTTCATTTAGAATTTTGAAGACTTTGGAAAATATGGGAGCAGCTCCTGAGCCTAACATTACTTTGCTATGGTCTGACCGCCTTCCTGAAGGATTCAAACGGTATGCAACTGAGGTTTCTATCAATAGTTCAACAATTCAGTATGAAAATGATGATTTGATGAGAACTCAGTGGGGAACTGATTATTATGGAATTGCTTGCTGTGTTTCTGCTCAGCCAATTGCTGATGGTGTTCAGTATTTCGGTGCTCGTGCCAACTTGGCAAAAGCAATCCTTTATGCAATAAACGGTGGTGTTGATGAGTTAGGACATAAGCAAGTAGGGCCTGCTTACGAACCAATTACGAGTGAATACATTGATTATGATGAATTCATGAAGAAGTTTGATAAACAAATGGATTGGCTTGCTGATATTTATGTTAATGCTTTAAATGTAATTCACTTCTCACATGATAAGTATTATTATGAAGCAGCTCAGCTTGCTTTAAAGGATACTCGTTTAAATCGTACTTTTGCTACTGGTATTTCAGGATTCTCTCATGCAGTTGATTCAATCTGTGCGATCAAATATGGTCATGTAAAACCAATTCGTGACGAAGATGGTGTTGCTATTGACTTTGTAGCTGATAATGATGATTATCCTCGTTATGGAAATAATGATGATCGTGCTGATGATATTGCTAAATGGTTAGTTAAGACTTTCTATTCAAAGATGAACACACACCAATTATATCGTGGTTCAAAACTTTCTACTTCTGTTCTAACGATTACTTCAAATGTAGTTTATGGTAAAAATACAGGAACTACTCCTAATGGACGTAAAGCTGGAGAACCATTTTCTCCAGGGGCAAATCCATCATATGGAGCTGAAAGTCACGGAGCTTTAGCATCTCTTATGTCTACTGCTAAAATTCCTTACAAGTATGCTACTGATGGGATTTCCAATACCTTCGGAATTACACCAAATACTCTTGGACATGACATGGAAGCAAGAAAAGATTCATTAGTAAATATGATTGATGGTTACATGGTTAATAATGGAATGCATTTAAACGTTAATGTGTTTAATCGTGATACTTTAATTGATGCTCAAAAGCATCCAGAAGAATATCCAACTTTAACTGTTCGTGTATCAGGATATTGCGTATACTTTGCTGATCTTACTAAGGAACAACAAGATGATGTAATAGCTCGTACATTCTTTGAACAAATGTAATTTAAAAATTAATTAAAAAAGTAGGAGTATTCCTGCTTTTTTTGTCATAAGATAATGGGGTAGGTGAGGCACAGATGAATATTTACGAAAATAAAGTTGAAGTAAAAAAAGATGAAAAAATAAAGGGTTATGTCCACTCGATAGAAACTTTTGGTGCAGTTGATGGCCCTGGTATTCGCTATGTTGCTTTTCTTCAAGGTTGTCGAATGCGATGTCAGTATTGTCATAATCCTGATACTTGGAATATTGGGGTTGGCGATGAGATGACGGCTGAAGAAATTCTTGATGATGCAGAAAAATATCGAGCTTTTTGGGGACCTCAAGGAGGGATCACTTTAAGTGGAGGAGAGTCATTAGTTCAGATTGATTTTACACTTGATATTTTTAAAAAAGCTAAAGAAAGAAACATTAGCACTTGTCTTGATACAGCTGGCAATCCGTTTACTTGGAAAGAGCCGTTCTTTAGTAAATTTGAGGAATTGATGAAATATACAGATATTTCTCTTGTTGACATTAAAGTAATGGATCCAGTTAAACACAAGGAACTGACAGGGGTAGATAATAAAAATATTTTTGAGATGATTCAGTATATGGCTGAAAATAATGACGATATGTGGATTCGTCACGTTTTAGTTCCAGGTAAAACAGATTTTGATGAAGATTTAAAACAACTATCAGATTATGTTGCTAGTTTACCTAATAATGTTGTTAAAAAGGCTGAAATTCTTCCTTACCACACCTTAGGAGTTAGAAAATACCATGAAATGGAAATCCCTTATAAACTTGAAGAGGTTGAACCTCCTACAGCCGAAAGAGTTAAAAATGCCGAAAGAATCTTGAATACGGCTAATTATAATTTGTATAAAAATTGGCGACCAAAAAAATATAAAATATTCTGTTATAAAGATGAATTTAAGTATAGAATATGTTAAGCAGTTTGTTAAAGTTGGGTATTGAAAAAACATATGAAATCAAATAATGATAATGCGCTTTTAGTTAGATCTATCAGTTACTTTGTAGCACTTGCGCATAATTTAAGTTATACCGAAACTGCTGTACAACTAGGTATTAGTCAGCCTGCGTTAACCCAGCAGATAAAAAGATTAGAAGAAATCGTTGGAACTCCGCTTTTTTCCCTTGAGGGAAAAAAGATTCATCTAACAGATTCTGGCGAAATTTTTTTAAGAGCTGCTCAAAAAGTTAATGGGGTTTTTGCTGAAGCAAATGATGAAATAAAGTTAATTAGAGAACATTCTCATGATGTGATTAATATTGGTGTTATTTCTGCGATGCCAGCAAATGTTTTGGTTGATTTTATTGTAAAGTTTAGAAAGAATCATCCTAGTGTTGATTTTAATATAAAGTCGATTTTAAGACATAGTTTACGTTTTCAATTAGAGTCTGATTCTACCGATATTTTGGTTCTTTATTTACCAGATAATTCTTTTGCTGGTCTTAGCAAATATAGAACTAATAGAATTTCTAAATCAGAAATGCTTTTAGTTAGTCCTTTTAAAATTAATAATGGAAATAAAGTCACACTCGATGAGATTCACGATTATAATTGGGTTGGTTATCCCAAGGGATATTATATGGATCAGATAATAACTGAACAGTGTCATGACAGTAATATTTTTGTTCCAAGATATTCTGCTCGTTTTTCTCAGGTAGAGAATATTTTAACTTATGGGAAGAAAACTAAATCGATAGCTGCGATTCCAGATACTTGTTTACCTTTTGTAAAAGACGGAAGTTATATTTATGAGTTTAATCCAGTAATCAAGTTTGATGTTGCGATAGTTTATCGGACTAGTAAATTAAAAGTGCCAATTATTAACAAATGTTTAAACGAATTTGACTTATACTTACATCAAAAAGATTATTTAACTAGATTAAAAGAACTTGTGAGAGAGGATACTTAAATATTGGAAAAAGAACTTGTTTTTGGTCATAAAAACCCTGATACAGACGCGATTGGAGCTGCAATCGCTGCCGCTGATTATTTTAAACATCAAGGAATAGATACAGAGGCGGTAATTCTTGGGGAGCCAAACGAAGAGACAAAATTTGCGTTAAACTACTTTAATTTAGATGTTCCAAGAATTATTGAAAAGGCCGATACAGAAAAAGTAATTTTGGTTGATCATAACGAGGCAGAACAGTCGGTTTCAAATATTGAAGATTTAACAGTTACTCATGTAATTGATCATCATAAAATTAACTTTAAAACTGATTTACCTCTTTTCTATCATGCTGAGCCAGTTGGTTGCACTTCAACGATGCTATATAGATTTTACGAAAAGGATCAGGTTGAAATTCCAAAATCAATAGCCGGAATCATGCTTAGTGCAATTATTTCTGATACTTTATTGTTAAAAAGTCCAACAACTACTGATAAAGATCGGAGATCGTTGGAAAAGTTGGCGGCTATTGCTGGAGTAGATGATTATGAAAAATATGGCATGGAAATGCTAAAAGCAGGGACCAATTTATCAGGACGAACTAATCATGATATTATTGATGGTGATGCAAAATCATTTGAAATGGGCGGCAAAAAATTCAAAATTGGTCAAGTTAATACAGTTGATGTTGATGAGGTTATCCATCTTCCAGGTTTAAAAGATGACGTAAAAAAAGAATTGGAAAAAGAGGGATTTGATGATATCTTATTAGTAATTACTAATATTTTAGACTCAAATTCAAAAGGAATTTTCTTTGGTAGTGACAGTTCTGCGGTTGAAAAAGCATTTAATGCTAAATTAAAAAATCAAATTATTGATTTACCTGGTGTTGTTTCGCGGAAAAAACAGATTGTTCCTAATTTAACTAAAGAAATGGAATAAAACATAAGAATGGGGTTAGTTCTAACCCCATTTTTTATCTAAATTAAATGAAAAAATTAGTTCAAAATTTAATCTATAATGGTTTATATCAAGCTATTTATGTGGTTTTACCTTTTATAACTTTACCGTATGTTCAAAGAGTTTTTACGAATAAACAAATTGGAATTAACTCTTATGTTAATTCAATTCCCCTTTTCTTAAGTGTTTTAATTGGAATGGGGATGATCCAAATTGGTCCAAAAATTATAGCTAGTAGTGATAAAGCTGACTATTATGATGAAGTAACCAAACTTTGGGGAATTCAATTTTTTGTTGGAATTACAACTTTAATTGTTTATACGATTTTTGTATTTTTGTTTTTAGATTTTAAGGTATATTTTTTGTTTGAAATACCTTATCTTATTGGCTATATTTTTGATTTGTCATGGTATTTTTGGGGAACTGGAGAAGCAAAAGAAGTAATTATCAGGAATACGTTAATTAAAGTGGTAATTACAATTTCTATTTTTGTTTTCATTCATAGCAGTAAAGATCTTTGGATTTACATTTTAATTAACAGTGTCACTTATTTAGCTAATTTAATCTTTTTTGCGCGGATGCAAAAGGATTTGGGTAAGAGAATTCGTTTAAAAGATCTTAGTTTTAAAAATAAGTATTTAAAATCTGCAATAATTGTTGTTATTCCATTGTTAGCAACTAAGGTTTACACATCTTTTGATCAAACTTTAGTTAAATTTCTTTCTAATGCAGTTCAATTATCGTATTATTCACAGGTTCAAGTTTTGATCACTGCTGTTTATACAGTTATTGCGTCAACAAGTTCTATATTGATGCCAAAATTAGCTGAACTGGAAGCTAAGCAGTCAAAAGATCAAATGCTGAAATTATTAAAAAAATCTCTTCAATATACGTTAATTTTATCGCTATTTTGTGCTGCTGGTTTAATGGTAAATGCACATGACTTTATGCTTTGGTATTCTGGACCAAGATATTACGATAGTATTAATAATTTATTTTTTGCTTCAATGATTGTAGTTTTTATTCCAGTCGGTGGGGTATTTAGTAATCAATATTTATTAGCAGAAGGAAAATATGTGCGCTATTCAGTTCCTACTTTACTTGCAGCTGGGATTTCTTTAATTTCTAATTTTATTGTATTGGGAATCTTTCACTGGGGCGCAGATGGGGCAACATTTACGATTTGTTTGTGTGAAGGTTTAGTTTTTGCTTTGTTTATTTGGTTGTGTCGTAAAGATTTAGACCTTCATTATTTGTTTAAAGGAAGTTGGAAAAGTTTACTAATTTTTCTTATTGTTTTAGGAACCGGATATTTCTTGCCATTACATTTTAGCCTTTTTATTAACTTAGTAATTAGAACAGTTTTCATCACAGTTTTGGCCGTTATATTGTCAATAATTTTTAAATTAGAAATAGTTGACGATCTCAAGAAAGTATTTGTTAGACACACATCTTAATTACAAAAAATCCCCAGAAAGCTACGATTTTCTGGGGATTTTCGATAACAAAGTTTATTCAAAAAATTCAACAAAAGTTGGTTCGTGAAGTTTTATATTTTTTTGTTGGATCTTAAGACTTCCATTATCCAATATTTTAAACAAAGTGCCATTATCGGTATTTTGGTTTCCAACAAATAGTAACTTATAATGATCATTTATTGCAAAATCGCGAGGAAAATCACCTTCTGTAGAAATATTTTGAATTTCTTTTAATTTTGCTCCATTGTTTTTAACTTCAAAAACAATAATTGAATTAAATCCTCGATTAGCAGCGTAAAGATGAGTTCCATCTTTAGAGATCTTGATTGCACTTGCTCCATTATGTCCATCATAACCAGCAGGGATTGTTGGATAAGATTCGATTTCTTCAATTTGTTCGCCATAACTAAAGATTTTTATTTCACTTCCTAACTCGCCAATGCAATAAAAATAATTTCCGTTGGGATTAAAAATTATATGTCTTGGGCCAAAACCAGGATCTACTTTAATTTTTTGTGATACAGATAGCTTTTTATTTGAGGTTTCGAATAAAATAATTTCGTCAGTCCCAAGATCACAGCTAATTAATTTTTCATCTGGAGTAAGATCAATATAATGAAAATGAGAGGAATCCTGTTCATCTTTAATTCCTTTGCCGTGGTTAGTATAAGAATCCAAAAGATCTATTTTTCCATCATTTGATAAAGAATATAAATTGACAGTTCCAGCATGATAATTAGCATCGAAAATAAGATTGTGTTCTTTGTTAACTGCAACATAGGCAGGTGGTGTTTGATCTTTTACATATTCCGAAACTTTTTTAAAATTTTCTCCTTGTTTTTTAAAACATGCAATCCCACCTTGATCTTTATTCTTAAGAATACTGATAATAGTTTCATCAAAGATGACAAGATAAGTTGGATTATCAATTTTTATCAGTAGGGAAGGATCAGATACCTCATAAGTTTGCATATTGATCTTGCTTATATAAATCCCTTGACTATTTTTTTTGGTATAACCACCAGTTATAATATTCATTTAAAATATCTCCTTTTATTAACATTATAAAACATCAACGTTCTATTTTTGTGATAAAATAAAGAAAAAAGGAAGATTATTTCGATGAATAACAAAAAATCTAATGTCAATATGAAAATCGATGCTGATCTCAAAAATAATGCAGAGATCCTATTAGATAGTATGGGATTAACGTTAACAAGTGCATTTAACATCCTTTTAAAAGAAATTGTTAGGACGGGAAGATATCCTTTTGTTCCAACTTCTAGTATTTCTATTACTGCCAATAAAAGGCAAGAAGATATCAAGCAGTTATCTTTGTTTTCGCCAGTAACCGATCTTTCAGTAATGAATAATGGTAAAACAAATGATCCAGAATTTAATATTTGGCTTAATGGAATGCAATGAAAGTATATAAAATTGTTGATAAGAAAAAATACCTTTTATTAATTCAAATTGAAAAAGGTTATCAGATCTTCTTTTTGTTAAATGATTTGTACCGAGAAGAATCTTCTTTTTATCGTCGAAATTTTTTTCCGATTACTAATACAGATAAATTCAAAAAGGTTTATTATGTAGATACCTCCAAAAGATATCGGGTAAAGGTTAATGCTTTAAATTTAAAATTTTTTACTGAACTTTCAGAAAATGATCAAAAAAAATTAAAATTCTTTTTGGAGAATAAAGAAAATCATCTTAGCTGATTTAAGATTTACAATATATTTCAAAAAAGTGAGGTTTTAAAATGTTATTAGGCAGTGTTGAAGCAGGTGGTACCAAATTTGTGTGTGCTGTAGGTAATGAAGATTACCAGGTTTTACATAAAACACAATTTTCAACAAGTGACCCCCAATCGACAATTAAAAAAACAATTGAATTTTTTCAACAATATCCAGATTTAGCTGCGTTATCTATTGCTTCGTTTGGACCTATTGAGTTACAAAAAAACAATCCTCACTATGGTTACGTCACTAAAACTCCAAAATTAAAGTGGCGTGATACTGATTTTTTGGGACCAGTTAAAGACGCCTTAAAAGTCCCAATCTTTTTTACAACTGATGTTAATGCTTCCGCATATGGCGAATTTGTTGCTTCGCAGCTTTACAATGAAAAAATTGATTCTCTTGTATATTATACGATCGGTACTGGTGTTGGTGGCGGTGCGGTATTAAACGGAAAAATACTACAGGGAATCGGACATCCAGAAATGGGGCATACATTTGTTAAAAGACATCCAGATGACTTGGATTTTAAAGGTATTTGTCCCTTTCATGGTGATTGTTTAGAAGGTCTTGTTTCAGGTCCAACGTTTGATGCTCGTTTGAATATACCTGGATCAGAAGTTTCTAAAGAACATCACGTTTGGGATATTATGGCTTATTATGTTGCACAGGCTGCGATTCAACAAACGATGATTATTCGACCAAATAACATTGTATTTGGCGGGGGAGTAGTAAGTGAAGAATTTTTGGTCAAAGTTAGAAAAGAGTTCAGTGCCTTATTAAATGATTATGTGAATGTGCCTGATTTAAATAAGTATATTCAAATGCCAAGAGTTAAGGATAATGGCTCAGCCACCTTGGGTAACTTTGCATTAGCTTATCGAGTTCAAGAAGAATAATATTGGGAGGATAATCTCGTCGTGAATGATAGTGAAAAAATTTCTATTTTAAGTAAACTGATTAGCTTTAAATCAGTTAACGGGCACGAAAAAGCCATTGCTGAGTATTTACAAGAACTTTTAAACAAATATGGTATTGAGAGCGAAATCGTTCCAGTTAGTGACGACAGAGCTGATTTAGTTGCAGAAATTGGTTCAGGCACCCCGGTGCTTGCTGTTTCAGGACATATGGATGTTGTCGATGTTGAATTAGCAAATTGGAAAACTGATCCTTTTACAATGACTGAAATTGATGGCAAGTTATACGGACGCGGCTCAACTGATATGAAATCAGGTCTTGCAGCATTAGTCATTGCGTTGATTGAATTAAAACAAAGTAATACGCCAATTAATGGAACAATTAGATTGTTAGCTACAGCTGGTGAAGAAGTGGGACAGGCAGGGGCTGAATTACTTCAAAAGAAAGGGTATATGGAGAATGTAGATACCCTTTTAATTGGCGAGCCTTCAGGTTATCGAGCAGTTTATGCCAATAAAGGTGAACTGGATATTACAATTAAATCTAAAGGAAAAGCTGCTCATAGTTCAATGCCTGCGCTAGGTAATAATGCAGTTCAGCATTTAATTAATGTTCTTAATAAAATTCAAGCCTCAATAAAGGGCTATATGGATATAAAAAATGATGTATTGGGTGGAACCGTATTCAATATTGATGTTATTAATGGAGGAACGCAGCCTAATGCAATTCCTGGTTCTGCAGAAGCTGTTTTAAATATAAGAACTATCCCTGAGTTTGATAACAAAAAAATTATAGATTTAATACAAAGCGAAATTGATCAGTATAATAATTCCACCAACGGAAATATTTCAATGGAAATTGGGATGGAAATCATAGCGATTATCGGTAATGTTAATTCTAAAATTATTGATCTAATTAAGACGATCGCTCAACCTTACATGAGTAAAATTAAATATACGCCTGAACAAATTAAAGTAGCTGAAAAACAGTCTGAACTAACAGGAATGCCGTTTTCGACTACTGAAATTAAAACAATGGGAGTTTCTGGCGGAACAGATGCTTCGAAATTCCTAATTGATCAGCCAAATAATGCTAATTATGTTGTTTTTGGTCCTGGCGAAAATAATGCTCACCAGGATAACGAATATGTTACTAAAGAAATGTATTTTGACTTTATTGAAATTTACAAGAAAATCTTTGTTGAATTTTTTAAGTAAATCTTTTCATCCGTCATAAATTAGCTATTAATAAATATAACTCTCTGCCATTATTCTAGTTGAGAGTTTTTGTATTTTAGGAATAAAGTCTAGCTAATAATTACTAGCAGGATTTGACTTTCCATCTAATATGTAAATTCAGTTTGACTTCGTATAATATATATTATGTTAACCAAATTATTTTTGAAAGTTCACCACCAGTTTTTTAATTATATTGTTCACTAATTGATCAAAAAAAATACCCCACAAGTTTCTTAGCTTTTGGGATACTCGGCAAAGTTATATTAAAAATTACCAAACACTATTGATGCTTGAAACTGCGCCAGTGTCAAATTGTTCATTGCTTAGGCCAGTTATTTCAGAAAATTTTTTTACAAGTGTTGGCTTGTCTAATTTTGTGCGTAAATAAAGGTTTGTCTGATCTTTAGTATTTACCCAACTCCCTAATTCCTTTAGTAAAGGATATTTAGCAACATCAATTTTATAATTGTTTTTTAATGCAAAGACTACAGTAACTTCGTTTATTGAATCTGATATTTCTTTTTTTAGTGATTTCATTGTAAATCTTCCTTTACACTTTAAGAGTAATTCTTTTATTCTTTTTTATAAATAGTATAAATGTTTAATTTAAATGTTGAATCTTAAAGCGAGTTCAGTCAATTAAGATCAAATTAGTTTTAAAATCAATATCATCCATTTAGATGGTAAGTTTGTCCGGTTTTTAATTATTCGCTGCAGCTAAATTAAAATTACAGCAGTTCATGGTTTAAAATTGATTTTCCTAACTTGTAAATTTGCTGATGCTCGTTATCAGGAACTAACATTCCGCCAGTTGACCAAATAATATGGTTTGAATTTTCCATTGGAAAATGATTGGATAAATAGTTTTGAGCTTGTCTTAAGGCAGCAAAACCCCGGTAGCTGATGGTTCAACTTTAATGTTTTCAGTGTCCCATAATTGAGCTGTATAAGCTAAAACTCTAGCATCTTCAAAAGTTCCAATTCCAAGTAAAAGAGTCTTCATAATTTTTCCTGCAATTCTCGACGGTCTACCTACTGCCAAACCGTCTGCTTCAGTTAAACCGTCGAGTCCGATATCATATACTGATATCTTATCATTGAGTCCCGTTGCCATGCCTAAAAGAACGGAAGGAATATGAGTGGGTTCTGCAAATATTGGATGCACATTTTCTCCTAAAATGGTTTTTAATCCAAAAGAAACTCCACTAGGAGATCCACCAACTCCTGCAGGTAAGTAGACGAATAGAGGATGATCTTTATCCACTTGAATATTTTGATCTTTTAATTGTTTTTGCAGACGAATTGCAGATACTGAATAACCTAAAAATAAGTCGTAGCTCCCCTCGTCATCTATAAAATACATTTTAGGATCCTCGGCAGCTTTTTTTCGGCCAGCAGTTATTGCTGAAGTAAAACTACCTGGATATTCAATGACATTAACTCCTTTTGCACGTAAAAGGTCTTTTTTCCATTTTTTTGCATCATGGGACATATGAACAGTTACCTGAAAACCTAGATGGGCTGCAACAATTCCAATACTTAAAGCTAAGTTTCCAGTTGAACCGACGGAAACGCCATAGTTACTAAATAATTTGTGAAATTTAGACTCTCTTAAAATAGAATAATTATCCATATAAGTTAGCATTCCTGATTCAATTGCAACTTGTTCAGCAAATTTTAAAACTTCATAAATTCCTCCGCGAGACTTAATAGAACCAGAAATGGGTAATTTATTGTCTTCTTTTAAATAAACATTTCCAGTTAAAGAATAATGTTCAAATTTTGTAACAGCTTCTTTCATTTTAGGTATTGGAGTCAGGGGTGATTCTAAAATACCATTACTTTGAGTAGTTTCAGGAAATTCTTCTTTAAAGTAAGGCGCAAATCTTTGAAATCTAGCTTCGGCATCAAATATATCAGCTTGATCTACTGGTAAAACAGCTTTTTTACCATATTCAGGATTAACCCAAAAAACTTCTTTTTCTTCTTTTAAATCATAAACGATTGTCGTTTCTTTTATCAAATTATTGATATCCAAGATTTCAAAACCTCCTTGATTTACTGTAAATTTTACTTCAAAAAATTAACTAAAATTCATTATTTTAAATATTTAAAAAAGTCCTAAATAATCAGGACTTTTTTGTACAATTTATTTTTTACTTAAATAACCAATGTTATAAGCATCTCTAGCAATCATTAATTCTTCATCAGTTGGGATTAATAAGACTTTTACTTTAGATCCTTCCCCTGTAAGGTCTCTCTCTTCTCCACGAACATGATTTTTTTCGGAATCAATTTTTGCACCAATAAAAGAAAGATGGTCAACAATACTTTGTCTAACGCCAATATCGTTTTCGCCGATGCCTGCTGAAAAGATAAGAGCATCTACTGATCCCATCTCGGCTACATAAGAACCAACGTATTTTACAATTCTATTTATAAATATGTCGATAGCTAATTTGGCTTGATCGTTAGTATCTTGTTCTTTTTCAAGATCTCTCATATCAGGAGATAATTCAGAAATTCCCAAGAGCCCAGACTCTTTATTTAAAATATCAGCCATTTCGTCTGGATTATTAATATCAAGCTGCTTCATTAAGTAAAGTACTAATGATGGATCAATATCACCAGATCTGGTTGACATTGTGATTCCGGCCATTGGGGTAAAACCCATTGAAGTATCGATAACTTTACCATGATTTGTAGCAGTTATTGAAGCTCCACTCCCAAGGTGTAAAGAAATAATATTTAAATCTTCAATATTTTTGTTAAGGATTTTAGCAGCTCTGTCTGTTAAATATCGATGACTGGTTCCGTGAGCACCATATTTTCTTGCGCCATAAAGTCGATAATATTTCATTGGAATGCTGTATAGATAATTTTCTTTAGGCATTCCAGTGTAAAGCGCAGTATCGAAAACGGCAACCTGAGGGAGTTCAGGATTATAATCCCTGAATGCTTCCATTCCGCGAGCTTCGCTATAATTATGCAGCGGAGCATAAATAGATAAATATTTAATGTTATTAATTACGTGTTGATCAACAAAAGTCGATTTCTCATAGTTTTCACCGCCTGCAACAACTCGGTGCCCAACTCCGCCAAGTTCATCTAAACTTTTTAATACTTTACAGTCGATCAATTCTTTAAGTAAAAGCTTGACTGCTTCACTATGATCTTTGATGTCTTTTTTAATTTCAAATGAATTATCATTCGAAGTTTTAAGAGTGAATACTGAATCCGTTAATCCAAGACGATCGACCATGCCAGAAGCAATAACCTTTTCTTCTGGCATTTCAAAAAGTTTAAATTTAAGTGTTGAGCTTCCACAATTAATAGCAATAACCTTAACCATTTTTATAATTCCTTATCTATTCTTTAATTTCTTTACTCCACGCATTTATAATTGAAAATAACTTCTGATAGCTTTTAATATCTTCAATATTCTGAAATTCATAAATTAAAACAGGATTAATTTGTTTTGCACTACTTCCCTGCTTTTGAAGAATAATAATGCTCTTTGCAAATTTTTTATCAACAAAACTATTAAGAGGTAAGCTAATAATTCCTTGAATAAAAGCGTTTTCTCTTATTATGTTTAATAATACACCATTTTGCTTGCTAGTAAAAATGTTTTGAGGAGCTGCAAATATTGCAAATCCATTTTTTTTAAGAATCTTTAAACTTTTTTCAACAAAAAGGTTCTGAACGTATGTATAGTCATCACTAACTTTAACCTTGAAATCGCTAATGTTATCTTTTTGAGGATAATATCCAACGGGTAGATCCCCGATTACAAAATCAACTTTATCTAATGGTTCATATCCAATGACGTCATCAAAAATTAAATCAACTGAATTTCTAAAATTAAATAACGAACGATAATTTTGGGCTAGATGAATAAAATCTTCATTATTGTCAACTCCGAATGCATTAATGTTTCCGTTTTTTAAGTTACTTAAAATCGAAAAAATCAGACTACCAGATCCAACTCCAAAATCAACTATATTAGCTGGTTCTTTTTTAATTAATACACTGATTATTTCAGAGAAAATAACTCCAATCGAAGGAGGCGTTAGACGATGATTAAAATCTGGATCGTTTTTTACCAAGACATTAATAATAATGCTTTCTACTAGCAGTTGCTTATTATATAAATCCAACTTGTTCAGATTGTATTTTTTTATAGTTGGATTTGTGGTTTCACTGGTATTTAAATCCGTAACAAAATTACTAATTTCATTAATATCGGTGAAGTTAAATTCTTTATAAATTTGATTAAAATTCTTAAGTATATTGTTATCCATAGTTTAAGTAACATTTTAATCGAAAAAATAGATAAATTAAAGGCTTAAATATTAATGAGAAAGATGTTTAACGATTTGATCACCGATAAATTGAATGATAAAGACAAAAATCAAAATAAATATCGTTGCTACAATTGTAACATCATTTTCAAATCTCTGAAATCCAATATTAACTGCTAAACTCCCAAGTCCTCCGGCACCAACAGCCCCAGCCATTGCAGTTAATCCAATTAAACTAATAATTGTCAAGACACTTGCTCTAATTAATTCTGGCAATCCTTCAACTAAATAAACATTAAAAATTATACTCAGATTTGACTCACCCATTGCCTGCGCCGCTTCAATTACACCTGGATCAACTTGAACTAATGCATTTTGGACTTGACGTGCATAAAACGGCATTGCTGAAGCGACCAATGGAACTAAGGCGGCAGTTGGACCGATCGTAGTATGAACAATTAATCTAGTAAATGATGCTAAAAGAGCAAGCATAACGATAAAAGGAATTGATCTTAAAACATTTACAACTTTATCAAGAATACTGTAAAAAACTGGATGCGGATCAATTCCTCTTTTATCAGTCACGATCAATAAAATTCCTAAAAATAATCCAAGAATACCAGCAATTATTGCACTCATAAAAGTCATATAAATTGTTTGTCCAATTGCACTGATAAATCCATAATCGCCATTCCAATTAGCTAAAACATTTGGCATAAATTTTTCAATTAAGTTCATTTATATCTCCCTCAGATGGATTTAACTCGGTTACCTTAACTCTAGATTCATTTAAATAATTAAGCGCATTTTGCACGCTTTGTTCAGTACCAGACAAAATAACAACAAGATTTCCCAAAGGCTGTCCTTGAAGCATTTCAATATTACCGTATAAAATATTGGCAGAAACCTGAAATTTCTCATATAAAGAAGAAATTAATGGTTCATCTGTTGAATCTCCGAAATAGGATAAACTTAAGAGCTTTTGATCTTTTGATAAATGTTTAACGTTTTCTTGCTCATAAAGGACTTTTAGAGTTTCATCTAGACGGGTTGTCGTATTGATAAAAGATTTGGTTAAAGATTTTTGTGGTTCGCTAAATATTTGGTAAACCGAACCTTCTTCAATTATTTTGCCTTGATCCATCACTGCAACGTGATGACTGATTTGTTTAATTGCTTCCATTTGATGAGTAATTAAAACGATTGTTAATCCCAGTTTTTTATTAATTTGATCCAATAATTCAAGAATTGATTGAGTTGTTTTAGGATCTAAGGCACTTGTTGCTTCATCTGAAATCAGAATATCAGGATGGTTGGCAATTGCGCGGGCTATTCCAACCCGCTGTTTTTGACCGCCGGAAAGTTCACTTGGATAATTATTAGCTTTATCGCTTAACCCGACTAGATCTAATAGCTCATTTACTCGATCATTTTTTTGTTTTTTAGATAGATCAGTTCCCTTCAATGCAAAAGCAACGTTATTAAAAATTGTTCTGGCATTCATCAGATTAAAATGTTGAAAAATCATTCCAATTTTTTTTCGGCTGATACGCAATTCTTTATCGCTAAGTTCTAAAAGATTTTGCTTATTAACGATAACTTGACCACTTGTTGGCTTTTGCAATAGATTAATTAATCTGACTAGTGTACTTTTACCAGCACCAGAATATCCTACTATTCCAAAAATATCTCCCTTGTTGATGGTCAAATTCACGTTATTAACTGCACTAACTTGTTTTTTCTTGCTATTAAATTCGACACTAACGTTTTTTAATTGAATAATTGGTTCAGTCAAGATATTTTCCTCGATCTTTAAAATTTATAATTCCAAGCAGCTATTGTTGATCCTTTGTAAACTTCTTTTATTTTTTTAGCTACAGCTTCAGTTTGGTAAGCTTTTACAACTTCTTTATAAGTTTTATTATTTTTGTCTTTCTTTTGAGCAGCGATGATATTAACCCACGGTTTTGATTTTTTGGTTATTTTTTCAGTGTAGATCGCGGTACTAGGATCTAATTTTGCGTCTAAGGCAACATTATTATTTACAATTGCAATTGCAACATCATTCATCGATCTTGGAGTCTGAGAAGCATCAAGTGGTGTAATTTTTAACTTCTTTGGATTTTTAATAACATCATTAGGTGTTGGAAGTTCGACATTACTCTTTAAAGTAATTAATTTAGCTGATTCTAAAAGCTGAAGAGCTCTTGCTTGATTTGTAGCATCATTGGGAATTGAAACTTCATCTCCCTTTTTCAGATCTTTGATACTTTTAATTTTTTTAGAGTAAACCGCTAATGGGGCAATAATTGTATTTCCGATTGGAACAAGGTCTGCGTGGTGAGCCTTATTCCAATTATTTAGATAAAAAATGTGTTGGTAAGAGTTAAGATCAATGTCGCCGCTGTTTAGAGCTTGATCAGGCTGATCATAGTTTGTAAATTGAACTAATTTAATGTTGATTCCCTTTTTCTTTAGCTGTGGCTTAATTGAATCCCATACCCGTTCATCTGATCCAATAATCCCAACTTTAACAGTTTTTTCTTCTGTACCTGTAGACGAAGAACTCTTCTTGTTATTACCACAAGAAACTAACAAAAATGCAGTAAACAAAGTAACTGCGAATAATAATAATTTTTTACTTTTTTTCATTTTATTTTCCTCCTAAAATTTAAACCAAAAAAAACTCGTTTCTAAAATATTTTAGAAACGAGTCTTCCCGGGTACCATTCTATTTCGAAATAAGCTTACACTTATCCCCTCACTAACTTACAGTTACAATCTATAAGCGTGCACGATAATGGGTGCCGGGCATCGTTACTTAACAAATTCAGTAACGCCAATCATGGGCCATTTTCAATTAACGGCATCTAACTTGTTCTCATTCTACCAAGCTCTCTGTATAGATTAAATTAATTTACTTTCCCAATCACTTTGTTTGGTTTTATAATGCATAAAATTTAAACCATTTTTTGAGAGTTGTCAAACTTTTTTTTAAAAATACCAGATCTGATGTAATATTGTTTAATAATAATCATTCCAAGAGGAGGGAATAAAACTTGGATAAAAATAAAAAAATTGAAATATTAAAAGATCTGATTCAAATTAATTCGGTTAATGCTCATGAAATTAAAGTTGCTGAATATCTTCATAAATTGTTTGACGAATATCACATAAAAAATGAAATTTTACCTTTAAATGATGATCGTGCCAATTTCATCGCTGAGATCGGAACCGGTGAAGATCCTCGAATTTTAGGATTTTCTGGTCATATGGATACTGTTGCAGTACCTGACCCAAAAGATTGGAAATATGATCCGTTTTCGGCCCATATTGAAGGAGAAAAAGTATATGGGCGGGGATCTGCTGATATGAAGGGCGGTTTAGCTGCTCAGGCAATTGCTTTAATTGAGTTAGTAGAAGAAAATAAGATTCCAGTGGGAAAAATTCGCTGGCTGGTAACTTATGGTGAAGAAAATGGTGCTCCTGGTTCTGAAGTGCTAACAGATCAAGGTTATTCAAAAGATTTAACAGCATTGGTTATCTCTGAGCCTACAAGTGGAAAAATTATTTATGCCCATTCTGGATTTTTAAACTACCGAATAGAAAGTTATGGTGTTGCTGCACATAGTTCTGAACCAAGTAGAGGCGTTAACGCAATTAGTAACTTAATTCCATTTTTAAACGCTGAGGCTCATCTTTTTGATGATGCACCAGACGATCCATTGTTGGGAAAAGTACCCCACAGCATTACAATAATTGAAGGCGGCAAACAAATTAATTCAATTCCAAATTATGCTGAACTGCGGGGGAATATTCGTCCAACCAAGGCTTTTTCGAACGAAGAAGTAATTTCTCGTTTGAAACAAGAAATTAAAAAAATTAATGATATTCCAGATCACAATTTAAAATTTAAAATAATAAATGATTTTGTTCCCGTTGAAACAGATCCTAAAAGTGATTTTGTTCAGTTTGTTAAAAATATGACAGCTAAAGGGTTTAACACTGATAAAGTTGAACTTGGAATTATTAAAGGCGGAACGGATGCTAGTTTATTTATTAAAACTAATCCTGATTTACCAGTTGTTATTTTAGGCCCCAATGAATGGGATCTTGCGCATCAAACTGACGAGTACACAACCTTAAGCAGTTTTAATAACGTTATTGACTCGTTAAAACTCATTGGAGAAAATTTCTTTACTGATACCATCTAATGATTAAATACTCGCTTGTAACCATTGTTAAGTTTAACGATTGTAACACCATTTTGTTTTAGTAAAATTCCTTGGTTAGTAGTGAATTTTTCTGCATTTTCAGGGGCTAACCTTCGAATGGAATCAGCTAAATAAAAATTCGTTATTAATTTACTTGACTGAGTTTCATCAACTGTATTTTTTTGGATCATAAGAACTGTTATTAAAATTAGAGTAAAAATTAAAACTACACTGTAAATAATGCTTGCTTCACTTTTGGGTGGGCGAAAAAAATAGATACCCTTCAAATTTTTTCCCGTTACTATAGATTGTTTCTTTAACAGTTTCATTATTGCTTCTTTCATAAATAAGATTATCAATATCGGTTAAAAGGGGCATATGACCTCCCATAATTCCACGAACTCTAATCATGTTTTTATATTTTTCTAAAAATATTGTGCCAGAATTCGTTATATTAGATATTTTTAATTTATCTTGGGAAAATTCCATTAGTTCAAAATTATCACCCAAATAAATATCTCTTTGAATTACAGCAAGATGATAATCGTTAACTGAATTATTTGTGATATTCTGATTGACAGATTTAACACAATTTACAATCATTGTAATTACAACTAATGATAAGCAAGTAATAAAAAGCGAAATTATTGCTTCAATCAATAAAAAAGCAGGATATTTATTTTTCATTCCAAGTAATTTCCATCTTTTTACGATTGTTAAGATTAATGGCCCAAATTTTATTTTGCTGGACAATAATTTGATATTTAATATTATTTAAAATGATTTGTTGAGGAATTTCTGTCTTCTTTTGCTTAGCAATAACGGCAGTTCTGATACAAAATGCTAAGTTCTCTGACTCAGAGAACTTTTTTGTTGCTCTGATACTTGAAATGTATGTACTAGTTAAGCTAAAAACCCCAAGAGATAAAATGCTAAGGGAAATGATACTTTCTAGCATGATGAAAGCTTTATTTTTATACTTTAACAAAAGAAGCATTCCCCCACCCCATCTGTAATGTTAAACGATAAAGAGCATTAGTATTTTTGTCACGAAAAGAAATAGTTGTAGGAGAAATTCCTGCTTCACCATAAAGTCTGATTTGAACAGTTCTTACAATAAACAAAAATGTAGGTACTTTAACACAAGTTTTTGTTTCTTGGGAATTGAGTTCTTTTACCGTCATTTTTCCTCTTTCGTGATCAAATTCAACAAATAATTGTTCATTATTAACAAGAGCTCGCTCTTTTAAAACATTAAATTTTTTATTTATTTCATTTGAGAAATTTGTTAGTTCTTGATTTTGTAAGATTTTTTTGGGGATCAATAAGGAAAGATTTATTACCATGACAGTAATCGAAATTGTAATGATCGTCTCTATTAAAGTAAAAGCCGGTAATTCCTTATTAATTTTCAATACCAACATTACCATCAGCACTGATTTTTATTTTTGCTTTTTTGGCTTGTTCAACTTGCTGATTACTAATTGCTCCTGCGTCTTTTAGTTTTTCAAGCGTAATTGGCTTTTCAATGTCATCTTCGTACAGATTAACTTGAGTTTGAATTGTTGTAACTAAGGCATTATCTGTTTTATTTTCCGCTTTTTTCTTCTGACTATTTAAGTTTGGCAGAATTAAGAGCATTAATAACCCAATAATGAACAGCACAATTACCATTTCAATTAAGGTAAAAGCTGGTGCCTTGTGATTTTTTTTGATTTTATTTACTAATTGGTTCATTTTAAATTCCTTTCATCATTTGAAATACTGGTAATAATATATTTAAATAAACTATAACTACACAAATGCCGACAAATAGAAACATGGCTGGTTGAATTTTATTAATAATTTTTTCGATATTTTCTAATAAACGTTGATAAATAATATTTGTTAAAACTTCAAACTCAATTTTTAAATTATCTGTTTCTAAACCTCTTCCTAAAATTTGTTCAAGTTCAGAAGGAAAATATAAATATTTACGAATAATTTTAATTAAGTCTGTTCCGTTGATGATATCTTTCTCAATTTGACAACTAATTTGGTAAAGATAAGATTTTTTCGGCCTAGTTTTACAAATTGCAATCATTTGATTAATTGAAAATCCGTTTTTTACAAATAATGTTAGGTCAAACATGATTAAATAATGGTAATAATTTAAAATTGCTTTACCAATTAATGGAACTTTCTTTAAAATTAGAACTTGTTTAAAAACGGGCTGAAAATTTACAAATAAGTAAAAAATCAGACTGAATAAAACTAAAAATAAAATTAACAAAAAGCTTCCATTGATTATTTTGTCGATACTACTCCCGGATGAGCCAGTTATCGCTTGAAAACCTGCAGCCTTCAATCCAAATTGGAGTGCCCCTAACATAATTAAAAGAAAAACTGGATATATTAGAAGTTGAATTATTTTTTTGGATTGTGTATTTCGGTATTGAAGCATTTTTCCAAAACTAATAAATGATTCAGGGAGGTTACCGTGAGCGTATGACATTTCTAACTGATCAATGATGTTTTGTTTGATGCCAAGTTCAGCAAACGCGCTTGTTAGAATTTCGCCGTTATGTAAACGACTTATTAATTTTTTTATTTTATTTTTATATTTAGGAAAGACAGCCTCTAAAAAATTTAATGATTGAATTATTGAAAAGCCATTTTTCATCATTTCTCCAATGTGAATCATGATGATTGCCTGATCTTTTTTGGATAATTTATTCTTAGCCATAAAAATACCTTTCGAAGGTTTCTTTTGAGATCTGTCCAAGTTTTAGCGAAGTTATTAACTGATTTTGCCAAGACTTTAAAACTTGTTTTTCGGTAAAATGATAATCGCTTTTAAACCCGTCAAAAATCTGAGTCATTGTTTGAAGATTTTGATTTGTATCTGGAATAATTCTCTGATAACAGATTGAGTTAAGACAATTTTTGATCGTACTTGAACTAATACCTAAATCTGTTAATCGTTCAAGAACTCCATAAATACTTCTGGCATGGACAGTGGAAAATACTAAATGTCCACTTAAAGATGCGGTAATTGCAGCATGAGCTGATTTCTCATCTCTAATTTCTCCGATAATTAAAACGTCAGGTCGATGCCTTAAACTTGCCTTAATAATTTCAGAATAGCTCATATTTGCAGATAAATTTACCTGGGTTTGTAAAAATAGTGGCTCATAGACTTCAACCGGATCCTCAATTGACATCACCATCGACTTTAATGCTAATTTTCGTGCTAGATAATAAATTAAGGTTGTCTTGCCAGATCCGGTAGGCCCACTAAATAACATCAAACCACGTCTTTTGGTAAATTGTTCCAAATTAATTAAGTCTTGCGGCCTAAATAAGTTAAGTTTACTAATAACTGGATAAATTATTCTTAAAACTAAAGATTCTCGGTTATTAAAGTCTCCAATGGTGGAAATTCTAAAATAAATTTTTTCATTTGATTTGGTTAGAAATTCCATTGAACCCATTTGCGGTCTTCTTGTTTCACCTAAATTTAAACCTGAAGTAAACTTAAAATAGTTAATAAAAGTTAATGCAGCCTGGTTATCAAGGTAATATAAATTTTCAAATCCTTTTTTACCTTGTCCAGCAATTTGATATTTTTCAGCCCGCGGCAAAAAGTAGATATCAGTATAGCGATCATTAATCCATTTTTGGAGTTGTTGTGATATTTTTGTAAAAGCTGTCAGTGTGCTCCTCCTTTCTTTTATTTCCTCCCAAAGATAAATTACGCAAAAAAAAAGAACTTCGTCCAAAATTGAACAAAATTCTTTTTTAAATCAGTTTTACTATGACGTCACTTATGATATATATTAATTTTACTTTATCATTATATAACTATTCGCCGAGATATGCAAATACAATTTTTTCATCATAAATATGAAATACATTTTGGTAGAGAAAACGTGAAAGTACAGCTACGGCAATTGGAATTATAAACCATGCAATTAAAGCCATAACGATATTAATACTTGCTTTTCCTGCACTGATTGATGCCAGCGGTCCAACTATACCAACAAGACCAAATCCAGCTGAAGCAGGGGTTCCTGAAATTCCAAAAAGAGCAACTGGAACAGCTGAAACAATTGTTGTTGTCAAAATCGGTAAAAGAATGATTGGATGTCTAAAAAGATTAGGAATCATCATTTTCATTGCACCTAGTGCGATCGCAAGAGTTAAACCGGATTTATTAACTTTCCATGAATGAACTACAAGAACGATGGTTGCAGCTGCAACACCCATGGCCGCAGCTCCAGCAGAAATTCCATTAAGTTGAATCGCCATACCAATTGCGACAGTAGAAATTGGAGTAATTAGAATTACGGCAAACATGCAGGCAATTAAAATACTCATTAAAATTGGTTGTAAGTCTGTAAATGAATTAATTAAGTTGCCAATCCATACGGTAATTTTGGCAACATAAGGAAGAATTATAACGCCAATCCACCCGCTGCCTCCTCCGACAATAATTGGCGAAGCAACAATTTTCACAGATCCAAATTTCTCACCAACTAGTAGTGTTAAACCAACAGCAATTGATGCAGTAATCATTGTATTAATCAAATCCCCTGTACCATTTGATAAATAAAGACCTGCAGCTTTTGTAACAGGATGAACTGCACCTGGATTAAATTGCGTAACTCCTGATCCGACATAAGAAGCTCCTGCTACTATTGCGATATCAATTTTGCTGAAATTAAAAGCTAAAGCAATTAATGCACCAATTAATAATGGAGTCGTAAATTGAAATGTAACTAATACTCTGGTTAATTGGACTGTTATTGGATTGTTTCCGAATAATTTTAAAATACCAGATAATACGGCGTTAGGAAGTAAACCTACGATTATCCCGGTTGCAGTTCCTGCTAGTACATTATTTGCAAATACAGATGGTGTCATTTTTTGAGTTGTTGCTTCACTTGTCATATTTTTCCCCTAACTTACATTTAGTATTTCCTCTTTTGCATGAATCAGTTGTGTTAATATGTCACAATATGGCGTTGAAATTCCATATTTCTCCCCTTTATTTGTGACAGCACCATTTATAAAATTAATCTCCGTTAATCGATGGTTTTTGATTAAATCTTGGTACATTGAAGGATAATGTTCACCAACTCCAGAAAAAGTTTCACTGACATGATTAAAAACTTCGTTTTGGTCTAATCTAATTCCTTCTTTTTCGGAAACTGCTGCAAATTCAGCGATAATTTTTTTTAACAAAGTATCAGCCTCTTTAGTTTTACCAAGTTGTCCAATATTACATTCAAGAATCGTACAAAGACTGTTTAAAGTACCATTAACACAAGCTTTTCGCCAAATAGAATATTTAACATTGTTGCTATATTTTGCATTTAAACCAGCTTTATTAAAAACATCAACTACTTTTTCAGCAAAAACTTTTCCCTCAGGTTCAAAATTTTGTAACTCGACATTCCCGTCACCGGATAATCTTACTTTGCCAGGACCATCCATGATTGCTGTCCACATGGTGATTCCCTGCAAAATATTTTTAGTTGGAACGAATTCTTTTAAAATTTCCTCGTGACCGATTCCGTTCAATAAACATAAGACATATGTTGTTCTTCCGATAATTGGTTTGACAGCTTCAAACGTTTCCTGTAATTGATTAGATTTGGTGAATACGATGATTAAATCCGCATTGTTACCAGTTTTATCAATTTCTTGAGGCGTTGAAATTGGAAGCCTTACGTTAATATCTTGATTATTCATATTAGCCGAAATTCCATTATTTCGAATTGCATCAATATTTTCCTGCCAACCATCAACAAGATTCACTTCATTGCCAGCATTGTGTAACATGATTGCAAAACGGCTGCCCATTCCACCTGCTCCAAGAACAGTAATTTTCATATTTTATCCCCCATTTAAAATTTACTTTTTTGAAAAAAGTAAAACAATTATACCAATTAAGTTATAAATATACAATAATATTCAAAAAAAAAGACCCTTTTAAAGGTCTAATTAAATAAATTCTTATTCAGCAGCTGTGTAAACACTAGATACATCATCACTATCATCTAATGCATCTAACATATGTTCAAACTTTTCTTCTTTGTCCTCTGGAACTTTAGTTGTTACATTTGGGATCATGCTCACTTCTGCGTTTGAAATTACATAACCAGATTTCTCAAGTCCCTCTTTAACATCATTTAAAGATTTTGGAGAAGTATAAATTGTATAAAAGTCATCTTCATTGATGATATCATCAGCTCCCGCGTCCAGTGCATCAAGAGTTAATTGATCTTCATCAATATCCTGATCTTCTTTTGGAATGATGATTTCTCCCTTGCGTTCAAACATATAAGAAACAGATCCTGCTTCACCCATAGTTCCACCGTTGCGACTAAAGGCCATTCTAACCTGAGTAGCAGTTCGATTTTTGTTATCAGTCAAAGTGTAAACCAATACGGCAATTCCGCCCGGTCCATAACCTTCATAAACAACTTCTTCATAGTTAGCGCCACCAACACCTGAAGCTTTATCGATTGCTCTTTTGATATTATCTTTTGGCATATTTGCTTGTTTTGCTTTTTCCATAACTAATCGAAGATTAGCGTTTGAAGAAGGATCGGGGCCCCCTGATTTAGCTGCAACATAAAGCTCTTTAGATATTTTTTGAAAAATTTTGCCCCTTTTTGCATCTTGAGCGTTTTTACGTCCCTGGATATTGTGCCATTTTGAATGTCCTGACATCTTCAAAACTCCTTTTAATGTAATCGTGTTTTATATATCACCGTTAAATAATATATCACTCTAAGCTAATTCCTTCAATTAAAACTAATTTATAAAAAAGGAATATAATTTTTCATTTGACTGTATAATTTTTTTCCAAGAACATATCTGGCTAAATTGGTTTTTAGAACCAAAAAACCGTAAACACAAATACCGATTATTATTCCTACCAAAAGGATTAAAACAGCTAGAAATCTATCTTGCGGATTGATAAATAAATAAATTAAATTAACTGTAAGACCAGTTATAATGCACATTATAATTGCACTAATTAATAGTCCGATTGATCTTCTTGTAAAATATTTGGTTTTTAGAGAAAAAGTATGGACTAATTCTCGGTACATTAGAATACACGTAATAAAGATTGCAATTCCTGTTGCTATAATAGCACCCTTTTCGTGGAAAAAATAAATAAATGGAAACTGAAAAATCATTTTTAAAATAATTCCAACAAATAAATACTTAATTGCCTTTAGATTAAAATACAGCGCTTGAAATATAGCACAAAGAACCATAAACATTGCTTCAACTATACATGCAACAGCTGAAATTTGTAGAATTAAGATGCCTAATTTATCATAACGATAAAAAATCGTATAAAGAGGCGTTGCAACTGCAAGTACGCCTAAAGAAGCCGGAAAAATAATAAAATTAAAAATTTCTAGTATTTTTTTAATTTGAATTCTAATCCTTTTACCCTCTTTTTTTGTAATCATTGATGATAAAAGTGGCGTTAGACTCACTGCCATAGCAACCGCTAGTGATAAAACAATTGTTGTTAATTTATTTGCGTTAGCTGCAAATAAGGCATAAAAGAAGTCCAGTTTGCTCTTAGAATATTTACCGACTAATGACATTGCTTTGTTGAAGGTGTATTGATCAATTAAAAAAAATAGCGTAATCGAAGAATCGGTAAAAATATAAGGGATCGATTGTTTAATAATTTCGATAAAGAGATCTGTTGTAGCTAGTTTTGATTTGTTAACATTTACATTAAGATGGTACTTTCTTTTATGAGAAAAAATATTAGCAAGAAGATATAAAAGCGAAAAAATTGCTCCAATAAAAGCAGCAAATGTTGAAAAAACAACAGCTGTAACATAGGATCCATTAAAAACTTTAATAATTAGATACGTTGAACCAAGAATAAAAATAATCCTGAAAATTTGTTCAATTAACAAAGAAACCGCTGAAGGCCTCATATCGTTGAAACCTTGAGTAAATCCTCTTAAAAGGCTCATAACCGGAATAATTAAAACGGCTACTGACAAAGATCTAAAAATCGGAATTAACCGATTGTCTCCAGCTGAAAGCACGGGTGACATTATAAACATAATAAAGCTAAAAAATGCGCCCAGACCAATCATAAAAAGGGCCCCGTGCTGAAAGATCTTTTTACTGGTGGAATATTCGTTTAAAGCATTGTATTTTGCAACTTGTTTAGAAATTGCACCAGGAATCCCGGCTTGAGAAATTACCAAGAAAAGAGCGTACCATTGATACCCTTTTGAGAAAAGTGAATTTGCAACTGCATCATGAGGATGTAACCAATTTAACCAAGGAATAACATAAAGAGCCCCTAACAAATTTGAGGTTACATTGCCAAATGTCATCCAGGCTGAGCCACTAATAAATTTTGAATTTGAAGTTTTTTCAGTCTCCAAGGAATGCCCTACTTAATAACAATATTGACAATTTTATTTGGGATAACGATGATTTTTATAATTTGATGCCCATCAATAAATTTTTTAACATTTTCAATTTCTAAGGCTTTATTTTGCAGAACTTCTTTATCTTCATCTAAATCAGATTCAATCGTACCTCGTAGCTTACCATTAACTTGAATAGCAACAGTTATTTTTTTCTCGATAATTTTATCTTTATCGTATGTTGGCCAAGTTGTATAAGTTAGTGAGTGATGATTCCCTAATTTTTCGTTTAATTCTTCGGTAATATGTGGTGCAATTGGGTTAAGCAGCTTCAAAAAATTAACTGCCATTTCTCGATTTAGATGATCTGATTTTTGAACCTCATTAATAAAAACCATCAAAGAAGAAATAGCAATATTAAAGCGCATCTTCTCATAATCTTCAGTAACCGCTTTAACAGTTTTGTTATAAATAAATTCCAAATCAGGACTTGGTTGATCACTTATTTTAGAACTTAATTCACCACTATCTTCATCAATATAAATTCGCCAAATACGATCAAGCCATTTTCTAGAACCAACCAACCCCTCATCAGACCAACTGATTGATTGTTCTAATGGGCCCATAAACATTTCATAAACTCGAAGTGAATCCGCACCATACTCATTGACTATATCGTCAGGATTAACCACATTCCCTTTAGATTTACTCATTTTTTCATGATTGGTACCTAAAATCATGCCCTGATTAACCAACTTTTGGAACGGTTCTTTAGTTGGTACAACGCCTAAGTCATATAAGAATTTATGCCAGAAACGAGCATATAAAAGATGAAGTACTGCATGTTCTGCTCCTCCAACATAAAGATCGACATTTCTCCAGTAGTTTACTTTTTCTGGGGAAACTAAATATTTTTGATCATTTGGATCCATATAACGTAAATAATACCAGGATGATCCTGCCCATTGAGGCATCGTGTTAGTTTCCCGCCGTCCCTTAACACCATCATCTCTCGTTACATTAATCCAATCTGTTGCGTTGGCAAGCGGAGATTCCCCCGTACCAGAAGGTTTTAAATCATCAAGATGGGGTAATTGTAAAGGAAGTTCATCTTCAGGAACTAAAGTGGTAGTTCCATCTTCCCAATGAATAACTGGGATTGGCTCGCCCCAATATCTTTGACGTGAGAAAATCCAATCACGTAAACGATAATTTACCTTTGAATCTCCTACTTTATTTTCTTTGAGCCAGTCAATCATTTTTTTTATGGCAGTCGGTTTATCTAATCCATCTAAAAATTCAGAATTAATATGAATTCCATCCTCTGTATAAGGTTTGGAATCATCAATTTCTCCTACTTTATTTTGAATTACATATTTAATCGGCAAATTAAATTTTTCAGCAAATTCAAAATCACGATCGTCATGAGCTGGTACGGCCATAATGGCTCCAGTTCCATAACTTGAAAGTACATAATCAGCAATCCAGATCGGCAGTTTTTCTTGATTGACAGGATTTATCGCATAAGCCCCTGTAAAGACACCGGTCTTTTCTTTATTTAAGTCAGTTCTTTCAAGATCAGATTTAGAAGCAATTTTTTCTTTATAAGATTCCACGTCTGATTTTTGATCAGAAGTAGTAATTTTATCAACTAGAGGATGTTCTGGTGAGAGCACCATATATGTTGCTCCAAAAAGAGTATCTGGACGAGTTGTAAAGACTTGAATTTCGTCATTAGTTTTATCAGTTACAAAATTTACAGCCGCACCTTCTGAACGGCCAATCCAGTTTCTTTGTTGTTCCTTAATAGCTTCAGGCCAATCTAAATCATCAAGGTCATTTAGCAAACGATCAGCATAAGCAGTTATTCTCAATACCCATTGCTTCATGGGAACACGGTATACAGGGTATCCTCCCCGCTCAGTTTTGCCGTCAATAACTTCTTCATTGGCAACAACAATCCCGCCTCCAGGAAAATCAGGCGCCCAATTGACCATAATTTCATCTTCGTAAGCGAGCCCTTTTTCATAAAGCTTTTCAAAGATCCATTGCGTCCATTTATAATAACCAGGATCGATTGTACTTACTTCACGATCCCAATCATAGGAAAGGCCTAAAGATTTTATTTGCTTTTTAAAAGTTTCAATATTTGTATTTGTAAAATCAGCAGGATTATTACCTGTTTTAAGGGCATATTGTTCGGCCGGTAACCCAAATGCATCCCATCCCATTGGATGAAGAACATTGTTTCCCTGCATTCTTTTAAACCTACTCATAATATCGGTTGCAGTATATCCTTCTGGATGACCAACGTGCAGTCCTTGACCGGATGGATAAGGGAACATATCTAATACGTAGTACTTTGGATTTTTAGAGAAATCCTCAGTTTTAAATGTTTTATGTTCATCCCAATATTTTTGCCATTTTTTCTCAATTGCTGTGTGATTATACATTTTAATTCCCCTATTTATTTATAATAAAAAATCCTATGAAATAATTCATAGGAAATTCCTTTTTTACAAAAACTTAACTATGGAATTTTAATAATTTGACCTGGAAGAATTACTCCGCCTGGTAAATTATTTAATTTTTCCAAAATGTTAACCGTAGTTTTGTTTGCAGTTGCAATTTTATACAAGGAATCACCTTGTTTAACAGTATATGTTTTTTGTCCCGCAGGAGCAACCGTCTTCTCATCATTATTTGATTTATTAATAGGATCTGGATTTACAGAATCTTTATTTTGTACATCCGATTTAGTTTCAGAACTTTGAGGTTGTTTGTCAGAATTTCTATTTTCTGATGAACCTTTAATAATTAATTTTTGACCAGGAACAATAACTGAATTTTCTTTTAAATTGTTAAGATTTAAAAGGACTTCAACAGTAACTCCTGATTTCTGGGCAATTCCATATAATGAATCACCTTTTTGAACAGTATAAGCTGTATCTTTACTTATATCAGTTTTTTCTTCTTTGTTATTTTTAATATTTTCTACGTTGCCTTTAATGATTAATTTTTGACCGGCAACGATAACTGAATTTTCCTTTAAATTATTAAGCTTAAGTAATTCATCTAAACTGATTCCATTACTTTTAGCAATTTTATAAAGATTGTCACCTTGTTTAACTACATAAACTGACGTGTTTTCATGATTACCTTGATTTTTATTAGGAGTTACTGGTGCTGGGGCATTCTGCTTAATAATAATTTTTTGGCCCGGTGTAATTACTGAATTTAATTTTAAATTGTTTAAACTTAGCAATTCATTTAAATTAGTTTTAGTTTTATTAGCAATACTGTATAACGTATCACCCTTTTGAACTGTATAGAATGTAGAGCTTTTAGAAACAGATGGTGCTTTATTTATTCCTTTTTGGATATTAAGCTTTTGCCCAACCATAATTACAGAATTAGCTTTTAAATTGTTAAGTTTGAGTAACTCATCTAAACTGATTCCAACTTTTCTGGCAATCTGATAAAGATTATCACCCTTTTGAACTGTGTAGGTATTTCCTTTAACATCATGATTTGCACTAGAATTTGAAGCGACAGGTTTATTAGGAGTTATAATATTAGCAGTTATTTTTAAAAGCTGACCTGGTTTAATTGGAGAATCTGCTTTTAAATTATTTATTTTTAAAAGCTGTTCTAGACTAATACCATTTTTTAAAGCAATTCGATATAAACTATCGCCCTTTTGAACAACATAATCACTATTTTTGCTTAAATTAGAATTAGTTGATGAGTTTGTTGAAAGAGGAAGGCTTGGCTTGTTAGTACTGTCACTAACTGGACTAGAAACAATTTGCACATTAGGAATGTTAACTTTATCGACTTCTTTAATTGTTATAACTTGATTAGGGAAAATTTTACTGTCTAATTTTAAGTTATTAAGTTTTAAAAGGCTATCCAATTTAACATTAAATTTCCTTGAAATTCCCCATAAGGAATCACCTTTTTGAATTTTGTACGTTTGCTTTTGAGTTGAAACTTTCATTCCTTTCAAAGCAGGATCAACAGAAAACTCTTTGCTGTCAAAAACAGAAAGATTGTATTTTTGAATCATCGAAATTAAGGTGTCACCGTAATTTATAGCTGTCGCGTAACGACCAGTTAAGTAACGTGCAGCTTCTTGATAATTATTTGTGGTAGATCTCCAAGCACCTACGTATAAAGGATTTAACATGGTCTGAACGTAACCCTTCATTGAATCCTCGTAACTAGGATATTTTGCAAAACCAGCAACAATTGAATAAGAAGCCCCATCAGGAGTCTGCTCATATGTTGGCATTGAAACAGAATCTCCCATGTAACTTCCTTTGACACCAAATAAATTATAATTTGGAGCACTTGCAAGACCACTTTGGCCCCAACCAGATTCAATAATAGCTTGAGCAATCATAATTGAAGCATACAAATTATTCTCCGATGCTATCTTTTGAGCACTAGGAGCAATTTTACTTAAAAAATCATACTGACTCTGACTTAAGTAAGTAACTTGGTTTAAGCCTTGTGAAAAATTATAGTTAGAATTTGGTGCAGGGTTGCTTACTGTTCCATTATTATTTTGTTGTATTTGAACTTTGGAAGATACGGCTTTTGTAGTAACTGAGTTAGCAAAAATACCGGCTAAGCCTAAGCTAGTTCCCGTAAATAAAGAAATTTTTCCAAATTTTCTAGCTTTACACTTCCGTTGATATCTTTTGTTTCTTTCAATTTGTGCGTTGATACGCTCTTTTCTAGTTTCCAAAATTACCCTCCAAGAACTTCATAGTCTATATTCTATAAAATCTAGCAAAAAATTGAATGCTATTTTCAAAAAAAAATATTCGTAAAACGAATATTTTCAGTTGTTTATTGGTTTTGTTGGTCTTTTGAAAGTAATTTTTTAATTTCATCAACTTGATCTAATTTTTCCCAGCTAAGATCAAGGTCATCTCTTCCAAAATGACCAAATGCCGCTAATTTAGCGTAAATAGGTCGTCTAAGATTAAGCTTTTGAATGATAGCACCAGGTCTAAAATCAAATAATTCATTAATAATATCAATTATTTGACTATTAGAGTATTTACTTTTTCCAAAAGTATTAACATTTAAAGATACGGGTTTTTCAACTCCGATTGCGTAAGAAACTTGAATCTGAATTTCAGGAGAAACGCCAGCTGCAACAAGGTTTTTAGCTGCGTATCTTGCCATGTACGCGGCACTGCGATCAACTTTTGTAGGATCTTTACCTGAAAAAGCTCCTCCTCCGCTTATTGCGTATGCACCGTAACTATCGACAACAATTTTTCGACCAGTTTGACCAGTATCTGCCTGTGGCCCTCCAAGTACAAACCTTCCAGTTGGATTAATATAAAATTTAGTATTTTCATCCATTAAGTTTGCTGGAATGACTGGTTTGATGATTTGTTCTAAAACGTCACTTCTTAGTTGTTCCAATTCAACGTCAGCTAAATGCTGAGTGCTTAGGACAACCGCATCTATTCTTTGAGGTATGTCGTCTTCATTGTATTCAACAGTAACTTGAGATTTAGCATCAGGTCCTAAATAAGGGATGATTCCTTCTTCACGAACTTTTTTAGCTCTTTTCATTAAATTATGAGCTAGAACTACACCCATTGGCATATAGTTTTCAGTTTCGTTATTTGCGTATCCAAACATTACACCTTGGTCACCAGCTCCAATTTTTAAGACATCGTCTTGATTGCTGGAATCAAAAGGATCATCAACACCTTGTGCAATGTCATCAGACTGCTCATCGATAGCTGTTAAGATGGCGCACGTATCACCATCAAATCCGAACTTTTTATCTTTGTAACCGATCTCTTTAATTTTTGAACGAACAATCGACTGAATATCGACAAAACCAGTTGTGCTAATTTCGCCAACAACAAGGACTAATCCAGTAGAAACAGTCACCTCGCAAGCTACTCTTGCATCAGGATCCTGTGAAAGAATTGCATCAAGAATCGAGTCGGCAATTTGATCTGCTATTTTGTCTGGATGACCAACAGAAACAGACTCCGAAGAAAATAAATAATTATTAGACATTTATATTTCACCTTAAATATATGTTATTCTAAAAAATAATGAAAACCATGAATAAAATAAAATCAGTAAACAGATTAATTTTAATAGTTTGCTCTGAAATATTAACCATTTTTGGTTCAGCTTTTTTCTTGAGCAGGAACTTTTCAATCAAGTTAAATCTTAACTTTTTTTTGGTTTTACTTTGGTTAATTATACTTTTTTCTTCTAATCAAATAAAGGGACAAAAGCAAAATAATAAAATTTTAAGGGTGGCTGGCTGGATATTAACGATCATTATAGTAATTTTAATGATGTCTAAAAAAGCTTTTTATTTTTCACTCTTAACAATAATTACATCAATTTTAGTAACGGTAAAAACAACATCTAATGAACAATTAAACCGTTTATCCAGCCAAATTGGCTTATGGATATTTGGCTTATTAGAAATTATATACTCGTTAATTGGTTTTCTAAGCCTTTTAATCGTTTTTAAGGTGATTGTAGTATTCATATCCGGCATATTTTTTAAAAATTTTTTAGAAAAAAGAAAATTTGTAAATTATGTAATTTTAATTGTAATTGGGATAATCGTAATATTTGTTTTTGACAAACATTACTTATATTTAATTCTTCAAATTTTGATTCCATTAGTTCCTAGATTTGATCAAAAAAAAGAACCCTATCAATTAATAAGGCTCTCTTATCGGCTTCTATCTTTCTTAACTATTTAGTTTCGCGACTAAAATTAGCAACGTCTTCACTGATTAATTTAATGAAGGATTCTTCAGACATTGTTAGCTGTTCTTCTTTACCATATTGACGAACAGTAACTTCTCCAGCATTCTTTTCATTATCCCCGACAATTAAAGTATAAGGGATTTTTTGAGTCTGACTTTCACGAATTTTATAGTTCATTTTTTCATTACGTAAATCCGTCTGGACTCTTAAACCACTCTTTTTCAAATCATCTTCGATTTTTTTAGCGTAATCACTATGGTGTTCATTATTTACAGGAATCACATCAACTTGAATTGGAGCAAGCCAGGTAGGAAATGCACCCATATAGATTTCAATTAAATAAGATACGAATCGTTCCATTGTTCCAACAATTCCACGATGAATCATTACTGGTCGATGATCTTCACCATCAGCTCCCACATAAGTTAATTTAAATCTTTCAGGCTGCATGAAATCAAGTTGAATAGTAGACATTGTCTCTTCATTTCCCATTGCAGTTTTAGTTTGAACATCTAATTTTGGACCGTAAAAAGCTGCTTCTCCCTCTGCTTCGTAATAATCAAGTCCTAAATCATCCATCGCACCTTTAAGCATTGATTGTGAACGATTCCACATCTCATCGTCATCAAAGTACTTTTCAGTGTTAGCTTTATCACGATAACTTAAACGGAATTTATAATCCTTAATATCAAAATCTCGATATACTTCCATCATTAATTTCAAAACTTTTTTAAATTCGTCTTGAATCTGATCTAGTGCAACAAAAGTATGACCGTCATTAAGAGTCATTTCTCGAACGCGCTGTAATCCAGAAAGTGCGCCTGATTTTTCATAACGGTGCATCATGCCTAGCTCTGCAATTCTAAAAGGCAAGTCTCGATAACTTCTTGGCTTATGTTTATAAACTTCAATATGAGAAGGACAATTCATCGGACGAAGTTCAAGTAATTCATCATCTCCCATATCCATTGGAGGAAACATATCTTCGCGATAATGAGCCCAATGCCCAGATGTTTTGTAAAGATCAAGATTAGCTAATACTGGAGTGTATACATGTTCGTATCCTGCAGCGACTTCTTTGTCAATAATGTATCTTTCAACAATTCTTCTAATCGTTGCTCCTTTTGGTAACCAGTATGGAAGACCAGCACCAATTTTAGGGTCAACAAAGAAAAGATCAAGTTGTTGGCCAAGAACTCTGTGATCGTGAGAACGTGCAATTTCTCTCTTTTCTTCATCTTCGTCAAGTTCTTTTTGGCTAAAGAATGCAGTGCCTGCAACTCTTTGAAACATTTTATTACTTGACTTACCTAAGAAATAAGCTCCTGCTACAAATAAGAGCTTAAAATATTTAATTTGGTCGTAATTCGTATAAAGCGGAACAGTTGAAAAATCCTTAAATCCATTCCAACTATTAATATAAACATCTTTAACTTTAAGAGATTTTAGAAGTTCAACTTTGTAAGTATTATCTTTAAATTCATTAATAGCATCATCAATACTTGTATGAATACTTGTTAAAGTGCTTTTTTCCTTAATATCTTTATTAAGAATTTCAGTTATTGCTGGTAAGTCATCAGCAGATATTTGTCCTGAGGGAATATCACTATCGTAATAAAATCCGTCATCTGAAAAGCCACAGTCACCTAAAACTGCTTCAGAATTAAAACTTTTTATTGCATGACCTAGAAAAAAAGATGCGGTTGCTCTTAAACTATTAAGACTGGCCTCTTCTTCTTTGGTATGCAAAACTAAATTTGCATCATTTTCAAGCTTAAAATTAAGGGGTTGATCAATTCCATTAACAGTAGCAAAAACTGTTTTTTTAGCTAAACTAGGACTGATTTCTTTTGCTGCTTCTAAAACAGAAATGTTATTTGTGTATTCCTTAGTGTCACCACTGGGTAAAGTTATTTTTACCATAATGCTCCTTCATAAAAAAACGGCAATAGCCGTAAGATTAGATAACTTATATAATATAACAGCATTTTATGAACATTGAAATTATTCTCGCCGATTTTTTCCATAAATTTCTGTTTCTGTACTAAGAAATTTAATTCTTTCAATAATTCTGCGGGCTTTAACAAGGTCATACTCATCACGAGTTTCGCGAAGATGATCTTCCAATTCAGATAAATTGAAATTCGAAGAAAAAAGTGTTGGTAAGCGTGCGTCCATTCGATATTGAAGAATTGTTCCAAAAATATCATCTCTAACCCATGAACTTAAGTTTTCTGCGCCAATGTCGTCAAGAATTAAAATTGGGAAAGTGCGGATTTTATTAATTAAGTCCGCTAAAGAATTATTGCCGATTGAGTTTTTTAATTCGACAACAAGCGTTGGAACATGGACAAATAACGTTTCAATATTATTATTTGCAAGATCATTGGCGATCGCTCCCAATAAATATGTTTTTCCCACTCCAAATTTACCAAAAAAATATGGACTTTTAATAAATTTTGTTGGTTGCGCTATTAATTGATTAGTAAATTGAATTGCCTCTAAATATGCATTTTCTCGTCCAGCCTGTTCAAACGATTCAAAATTTGCTTGTTTAATATTCTCTGGAAGATATAGTAAGTGAAAAAGTTGATTTCTTTGTTCTGATTTTTGTTTTTTAATTAATTCTTCACTTGGATAATATTCAACTTGAATTTGATTATTTTGAAGCAGAAGTTTCGGCAAATAATTGGAATCAGATTCTTGCTTGGCATCATAAAACTCAAAAATCTTAATAATTCCTCGTTTAAATACAACAGAGTTTTGATCAATCTTATTTTTATCTAAAAAAGATAAAACATCCGGGTCTTGTAAGATATTTTTTAATAATTCCTGATACCGAGGGGCCATGTTGTGTGTTTGCATATACTCTTTTAAAACACTTGAAATATTTTTCAATTATTTTTCCCCTCTAACATCTTACGTCTACGTTCTTCTTTTTTTATCATGTCATTGACATCAGGTTGATTTTTTCTCTCAATATTTGATTGATTATCTTCGTTAAACCATTTAGGAACAGGTTTCTTTCGTTTATCAAAATAAACTGATTTTTTGGGCTTTTTATTTTTAAAGTTGTTGATGTATTTTAAAGCTTCTGCTGGGCTTTGAATCTGATGCTTTAACCAATCATTAGCAATTGTATCTGAAACCCTTTGAGAAATAGTTGGATAATTTTTGGCTTCATAATACATCATAATGTTAATCAATTCATTAGGTAAAACTTGCCTTCGAACCAGTTTTTGAAGAATCGACGCTTCAGAATTTGTGATGTATCCGCCGAACTGCTCTTTCATAAGTTTTAAAAAATTTAACGGTGATAAAGAAGTAGCTTTTTCAATAATCTTTTTGTCAGCTTCGTTAAGATCTTGTAAATCATCATCGGATACTTTTTTAGGATCAAATTTTTTATTACTTGTTCTCTGATTAAAGTAAGCTATCAATTTATCATTAGAAAAATGATCCTTTTGAATGCAATTTGAATTGATAATTGCATTGGATAACTCTAGCTCGTTCACGTTATAAAAAGAGGATAAATCTTGAAATTGTCTTAAATTCTGATTAATAATTGTATCTTCAATTCCATATTTTTCCATTAAAGTTAGAAATAACTTTTGATCAAACTTCTGATGATTAGGAATTCTTTCTTCTTGGTAATTTAGGTTAGACTTTTGGTTTACAAAATTAACGCTGTCTAAATTAAATACATCAAAAAAAGAAGCCGTAATTTCAGTAAATTTTTCTTTATTTGCTGGATGAAGAGTATATTTTTCTAATAAATCTGAATAGTCTTTTTCGCCTACAGTTTCACAAAGATAAGCAGATAAAAGATCATCACTAAAAAAACGATCAGGGCTTACAGGTGAAGATAACTCATATAAAAAAAGCGTTCCAATAATGTCTTTTTTAAAAAAAGTTCGAATTAAACCAATTCCTTCAAGTTTAACTAATGAATTTTTAATTTCTTCAATGCTTTCGCCAACAGAATTAATTAAACGAGTATGCTGATAACGATCGATTGACACTATTTTTTTAGAGGTCAAGCTCCATAAGTACAGATATAAAGTATAAGGTTTACTGCCAATAATGGGCAAATACAGATCAGTCAGCACTTGATTACTAAAATCAGAAAAATAATTAATATTGGTTACTAAAAAGCCATCTCTCGGATGCAACTGGTGTTCATCCATTCAAACTTTCCTCTTTAACTTTTTAATTTGAATTTTTATCAATTTTGGATTTTTTCTTTTTATTTTTTCGAGACATGCTTTGTAATTCTGATAAAAACACATCAATGCTTGAAAATTCACGGTAAACACTAGCGAACCTGATGTATGCAACTTCATCAACAACTGCAAGTTTTTTCATAACCATATCTCCAATTTGTCTCGTTGTTACTTCGTATTCACTGCTTAATCTAATATGCTCTTCAATTTCATCAACAATCTTATTTAGAACATCCTGACTAATATTTCTTTTTTCAGCAGCTCTAACTAGTCCTCTTGATATTTTATTTCGATCAAAGACTTGATTAGAACCATTTTTTTTGACAACTACTAAAGGAGTAGACTCTACTTTTTCAAAAGTAGTGAATTTAAATTTACATTTTTCACATTGTCTTCTTCTTCTAATTGCCGTATTTAGTTTTGTTGGTCTACTATCAACAACTCTTGTATCGGCATAACCGCAGTTAGGACATTTCAATTTTTACTCCTTATTAACTTTCAAAAGATCTATTTTATTTAAAAAATCTATAACCTGTTCTTTAACATTATTCTTAGTTGTATCTATAACATAGTCTGCCTTTTTGATTTTTTCACTAATCGGCATTTGGCTGGAAATTTTCTTTTTTGCAAAATCTAGATTAACATGATCTCTTTCCTGAATTCGATTAGCAGCAGTTTGATTATCTGCATAGATTACTATGACTTGATCTAAATATTCTTCATAATGCTGTTCATATAATAATTGAATTTCAATGAAAACTGGTTTTGATGCAACTTTTAATTGATTTATAATGGCAGATCTCAAATAAGGATCTAATAAATGATTAAGTAAAGATAATTTTAGAGAATTTTTAAAAACAATATTGCCTAAAGCTTTTCGATTAATTAATCCGTTTTCTGTTAGAACTTCGGCTCCAAAATTATTTTCGATAATTTCAATTACTTTATTTTCATTTAAAACATCGTGGGCAATTTTATCAGAATCTAAAACAAGAAATCCAAGTGAGCGGATTATGTTTCCAACGTAAGATTTGCCGGTTCCGATCCCCCCGGTAATTCCAATTATTTGAGAATTTGACATTTTGAACAAAAGTAAGTAGATCGGCCATCTAACTTAATTTTACTAATTGGATTACCGTCTCTTTCACAAGTTTTACCATCCTGGCTATGAACTTTTAAATGATCTTGAAAGTGCCCAATCTGTCCGTTAGCATTTTTAAAACTAAAGATCGTAGTTCCACCATACTTAATTGCACTTTTTAAAATTTTCTTTGAGCCTTCACAAATTAATTCAGCATCTTCCTTGGTTAAATGATTGGCAATTGAAGCAGGATGAATTTTAGCATAATAAAGAACTTCGTCTACATAAATATTTCCTAAACCAACTACTACTTCTTGGGAGAGTAAAACGACTTTTATTTTTCCTTTTTTCTTTTCTAGTAATTGATATAGTGCATCACCAGTAAATGATTTATCAAAAGGTTCAAGGCCTAATTTTTTAATTTCTTTAGTAACGTCAACTTTAGAAGTATCTACAAGGTGCATTCGGCCAAATTTGCGAGTATCGTGATACGCTAATCTTTGACCATTATCAAAATTAAAAACAACATGAGTGTGTTTTGGAATTTGATCGCTAGATTCCAAAACACTGTATTTTCCTTCCATTCTCAAATGGCTGATTAAAGTCTTCCCATGATTTAAATCAAATAGAATATATTTACCCCTTCTTCTAATTCCGGTAAATTTTAAACCTTTTAAAGTATTGGTAAATTCATCTAAATCGTTTTGGATCATCTTAGGATAATAAACATCAATATTTTTAATAGTATGATCGATAATTAAAGGAGTTAGATTATTAACAACTGTTTGCACTTCAGGTAATTCGGGCATTTTTTTCCTCTACTAATGTACATCAAACCAGGTTTGACCAAAATGACTTTCCACCTTAAGTGGAACTTTTAATTTAAATGCAGAATCCATTAATTTCGGTACGATTGAACTAATCGAATCCTCTTCTCCAGGTGCTACTTCAAAGGTTAATTCATCGTGAACTTGGAGAATCATTTTAGTCTCTAACTGGTGTTCATTAAGATAATTTTGAATACTAATCATTGCTATTTTAATTATATCCGCAGCGGAGCCTTGAATTGGTGTATTCATTGCAGTTCTTTCAGCAAAATGTCTTAAATTAAAATTCTTAGCATGAATATCCGGTAAATATCGACGCCTTAATGATAAAGTTTCAACGTATCCTTTTTCTCTTGCAAATTTTACTGAATTATCCATAAATGTTTTAACCATTGGATATTGTTCAAAGTAAGCTTGAATAAATGCTGCAGCATCTTTTCTGGTTACGCCAATATTCTTAGCTAACCCATAATCAGAAATTCCGTATACGATACCAAAATTAGTTGCTTTAGCAACTCTTCTCATATCAGGCGTTATTTCAGATCCAGGTTCTAAGTGATATATTTTTTCGGCAGTCGCTTGATGGATGTCTCGATCGTCTTCAAAGGCTTTAATCATATTTGGATCTCCAGAAATATGTGCCAAAACTCTTAATTCAATTTGAGAATAATCTGAAGAGAACAATTTCCAACCATTTTGTCTTGAAGTAAATGCTTTTCTGATTATTTTTCCAGAGCCGCGAGCAGGAATATTCTGCAAATTCGGATCAACTGAAGAAAGTCGACCGGTTGAGGTCATAGTTTGTAAAAATCTTGTATGAACTATCCCATCACCAAAATCAAATTTTTGTAATCCGTCAATGTAAGTAGATTTTAATTTTGCGAGTTGTCGGTAATCAAGAATCCAACCAACAGCTTGTGAATGGGGTCGTAATTCTTCCAGTACATCTACAGAAGTAGAATATCCGGTCTTAGTTTTTCTTGAAGGTGGCAATTTCATAACATTAAAGAGAATGTCAGCCAATTGTTTCGGTGAATTTAAATTAAATTCTTGACCAACTTCAGTATAAATTTTTGATTGAAGATCAGTTATATTAAAATCAAATTCTTTTCCCATGCTCTTAAGTTCAGATTTATTTAATTTAATCCCTTCCAGTTCCATCTTTGCTAAAACCATCGAAAGGGGTAATTCGATCTCATTTAAAAGCCGTTCTTGTTCATGCATCCTTAGATGAGCATCGACAACATCTTTACTTAAAAAATACCCTTCAGCTTTTTTAACTAAATGTTCGTATAATGATTTATCATTTTCCGGCATTGCAATTTTAACGCCTTTACCATAAACAACGTCATCAGATAAAATAAAATCATCAAAATAATCATTAATTGTAGCCGTAAGGCCTTCATTGCTATGACCTGAGTCATCGACATAAGAAGAAATCATGAGATCATAACCGATTTTAGGTAAAGAAAGATGATAGCGATTAGCTAAAATAAATGTTTTTTTAGCATCAAAGGTCCAGATCTTAGAGAAATGTGAAATGAGATCATCATTTAAATTTTTTAAATCTTTGCTTACAAAAATTTTATCTCTTTCAGAGATAATAAATGCTTTGATGTCAGCTTGATGATAATTACTATCGAAAGTTTCAAAATATATTAATGGTTCTTTTAAATCTTTAACTTCGTCAATATTTTCACTATTTAAAACTTTATATGGAGGAACTTTCTTTTCTATTTTCTTTAAATTATTAGAGCTTGAAATAAAAGATTTCATATCTAGTTTTTTAAAAAATTTGTTTAAATTTTCCTCATCAATTGGTTGAATTTTTGTGTCATCAATCGTTATTTTAACTGGCGAATCAGTGTTAATAGTTGCAAGTTGTTTAGCCCTGAATGCCTGTTCACGATCACGAAGTAAATTTGTTTTCATTTTACTTTTTTTTAGTTCATCAATATGATCGTAAATTTCTTCAACACTAGGAAATTGTTTTAATAATTTTAAGGCAGTTTTTTCACCGATTCCTTGAACACCAGGATAATTATCTGAAGTGTCCCCCGTCAAAGCTTTCATATCAATTATTTGCTGAGGACTTATTCCTAGTTTTTCTTTCAAGTGTTCAGGAGTATATGTTTCATAATTACTAAACCCTTTTTGGGTAATAAAAACCGTTGAATTTTCGCGGACTAATTGAGTTAAGTCACGATCTCCTGTAACAATAGCAACATCAATACCATTAGTATTAGCTTTTTTTGCTAATGTTCCAATGATATCGTCAGCCTCATAGTCAGAAAGCTGATATGTTTTTATACCTAATAATTTAAGCATTTCAAAAACATATGGGAATTGTATTGATAATTCGTCAGGCATTTTTGACCTAGAACCTTTATAATCAGCGTACATTCTAGTTCTAAATGTTTTATCAGAAACATCAAAAGCAACCAAAACGTTTGTTGGTTTAACTTCCTTCATAATTGAATCTAAAATTCTTTTTAATCCATATATTGCGTTAGTAGGGATTCCTTCGTGATTGGTAAAGTTTTTAACATTTAACGCAAAGAAGGAACGATAAGTAAGTGAATTGCCATCAAGTAGCAGTAATTTTTCTTTAGTCATAGCTTTATTGTATCGAAAAATTCTGTTAAAGGTTAAAAAAAGCGAAAATTTCTTTAAGAAATTTTCGCCTTTAAACAAAAAACGTGCTAATTACGGCTATTCCCGCCACCAAATATTTCAATTAAAACCATGAAAATATTTAATACATCAAGATAAAGATCCAAAGCTGACCATGTTGCATAATTTGACATCGTGGTGCTTGATGCACCACTATCCTGTAATTGATAATAAGTAGTTTTTATATTTTGTTGGTCACTTGCGATTAGCCATGTAAAGATTCCTAAGATTGCATAATCAATAATCCATTCCATCATTGTCGAACGTAAAAATATATTAATTATTGAAATGGCAATGACACCTATTAAAATTATCATCGCCGTTCTTCGGCCTCTTTGTAGGTCATTTTTTGTATTCCTTCCTACAATAGACATCAATAAAAATATAATTGCAGTTACTCCAAGGGCATTAACAATACTTCCTACATTACTTGCCATTAAAGTGACAGATAAAGTAATACCATAGCACGCCGACATAATAAAAAATATTGCTAAATTTACTGTTTTAGAGGCATCTTTACGAGCGTTATGTCCCATCACAAAAACTAAAACTAAGGGAGCAAATGTAACAAGTAAAATTGCAAAAGTGCCTCCCTTATACAAAAAATCAACGAATGTTTCTCTTAAAGGATAAGCAAGGAGCCAAGAAATAAATGTGGTGATCGCAACTCCAGCAAACATGATCATATAAACTAAACCAAAATATTTAGATAATTCAGAATCATGTTCACTGTTTACTCGTATTTTTGGACCACCCGTCTGTTGATCTCGATTTCCAACTATCCGGTCTTCATTGTTATTATAAGGATCATTTTGCATAAACACTTACCTCCGATAAGTAAATTCTACCTAATTAGTTATTAAAGTCAATCAGTCTTAAGAACGGTAATCTTTTAAATAAGCTTTTTCATATTTCTGAATGTCTCCTGCTCCCATAAATAAAATAACTCCGTTTTTTATTTGAGTTAAATGTTCGAGGTCATCAGTTCTGATAGTCTCTGCTTTATTTCCGATCAAATTAACGATATCTTTGTTAGTCACACTGCCTGATTTTTCTCGAGGAGAAGAAAAAATATCAGTAATAAAAATTTTATCTGCAGCAGATAAGACTTTTCCATAATCATTTAAATATTTAGCAGTTCTTGTATAAGTATGTGGTTGAAAAACTACCGTCAATTTTTGATTTGGAAACATTTGACGGGCAGAATCGATAGAAGCTGCAATTTCATTAGGGTGATGAGCATAATCGTCTATTATAGTTACATCTTTAAAATTAGAAATATTAAATCGTCTTTTTACTCCTTTAAAATTACTAATTTGTTGTTGAATGAGCTTATTAGAAAGCTTTAACTCTTTTGCAATCAAAATGGCAGCAGCAGTATCAATAACATATTGATGTCCAGGTAAACTTGTTTCAAACGTCCCTAACGTTTGATCTTTTTCAACTAGTTTAAAAATAGTTGTATTAGTCTTTCTTTCCGTAATAACAATTTGGACTTGGTTTTCCAGTTTAAATCCAAAATATTTAATCGGACAATTAGTTTCTAATTTATGAGTATTTGAATCATCACCAAAAGCCACAATTAATTTTTTTGTTTGGTTCGCAATTGTATTAAAAGCATCTACTACGTCAGAGAGATCTTTGAAATAGTCCGGATGATCAAAGTCAATATTTGTGATAATTAAATAATCTGGATAATATTTTGTAAAATGGCGTTCATATTCATCTGCTTCAAAAACAAAAAGATTAGATTTTGGATTTCCTTGTCCAGATCCATCGCCGATCAAATAATTAATTTTTTCTTTTTTATTTAAAATATTAGAAAGCAAACCCGTCGTTGTAGTTTTTCCGTGGGCTCCTGAAACTCCGATCGAAGTATAATCTTTGAGATATTCCCCTAAGAATTCATGATAGCGCATTATTGGCAAACCCAATTCTTGAGCTTTTTTAACTTCGGGGTGGTTTTCATTAAAAGAATTTCCCTGAATTATGATTTGCCCAACCTTAATATTATCTGGATCAAAGGGATAAACAGGAATTCCTTCTTCTTCTAATTTATCTTGGGTAAAGACATAATCTGGAATATCAGAACCAGCAACTTTCAGTCCATCATTTTGCATGATTGCAGCTAATGCGCTAAGACCAGAGCCTTTAATTCCAATAATAAAATAATTTCCATTACGATCGATCATTTTGTCCTCTTAGTAAATGATATTTTCAACAGAAGCATAGTCACTTCCTGGTTGAATACTTGAATCATCAATTTCAATAGCTCCTTTAATTTCAGGGGAACTTAAATTTAAGTCAGCTCGATTACATAGTGCTCCAGGGCTTTCAATTCCCCCTATTTTTGAAGCCAATATTTTGCTGCCATTTGGCATAATTGCTCCAGTTTGGGCAACTACGGTTTTAAGACCAACTTTTAAATTGATCGATCCTGAAACTAATTGAAGAAGCTCTTTTTGACCAATTTCAACTTTGATAATCTTTAGCTTTTGAAGTTTTGGATGTTCTTTTATTTCTTTAATAACACCTACTACAAAGTAAGGCCTCTTTAACTCAGAAATTAAAAAATCCTTAAATTCAGGCAATTTTTGGGAAATAAGTTCAATTTCATCGCTTGAAATCGGAATAAAACCACTATTCTTATTTATGTTTAATTTATTACTCCAATTTAATAAATTGAGACCAATCAATTTATCATTAGAATCTTCAATAACTACGATATCTTCTTTTTTATAAACTTTGAAATCAGTATCTGAATTTTTACTAAAATCAAGCCAAATGCTGTCCCCAAAAGCTGGTTGATTAATACTTGCAATTATCATTTATACTTTAACCCACTAATAAATTGATCTATTTCTTCCTTTGTTTTTCGATCTCCGTTAACAAATCTTCCAATTTCTTCACCATTGTTAAGAGCTATAAAACTCGGAATTCCCTTAACCGACATTTTTTCTGCTAATTCTTTGTGTTGGTCAATATCAATTTCAATAAAATTAAATTGAGAATATTCTTTTTCTACTAATGGCATGAAAGGTTTAATAAACTTGCAATCACCGCACCAGTCAGCCGTAAATACTAAAATATTCAGACCTTGATTTAAGTCTCCTTCATTTCCGCTAAATTTATTCATCTTTATCTCCTTTTTTAAAATGGGCTTCTAACATATAAATAGGGGCACCTTTTTTTGAAAATTTAATTTCGTATTCTGTTTCTACGTTTTCTTTTACAAATTCACTGTTGTGTAAATCAAATGTAAGTTTATCAATTATTGCTTCTGATTTATTGGCAATAGTTTTAATCGAATAGATAAATAAACTTTGATTATCAGTTTTAAATGTCAACTTTCCATTTTTATTCAAAATTTTTTGATAACGATCTAAAAATCCTGGAGAAGTTAATCGTCTTTTTTCGTGTCTAGACTTTGGCCATGGATCTGAAAAATTTAAGTAAATATTGTTGATTTCTTGTTTTTCAAAATATTGATCAACTTCTTTCGCGTCTCCAATAATTAAAAACAAATTAGGCAGCTTAAGTTCAAATTGTTTTCTTAACAGATAAGCTAAAGCCATTTCATTAATTTCTAAGGCAATAAAATTTTTTTCAGGATGAATTTTGGCTAATTGAGTGATAAAGCCACCCTTCCCTGAACCAATCTCTAATTCAATTGGTTTATCGTTACCAAAAAAGTTATGCCAATTTCCTTTAATGTCGTAAGGGAATTTTTTATAAAAATTTTGATTTTGTTCGTATAATTCGTCAGCCCACGGCTTTCTTTTCATTCTCAATGGTTAAAAATTTTCCTTATTCTAGAAGTAATGTAAAGTTTAGTAATTAAAATTGTAAAAACAATTCCACCTCCCAAAAAGATAAACGCATTAATAAAATTATAATGGTAATTATCCATCATTACTAATGAATTTATAATTGTATAAGTCACACCTATCTCAATCAAAAATTTTTGGAATAATTTAATCCAATTGCTTTTCTTTGTCGGGAATATTCTAAACCAAAAATTTGAAATCACTTGCTGATAAATTGGAATTAACTGAAAAAGCAATAAATATAGCAATATGAAACTTAAAATTAATGAAAAGATAGAATTTCTAAACAAAAGCAAAATAATTACATTAATCAAAAGTAATCTCAAAAAAAGGCCAAGGTAGTTTCCAGCTCTTAAAAAAGTTTTCCAAAATAAATTCTTTTGAGAAGATTTATTAGACTTAACGAAATCTAAATATTTTCTTCTCTTTATTTGAATTTCACTGTCTGGCAAATCAACAAACAGTGAATAAAATTTATTAATTCGACTTTGTCTCCTTATTTCGGAATCAATCGAAAAATCAACTTTAAAGATTGATTCTTTTTTAATCTTATCAATTGCAGCCGATAAGATTAAATACAAGAAGGATAATCCTAAAAATAAATAATATTTTCCAACAACGATAGGAATCATGACAATTAAATTCAAAAATAAAATTGATATGTTAAATTTTAATCCAGAAAATTTGCCATAAATTTTACTTTTAAAGCTATTAAATAATGCTAACTGCAGGCAAATGAGTCCAGCTAAAATCAATATCCAAACAAAAGGACCATGGGTATGATCTAGTTTATTAATAATTGGAAATACAGCTAAACTACTTAAAGCAAAAGTAATGGTCGGTAGAGCCATACTGTAAGTTGTTGCAAATGCAAAATTTTCTTTAAATTTACTAATAGCTGGTAATAAAAAACTCTGATCTGGCCTCTTAAGCAGAGTTACATAATTAAAACTATTAAGTTCAATAAAAAAAATAATAGCTATTATTGCCCTAAGTAAGTACGGATTAAGGCTTAAAATTGAATTCAAATTTTGAGAATAAAGATAAGCTAAATATCCCATTAAAATAAATAAAATCAGAATAAAGTGATCGTTAAATACATACCTTAAGTATTTACTATTGTTGGCTAAATTTTCTTGAAAACGGTTATGATAGATTTTTTTCATTTGGAATTCTCGGATTTTGCAACTTTTAAATAAATCTCTTCGAGACTAGCATTTTCCATCCCAACAGTTTGACCAATTTCTTGTAAATTACCTTGTGCTTTGATTCGTCCACGATTTAATAAAACAAATTTATCAGCCAAATCTTGTGCATTTGCTAAAATGTGAGTTGACATTAAAATTGATTTGCCCTCGTCTTTTCTTTGTTTAATCAAATGCAAAAGGTCATCAATTGCTACTGGATCAAGGCCAACAAAAGGCTCATCAATAATTATTAGTTCAGGATCAAGCATGAAAGCACTGGTTAACATCATTTTTTGCTGCATTCCTTTTGAAAAATGAACGGGCAGCCAATCCAGCTTGTCTGATAAGCGAAACATTTCTAATAAATTATCAGCTCTTTCTTTTGTTTCTTTATCATTTGAATGATAAACTTCCATTACTAGATCTAGATGTTCTTTTAAAGTCAGTTGTTGATAAAAAATGGGCTGTTCTGGAACATAAGCAATTTTACTTTCATAGTTCGAAAAATCTTCTTTAATAGATAATCCGTCGATTGTAATTTCGCCGGATGCCGGAGTAAGAAGACCTAAAATATGTTTAATAGTTGTTGATTTACCGGCTCCATTAAGCCCGATCAGAGCTAAAACTTCACCTTTTTTAATTTCAAAGCTAATGTCACGGATGATTAATAAATTTGAATAACCCCCGGACACGTGCAATAATTTAAGTGACATATAATTTACCTACTGGAGAGTGTATTTTGAACGATTGTATTTTTTGTAAAATTATAAATGGAGAGGTTCCTAGCTACAAAATTTATGAAAATGAATTTGTTTATTCTTTTTTGGACCTCTCACAAACAACATATGGACACACACTTTTAGTTCCTAGAAAACATGTTCAGGATATTTTTGCATACGATGAAAATCTTGCAAAAAACGTTTTTAGTTCCGTACCTTTAATTGCAAAAACACTTGAAGAGAGTCTAACGGGTCTAAAAGGATTAAATATCATTAATAATAATGGAACTATTGCCGGACAATCAGTCTTTCATTCACATATCCATTTTATACCCCGCTATAATGACAAGGATACCTTCACTTTAAAATTTACAGATAATTCTAAGTCATATAGTGAAAATGACTTAACTGGTCTTGCCAATAAGATGTCGGAGAAAATAAAAAATGAAAATTAAAAATTTAATTATAATCTCTGGTATTTCTTTGGCAGGCTATAAAATCTACGAATTTTTTTCTAATAAAGATAATATCGATTGGATTAATGAACTTTCTGAAAGTTCTCAAACGGTACTTGATAAGTATAAAAAACTTAACGATAAAATCAAAATTCTTCAAAAAGAAAATAACTCCATTGTTATGCCAGTTGTTAAAGATTTAACAAAAAAAATTAATGAATTTGTTTATACCGAAAATTTTGAAATTCAAGAAATTAATGACCATTTACAAAGTATTATACATCTTTTAACAAAGTAGAATCCAACTACATCTTGTATATTTTGCGTAATATTTTTAATTGTGATAAAATTTACTCTGTTGTGAAAAAATTTAATTTAGGAAGTACATACATGCAAAAAAAGTTTTTAGCAGGAACGATTTTATCTGTTTCACTCCTGCTTGTAGGTTGTTCTAGCGGCAGTAAAAATGTTGCTACAATGAAAGGTAAAACAATTACCCAGGATGATTACTATACAGCTTTAAAAGAATCACAGTCTGGGAAATCAACTTTGCAGAACCTAGTGTTGGCTGATGCTCTTGAGCAAAAATATGGCAGCAAGGTTAAGCAGTCAGATATTAATAAACAATATAAAAAGCTTGAAGATCAATATGGTTCTTCGTTACCTAGTATGCTTAAGCAAAGTGGTTATACTGAATCATCTTATAAGAAGGTGCTTCGTAATGGCTTATTAGCTACTCAAGCTTTAAAAGACAAACAGCCTGAAAGCAGTAAGAAGTTTAAAGATGCTCTTAAAGATGCGTGGAAGAACTATTCCCCTAAAATAACTGTTCAACTTATTTTAGTTGATACTGAAAAGAAAGCTAAAGATGTATTAAAAGAATTTGAAGCTGATCCAACTACTAAGAACTTTGCAAAATTAGCTAAGAAATATTCTAAAGATACATCTTCTAAGAATAATGATGGAAAGACTACTCCTTTTGATCCTAAATCATCTTCAACTGGATTAGATCCGAACTTTGTTTCTGCTGCTGGTAAATTAGCTAAAGTTGGAGATTATACAAAGACTCCAGTTAAATACGGTAACGGGAATGGTTATTTCCTTATTAGGTTAGTAGATAAACCTGGCAAAGGTAATTTATCTGATCACGAAAAAGAATTAACTGATCAAATTTATAACCAATGGCAAAGAGATACTACTGTTATGAATCCAATTTATGGCAAGGTATTAAAAGAAGTTGATGCTAAAGTTGTTGATAAAGATATGAAAGATGTTTTATCCTCATTCTATCAAACTCAAAGTAATAGTAACCAGCAAGGTGCTACACAGCAACAAGGTGGTTCAACTTCTGGCAATTAACTTTATAGAGTTTTAAATTTAGGCATTGATAATTTATCAATGCTTTTTTTGTGCGGTAATTTACTTTGATAAAGTTCTCTATTTAAAGTAGTGTTATCCTCAAAATTTTGTTTTAAATTTCGATTTGATTTAATAACAAGTATAAATTATAGTATTTATTTTATAGCATTTATTAGATGTATTTTTTTGAATTAAATTCATCTCATAACATTTAAAGGTGGCGAAGAAATTGACCATGCAGTGAGAAGTATTTTGATTCATTATCGTAAAATTCTTGAACTCCATGCCAAGGAACAGTTCGCAGAGAAATTGCTGCTGTTACAAGTAATTCTCGTCCAAAAATTACAGAAGGCATCAAACCGGTTGAGCTTCATCAGATTAGTCCGCCATTTAATAATACTTATCGGGATTTAGCTGAATACTACAATACAATCGCCATGCCAGCCAAAGTGAGAAAACCAAAAGATAAACCAAGTGTCGAAAAGTCAGTGGGAATTCTTTCAACTTGGGTGATTGCTGCTTTAAGGAACCGACAATTCTTCACGCTTGAAGACATAAATAAAGCCGTTCGTCAGAAACTTAGCGAGTTCAACGAGCGGTCTTTTAATAAAAAATATAAACCGGGCAGCAGGTTAACAGCATTCAAAAAAGAAGAACAGTTTGCCCTGAAACATTACCCGTTGAACCCTACAAAATGACAAGGTGGAAAAAACTTTTTTTCAAAGAGATTACCACGTCAACGTTGAAAGTCAATTTTATAGCGTTCCCTACGAGTATATATCAAATCATGTTCAGAACAAACTGAACAAAGACCTAAAGGAAATCGAATTGCGAGTCATAAACGGTTAAAAGGTAAATATGGCCAATTCTCAACCAATCATCAGCTTTACCTTGTCCATACACCTGAAACTGCTATGAAATGAGATGGTTAATCAATTGGACTGTCGTCTTCAACATTTACCAAAGATTTTTCACTATGAGTTTTCTGCTTGGGTCTGTTGCAATTTACTATAGGTTCCGACAAAATTCATCTATATAAAACTTTCACTTCAATGAAAAAATCACCTTTCAAAAAAAGTGATTTTCTGTTATTTAGCGGTTAAACAATTAATTAAATCTATGTTATTTTAATCTACGTAAAAATTTTGGGTGGTTCCTTTTAACACTGATATTGGATGGTTAATTTTCAAAACAGAATTAAATTGATTGAGTAAATCCTTTAAATACCTGAAGTATTTACCAGTGTAAACGTAACCTGCCCAGTATAGTGACCATGGGTCGGAATATCTACGGGTTTAGCTTTAAAATCTAAACTCCAAGGAATAGAATTTGTTTCTTGATAACCTGTACCTGCAGTTCCGGTGTAAACCGGCTGCGCTATAGTTGTTAAATTATATTGACTGCCGGTGCCAGTATCATTGAACCAAAGCGGATTGCCCCCGATAATTTTAGTTGAATCAGTATCCAACTGCATTTTTTTACTTACTGCCGCTTCAATCTTCCAAGTTTTTCCTTGTCGGACATTACGGTTATCATATTCAGAGAAATTTTGCGCTGAACTATGGTAATCAATCTTTTCCGAAGATTGATGACTTCCAAATTCAATATATGAAGTAGTTGTTAGAGTTTGTTTGCCGCTTTGATCCCAAACATAGGTCCTAGTGTCCGTGTGCACAATGCCAGAATCACTGTATATTTGTGCGGCCGTTTTAAAATCGCCTAATGCATTATGATCGTCTCCTCCTTTAGCAACATCAACTAATTGCCAGCGCGGACTAGTACAGTAATATACAGGTGATTGATTTACTAAATCTTCAATCTCTGTTCCTGGTGTTGGATCGGTCATCATAGTTCCTACAGGTTTTAAAACCAAATTGCATTTTGGCCCTAAAGTCAATTTCCAAAGCGCGGGCGTATTTTTAAGAAAATCTCCTTGATTAATACAGCGACTTGTATCAAATAAACTTAAGTCTAAGCTGGTTAAAGAAGAACAATTTTCAAACATCGATACAAATTGAATGGCATTGCTTGTAACAAAGTGACTTACATCAAGGACCTTCAAGGAACTGCAATTTCTAAACATATAGATAAAGCCCTCTGATTGACTGGTGTCGAAATGACTCACATCAAGATCTTTTAAGTTTGTACACCCATCAAACATCTTTTGAAAATTGGACGCTTTGCTAGTATTAAAATGAGTAACATCAACGCTTGTCAGACTACTACAATTTTGAAACATATTATACATATTCCCTACTTGCGAAGTGTCAAATTTGGTGACATCAAGGCTCGTTAAAGATGAACAACTCGTAAACATCCCAGCCATACCATGAACCTTACTAGTATTAAACTTTGTTACATCAAGGCTCGTTAATCTTGAACAGTCACTAAACATTGAATCCATAGTTGTTACATTTTTGGTGTCAAAATGAGTTACATCAAGATTTGTTAAAGAACTGCAGTCTATAAACATTCCAGACATATCAGTAACTTGACCTGTATCAAATTTAGTGACATCTATACTCGTTAATTTACTACAACCATTGAACATGCTTTGCATAGTCAAAACTTTACTTGTATTAAAATTGGTTACATCTAAATTCTTTAAATTTCCGCAGTAGCAAAAAAGTTCTCTCATATTAGTAACATTGCTCGTATTCCAGGAATTAACAGCCAAAGTTTCTACTGCCCCGCAATATTCGAACATTTCATACATATTTGTAACTTGACTTGTATCAAAACCACTGACATCAATTACAGGTAAGACATTACACTGATAAAACATATAACTCATATCGGTTACTTTACCAGTTTTTAACTTACTAACATCAACTTGCGTTAAAAGGCGGCAATAGCTAAACATTTTTGACATATCGGTAACATTACTCGTATCGATTAGCTCCAGTCCTTCAATAATAGTCATATTATATAAAGAACTAAATAATTCTTTTAAAGACGACCTGGCACTCACTCCTGGTTTAATTATTGCTTTTTTAACCTTACTAACTTGATCAAACCACGGCCACCGTTTATTACCATATTGATCAAGAACATAATCAACGTTTAAGTTCAGCTCATGTGGATAAATTGTTAAATTTCCTGCACTATCAACGTTCCACCACAGGTAATTGCCTAAATTTATCGTTTGAGTTCTGGCAAGGTCATAATTATTATTGTTGTCAACAGCCAAGACATGTAGATATTTTCCAGCTCCATCGTTACGGGTTACATTAAGTGTTGCCACACCAGTTCCATCTGGCATTAGGTTAATATTAGTAACTTCACCATTGGCGTTTTTGACGGGTGTTACCACGCCATTAGGGTTATCATCAATTTGATAAATATATCCCTTAACCCCACTTGTAACGGTAGATCTGACAACGTCTGAATATTTTGTTGTACTTGCAGTTTTAGCCTTTACTCGATAAAAATAATCAGTTCCCTGATCACTAGCACCGACATTAATAGTTGCTTTACTACTATCAGTAGTCACGTTTGCCCATGGCATGTTTGGTGCAGCGTTATCTTTAACTGTATGATCCTCACCGTGGGTTGTTGTATTTAGTGTGCTTGTATAGTAAAGCATGTTAGCAATAATCTTAGCCTCGTCAGGCGTACATGCTCCCGTGATATTTCCCGTCTGAATCATCGCATAATTATTTTTTGTCACGAGATAGTAGTTATTATCTCCAATTAAATTATGTTGATCGTCATAAACCAATCCTGTGTCAAAAACTCGGCCGTCAGGCTTTCCTCCGAAAGTTAAAGGTGTTTGAAACTTCATCCATCGAGTTCCGCCTTGATTGTAGGTATAGTATTGTCCACTAGTATGGCTAGCTTGAATTGTATACGTGAAACTGGGATCCATGTTATAAGGATAGCGATTTAAAAAGCCATCCTGCTCGAACTGAACCTTTGTTGACCCTACCAGTAAATCTACTGTGTCTAAAGAGTTTGTTGTATAGTTTGGAGGCAGTCTACTTCCGAGCAATAAGCCGAGCTTATTGGCAAAAGTATTAAAATATTGATGATTCCAATACGATATTGTATCGTGTCCAAAAATAACTGATCTGCCGGTCTCACCAAAATCAGCGACGGCGCTTTGAGATAGTGCTGTAAGATCATTAACGCCAGCGACCCACCCCCCATTATCATCTTCTGAACCAAAATAAATCCCATCGTAAAGATATTTACCCGAGCTATCTTTTAAATATCCATTGGGATTTTGATTGAAATCTGACAACAATACGGGTGTAACTTCAATTAGGCCCATTGAAACTGGTTGACCAGACCCGTTATCCTGATTCATCCAGGCTTGTAAAAAATTTCCTCCTGGCGGATAAACATTTAAAATTTTAACTTGTTTTCCATAATTAGTTGGCGGATTAGTCCACCCGACATCAGTTGCTGGAATAGTCGGATCGGTTGTACGCTGAACTAAGTAACCATCATTTACATCAGGAATACTATCCCAATCTAAAACTTCAAATGGCTGATTAGAGCTATTAACTTGACTATCGACTTTTAAACGAAAATCATTAGTTTTGACGACACTTCCAAGAATCCTTGGCTCAATCCTCCTCCGTTCTTGCGAGACTAACTTTCCATTTTGAGTTGAAGAATTAGACAGATCAGCTGAATTTTTACTTTGAATGTAGGGTAAACCACTAGCCCGACTATTATCTTTTGGCATAAAACGGCTAAAAGCCAACAGTACCATTAATCCTATTATAAAAAGAAATGGTAATCTGACTTTTTTCCAACTCATCTAAAAACCCTCTCAATAATGAAATTACTTTTATTTTCATTTTAGTATTTTAGCAACTTATTTTTGCTTGCTTTTTAATAAATAATTTGTTCAAATCAGAAAAAGTTTTTTTATGTAATGATTAACTTTAATTTCTAACATTTATAAATATTGATCGGATTTTTTGAGAAAATACAATATTGTACCTTTTGATTGTAAAAATGTTGTTGAGCGTAAAATTTTTAGTCGAAAAACACTTGGAGTTGTTTTGGATCTTCAGTTATAATTTTTCTTTTTTCTATGATTGTTTAATTTCTAATAAAATTTGGATTCTTTCAAAATATATAATCGTTTTATCGAATAGTCTTTTCTGGAGATTGAAAACAGAAATTATTACACGCTCAATGTTCGAATCCAAGATCGGATTGAAATTTATTATTAACTCAAAGTATTCCTCAACAATTTTAAATTTCAATTTGACAGAATAAAAAGTGCCTCACAATCGTTAGTAATTATGAGGCACTTCACTTTTTTGGTATCTAACAAAACGTTTAAAAATTAAACAACTAATTCAGTTAAATGATTTGATGAAACAAATTGATTTCTAATACCTAAATCTGTTGTAAAGAATAATAGCTGGGTTGAACTTGCTAAATTTTGGATTAATTCAATCACTTTCGCTCTTCTAACGACGTCAAAATTAATAAATGCATCGTCAATAATTAAAGGCAGTTCAATTTTATCCAGAAAGTTTACTGCAAAGGCAAAACGAAGGGAAACATATAATTGTTCAGCAGTTCCTTGGGATAGTTGAGCAATTTCAAAATTTTGTCCATCCACTCTTTCTACATTAAGAGATTCTCCTTCAAAATTAATAGAAAGATATCGGCCATCGGTTAGTAAATTAAAATATTTACTCGCGTGTTTAATAATTTGTGGGAATCTTTCTTGAGTTGCTTCATCCAGAGCTTCTTTAATCCAATTACCGCCTAAATAATTGGTTAGCCAAGTTTTTGTAAGGTTTTCGATTCTTGATTCCAGATTTGCGAGTTCTTGTCTTAATTCATCGTATTTTTCAGTATTAACAACTCCATGCAATTGACTGCGATTTTCCAAAATCGAAGAAGTAATTGTTTTTTCTTGTTCAGACAGGTCTTTAAGATCTTTATTATTTTGTTCAATCGACCATTCTAACTGCTCATGATTATCAAATTTCTGTAATTCTTTTAAGATATCTTTTAAATTATTTTCATAAATTTTAAGCTGTTCTCTTTGCTTTTCTCTGTTTAAAAGATCATGGTGATAAACTTCCAATTCCATTTCAGACTGCAGACCATTATCTTTTAATAGTTTAGCCATTTCTTTATTGGCATCGTCCATTTCAAAATTTAATTTATTAATTTTGGTATTATAAAACTTCTTTTTCTCTTCATTTTGAGCATTAATCGTAGAAATATTACTCATGTCATTATAAAAGTCTATTATTATAGCGATTGATCCCTCAAGATCTTTGGCATCTATTTGAATCCAATCTTTGGCAAATTTGAATTTCTCAATATAATCAATAATTTGTTCTCGATATTTTTTTTGATCTTCGGTGAGCATTTCCACTTTAGAAATATCTTCATGTAATTTTTTTAAATCCGATTGAAAACCAATAAATGTATCAATTGGAAAATCATAATGATACTTATCTTTTAACTCCGTTAACTCACGAACAATATCCTTCATTTTTGAATCAACATGCGTTAATTCTTCTTCGACCTTGGTTTCTTCGAAATCATCTCCATCTGGTGATTCAATTTGGGATGTCGGTCGTGTCATGTAATAGCTGGCCAATGATGCAATAATTCCAACAGAAATCCCTGCAATACTCACAATACGTCCAACATTACCTAAAAAGAACCCGATTATGCCAACAATTACTCCGATAAGAAGACATAAAATTGTTGGAGTCCAATTTCTTTTAGAATTATTTCTAGCAGCAACTTTAGTTGTTTTAAGAGCATTTACAGAAGTTTGATTTTGTAAATTAACTCGAACATCCTGAAGTTCATCGTAGTTTCTTTTTATTTCCAAAGCATGTAGATAATCATCTTTGGACATTTCTTCAGTTTCAGGCTTAAAAGAATTTTTAACTAGTAAATCACTTTGATCCTTTTGTAATTCTTCGATTTTAGAACTAATTTGTTCATTTGTCTTGCTTATTTGAGTAATATCTGAAAGTTCATCGTATAGTTTAGAAAAGTCCGTTTTATTGTCCGAATAAAATGCAAAACGAGGATTATTAGTGATTGTACTTTCAGTAATCTTATCAACTTCCTCTTTTGCAGTTTTTAAATCGTCTTTTGCAGTTTGAAACTTTTTCTTTTCTTCCAGGAAATTATCATAAAGATCAACCTCTAGATTTCGCCGATTAGAAATTGACTTAGAAAGGTCCAAATATTCCTGATAGTTTGACCAATTATTATTTAATTGTTCAAGTTTTTTAATATTATTGTTCGTATCTTCAATTTGTTGATGTACTTTTTCTCTTTTTTGAGATAATTTTTCGTTCTCTTTTTTTAATTGAATATATTTATTATTCTCTTGAGCAGCCTCTCCTACTTCTCTTTCTAACTCACGATGTTCTTTCATTGCTACATTAAGGAGCGGTTTAGTTCCAGAAGGTTTAAAAATTGAACTGGCATCATTTGATAGATTATCACTTAATTTAAGCCACTCTTGAGAACCCGTCATCCCAATGTGAAGGATTTGGTCAGTAAAATCATCCCTTTTTAAATTAAAAACTCGATTTAAGGCAGTTTCGTCAAATTCAAAAATATTTTGATATAAACTTAAGTCAGCAGCTCCAAGAAGTTCACGTAGTTTATCTTCATCGTATTCTTTACCGTTTGATGTAACAATAACGCTGCCGCTTCTACTTCTTAACCCTCCAACTCTTCGAATTATATATTCTACATTATCCTGGGTAACATAAAGTTCACCACCAAACGAAGAACCAAATCGAGGTTTATATTTATCAGTATCAGTTTTTTTACCAAATCCGAATAAAATACCTCTTATAAATGCTCTGAGAGTTGTTTTTCCTGCTTCATTAAGACCATAAAAAATATGGAAGTCATCAGAAACATCAAAACTTTTATCTGTCCACTTACCAAAACCAAAAATATTGATTTTATTAATTTTCATAATTGATCGTTCTCGCTCTTTCTTTCATTTATGAGTTCAAAAGTTTCATTTTGCAAAGTTGATGTAAATTCAGGATTTCGAACTAATTCCTGAAGAAATCGATAATTCTTTAATAAAGGCAAAACCTCTTTTTCAAGATTTTCTGAGCTAAAGATTTTATCAGCACTTCGGTTCCAAAAACTTTGGTCGAGTTCTGAGAAAACATCACTTTTAGTGATTTGTACTGACACTTTAAAAACAATATTATAGTTGTCTTCGAATTTCTTCGGTGCAATCCCCCCAGCAAATGAATCATCCTCAATTGATTTAACAACTGTCAGCGGTAAGTTATTAGCATTTTTAATCATTACTGACACGAAATGAGAAACTGTCTTTGATAATTCATTTAAATTTAAATCAATTTCCCTTTGAACATCACTCATTGATACTAACGATCTTCCGTCAATAATAACCTTATCCCACTCAATTACGTCACTAGGTAAAAAGTTTATTTCTGTCTCTTTATTATTGGTTTCTACTAAGTAAAATCCTTTTGAACCATCTTCTTTGATACTACGACCCTGAGGATTGCCTGGATAAACAATATATGGATCTTCATTAAGGATTTGTCTTTCATGAATATGACCTAATGCCCAGTAATCATAACCTTTTTCTAACAATTCATCTTTTGAAAACGGTGCATAGTTATCATCATGACCAGTTTTTAAAGCTCCATGTAAAATTCCAATCGTGTAATCAATATCAGAGTGAGGTTTTGGGTATTGCTCAACTTTATTTTCGTTAACCCACCGATCAGGATAACTAAAACCTACTAATTCTACACGAGTTCCATCTTTTGCAGTGTGATAGAAACTTTTAACTTCAGCAGGAAATATAAAAACGTTATCAGGAAATTCAAAATTTCCGATCTGACTATTTGAAAAATCATGATTTCCAAAAATAACGTATACAGTTATATTTTTTTCTTTTAGACGTAAAAATTGGTCATTTAAAAAAAGCTGTGCTGTTACACTTTGAACATCACTGTCATATAAATCACCTGCTATGATGATAAAATCAACCTCTTGTTTAATAGCAATATCTACTATATTTTTAAAAGCATTAAAAGTTGAATTCTTAATTTTGTTAAGGATTTCCTTATTCTCTATCTGTAATCCGCGAAAAGGTGTATCTAAATGTAAATCAGCTGTATGAATAAATTTCATATATACTCCCCTTTTTATTCCTAAAAAAATTATATATGTGTTACTTAAAAAAATCTATTACTGAACGATAAAATGAAGAAACTCCATTTTTAAGATTATCTAAGCCTTTGTTATAAAGATCAATATTTGATTGAATAAAGTCCTTCTTTTTCCTTTCTTTTGGAAAAGAATTATCTGAAAAAGAAGTCTGGGGTGTATCAGAATAAATTGATTCCAAAATATTTTTAAAAGTCCAATTTGCATAATTACTATTGTTCAAAACTCTTTCATCATTTGGATTATCATATCCAACCCAAGTTGTTAAACAAATATCAGGCGTATATCCAACCACCCACTGGTCTCTAGTTGCAGTTCCCTGTCCTTCCTTGGTCTGTGTGCTCCCAGTTTTTCCAGCAACTTCAAAATTACTTGGTTTTGCTTCCGTTGCGGTACCGTTATTAAAAACATTTTTTAACATTGGAGTTAATTCTTTAACTACTTTCGGAGAAATTACAGGTTTTGAAAAATCGTTAAAATTACGCAATTCTTTTCCATTTGAAGTTTCAATTCGATTAATTAAATGTGTTTTATGTTTGAGACCATTATTTGCGATTATTTGGTACGCTTGGGCAATTTGCAAAGGAGTAACATTTAAATCACCCAGTGCTAATCCTAAATCTTTTTGATTTTCTTTAACTGTAAAACCAAACTTATTTAAAGAATTGACCCCGGTGTTTAGTCCGATTTCATTAAGAAGCCAGACTGCTGGAGCATTTAAACTATTGGTCAATGCATCATTCATTGTGACGCTTCCGGCATAAGAATTGTTATAATTTTTAGGCTTATATCCATTATATGAGACTAGTTTATCTTGAAGCATTGAATCAGGTTTATACCCTTTTGTTAATGCTGGTGCATAAACAGAAATTGGTTTTAACGTTGAACCAGCTTGCCGGTACATTTGAGTTGCTCTATTTAACTCTAAGAAAAGATGATTCTGGTCATTAGCATTACCAATTAATGCTTCAACACCACCAGTTTTAACGTTTACAGCAACTGATGCAGATTGTGCTTGAGTATTTCCAGCCCAAGGAAGAATAGATTCACTGGAATAATAATTTTCCATTTTTCTTTGCATACTTTGATTGAGATTCGTATATATTACATAACCATCATTTAAGAGGTCATCTTCGGAAATCTTATAATCACGTTTTGCTTCTTCAATTACCGCGTCAAAATAAGACGGAAAATTGTAAGTAGTAATCGGGGTATAGTTATTTGTTATATTGGATTTTTCATTAACTGCTTGATTGTAATCGCTTTCGTTAATTACTTTATTAGCTTTCATTGAATTTAAAATAACATTTCTTCTTTTTATAGCATAATCAGGGTAACTTATTGGATTGTAAAGCCCAGGATTTGCTAACATTGCACATATTGCAGCACCTTGGGCAACAGATACTTGCGAAGCATGAACTCCAAAGTACCTTAAAGAAGCATTTTCAACACCCCAAACTCCATAACCAAAATAAGCATGATTTAAATACATTTCTAGTATTTTTTTCTTTGGTTCAACTTTATTCAATTGAACTGAATAAAATAATTCTTCAGCTTTACGACCAATTGTTTTCTTTTGAGTTAAAAACATGTTTTTAACTAATTGCTGACTGATCGTACTTCCACCTCCACTAGAATCATGTCCAAAATGAACAACATACCCAAGAACAGCTCGAGCCGTCCCAGTAACACTAAAACCTGGATTTTTGTAAAAAGTTCGATCTTCAGTGTTAATAACTGCATTAACAATATTTGGACTGATTTGATCGAGGTTAACGTACCTACCCTTTCGGTTTAATAGAGCTCCTGCATATTTATTATCTTTATCGTAAACTGAAGTGTTTAATCTTAATGAAGTCTCCATTCCTTTTATATCTGCAGTTTTAGCTTTAAAAGTAAAAAAAGAAGATATCAACACTAAAAAAAATAAAACTACCGCAAAGGTAATTTTAATTGGATGAGTTTTTTTAACAATTTTTTTCACTAAAATTATCCCTATAAAGGTTCTAATTCTTTGGCGTTAATGTAATCTGATAAAACATCATAAACTTTCTTCGCATCTGCTTCATCTTTAGAAATTACTATTACGCTATCAAGACCAGCAATAGTACCTATAACTTCTGGAAACTTTAATTCATCAATTGTAGCTCCAAAAGCATTACCAGAACCTTTAATTGTTTTAATAACATTAATAAATTGAACTTGCGTAATTGATAAACCGACAATTTGAGCATTATCCAATAATTTTTGAATTGGGTTTCGATCGTCTTGGTGATAAACTACAAAACGTAATTTTCCATTAAAATCGGGAGATTTAGTGATATGCATGTCCCTGATATCTCTGGAAATAGTTGCTTGAGTAACTTTAATTCCTTGTTCTTGCAATATATTTAAAAGTTGGTCTTGAGTTGCAATTGAATTCTCACTAATAATTTGAGAAATAATCGCATGTCTTTTTTCTTTTTTCATTTTGATACTCCATAAATTAATAATTACATTTGTTCTGGAGCTTTAATACCTAATAAGCTAAGAGAATCTTGTAGTACATAACTAACAGCCTTAACTAGCTGTAAGCGAGTATAAAGCTCATCATCTTCAACTAAAATTCTAACATTTTTATAATAATGATTAAAAGACTTAGCTAACTGAATAGAATATTTAGCAATGATAGAAGGTTCATAATTTTTTTCTGCTTGCTTAACAATTGTTGGATATTGATCCAACAGTTTTATTATAGCGAATGCAGTATCTTCTTCAAATATATTTTTATAATCCTTAACAGAAATATTAAGTTCTTGAGATTTTCGAAGAATACTTTGAGATCTTGCATTCGTATACTGAACGTATGGACCTGTATCGCCTTCAAATTGAACGACTTCATCTAATTTAAAATCAAAGTTTTCCATTCGATCATTTTTAAGATCATGAAAAACAACTGCTCCATATCCAACTTGGTGTGCAACATCATCTTTTTTATCTAACGTCGGATTTTTCTCCTCAATTTGTTTGAGAGATAATTTATAGGCTTTATCTAAAACATCATTTAATAAAACCACTCTTCCTTCACGCGTCGATAATTTTTTACCGTTAAATGTTATTAAACCAAAAGGAACATAAACGATTTCTTTAGCCCACTCATAACCCATTTTATTGAGAACTGATTTTAATTCATCAAAATGTTGCTTTTGTTCACTGCCGACAACATAAATTGATTTAACAGAATTAAACTTTTTTTTACGATAAATAGCAGCTGCTAAATCGCGGGTCGTATATAGACTTGCTCCATCACTACGAATAATTAAAACTGGATTTTCAAATCCTTCGTCGCTCAAATCAACAACTTGTGCTCCTTGACTCACTTTTAGCAGCTTCTTTTCTTTAAGAGTATCGATTACTGCTCCCATTTTATCGTTATAAAATGCTTCTCCATCGTACAAATCAAAGTCAATATCCAAGTCTTTATATATTTCTTCAAAACGTTGAATTGAAACTTTCCTAAACCATTCCCAAAGACTTTTAGCTTCTTCATCTCCGTCTTCAAGTTTTTTAAACCATGCTCGTCCTAAATCATTAAGATTTTCGTTTTCTTTAGCTTCTTTATTGAATCGGACATAAAGTTTAAGCAAATTTTCAATGGGGTCTTGTTCTACCTTTTCTTTATCTCCCCACATTTTGTATGCTGCCAGCAATTTACCAAATTGGGTTCCCCAATCACCTAGAAAATTAATCTTAATTGGATTATATCCACATTTTTTTTCAATGTTAGATAATGCGTTACCGATAACTGTTGATCTTAAATGTCCCATTGACATGGGTTTTGCAATGTTAGGTGAAGACATGTCAATTGTCACATTGCGTCCTTTACCAAAGTCATTATTAGCAAAATTCAATTTTTCTTTATTTACTAAAGATAAGAGATCTTGGGAAGGCTTTTCTCTTAAAACAGAAAAATTAATATACCCATTAACAATACTAATTTCTTTAAAAAGACTTTTATCTATGAGTTCAACAATTTCATTTGCAATTTCATTTGGAGACTTACGCTTAATTTTTGCAAAAGAAAATGTCGGAAATGAAAAGTCACCAAAAGAAGAGTTTCTAGGACGTTCTAAGATTTTATCAACCTCAACATCATCTGAAATATAGGAATCCAAAACTCTTTTTAATTCTTTAGTAACTACACTATCTAAGCTCATAAAACCTCCAAAAAATAAAAAAAAGCGGGTGACGAGAATCGAACTCGCGACGCTAGCTTGGGAAGCTGGAATTTTACCACTAAACTACACCCGCAATTAATATAGAAAAATTATAACATAAACACTCAATTTTCAGAATAAAATTTCATTTCTGAAGGAATTAATTGTGAAATTTTTGAAGGAGTTGTCACGTACTGTTCTTTTGACAATTTATCCCCAATCAATCCATGAAGATAAACTGCTGCACAAATAGATGCTTCCATATCTTGAAATTGAGCACAAAATCCAGAGATCATTCCAGCTAATGTATCCCCCATTCCGGCTGTTGCCATACTTGCATTGCCACTAGTATTTCTCCAAACGTGATCTCTATAGTAAATTTCTGTTCGGTGTTTTTTTAAAACAAGAACTACTTTATTTTCTGAAAGTGTCTTTAGAAATTTTTCATTATTATCAACGGTTTGGTCTTTTATCTGGATACCACTGATTCTTTCCCACTCTCCTTGATGAGGAGTTAAAATGACCTTACTATTAGGTAACTTTAAATTATGTTCATCAATCAGCGAAAAGGCAGAACCGTCAATAATCAAAGCTTGGTCGGTCTTAATTGTCTGAAAAACAAGTTTTAATATCTTTAAGGACTGTTCTTCATTACCTAACCCAGTTCCAATTGTAACAACGTTCATTTTTTTTATTAAATTTTTTAAATTATTTCCATCAGTGTAATCTTGAAAAATTGCTTCAGGAACTACACTATGAATACTTGTCATATTTATTGGATCGCTGGCAACAGTCACTAATCCAGCACCAGAATTAACAGCAGCTTGAGCACTCATGATAATTGCCCCGCCGTAATTTTTATTTCCCCCAATCAGCAAAACATTTCCATAATTATATTTATGAGTTTCTTGTTTACGAGGTTTAATTACGTTTTTTAGTACATTATCAGTAACATCTTTCACTTATTTATCCCTTTCGTTAAATAAAAAAAACAGGCTAAAGCCTGTTAATATGCCCCAAACAGGAGTCGAACCTGCACATGATTTCTCATACAGCGACCTGAACGCTGCGCGTCTGCCAATTCCGCCATTGGGGCAACATAGCAGTTAATTTATAAAAAAAGCAGTTTAAGAACTGCTAAAAACCAGTGACCGATGTCAACCACTGAAGCGGAGAATGGGGGATTCGAACCCCCGATACAGGTAAAGCCCGTATACATGATTTCCAATCATGCTCCTTCAGCCGCTCGGACAATTCTCCAACTAAAAAGCAAAACTATAAAAGTTATGCTTTATTTTGTTTCTCGATGTAATGTAACTTTATGATCATTAGGACAATATTTTTTCTTCTCTAATCTATCTGGGTTATTTCTTTTATTTTTCGAAGTTAAATAGTTCCGATGATGACATTCTGTACATTCAAGTGTGATATTTACACGCATAAGATATTTTCACCTCTCTATAAAAACATAAGTATATAGATTTTAGCATAATTAAACTATAATTGCGACCCTTAAAATTACATAATGAACTTTTCAAATTTTTTAAACATTTGACGGTAACCGTTTTCAAAAGAACTTTGCTGACCTATAATAAAGACATATAATTTTGGAGGTAAATTCATGTTTCCCTATCAATTTGAAATAAATAAAGAATACTACTTTGTAAACAAATTAAACCTTGTTATGCCCATTACTGTAAGTCAAGTTAGTCCAAACTCTGTGACTTTTAATACTAGTTTTAATCAAAATTGGACCTTAACTCCTGATTCTCAAGAATTTAAAGAACATCGAATATTTAAATCTAAAAATTCGGCAGAAATATTTGCTGGTGGTTGTTGTTCATAAAGAACTAAAGATTAAGAAACCTTTTTGTTTTATTTTTCATTAAGCAAAAAAGGTTTTTTAATTTACTCCATTTGGGTAATACTTGCTATATAAAGAATAAATTTTATTTGCCATTTGAATTGGAACGGGTACTGTTGGTAAGCTTTGATATGAAACATTATTTAAACCAGGAAATACAATTGCAATGGCCACTTGAGGATCTTTTGCCGGCGCAAATGTTACTAAACTTTCATTAAGTACGGGAGACCCATCAGCAGCAACAGATTCAGAAGTTCCAGTTTTAGCAGCAACTTCAAAAGGCAAATCCATCATTGCTGTTCCCGTTCTCCAACCATCAATACTAGCGATTCCTGATCCATATACCACGTCGTGCAGACCAGTTTTAACAAGATCAAAATCACTTTGAGTGGCATTAACCTTGTTAAGGATAGTTGGCTTGTTTGAATATATAATTTGCCCCTTTGATCCATCATTATCAATTTGTTGGATTGATTGAACAATGTAAGGCTTCATTCTATATCCGTTATTTGCAATTGTTGAAATATACTGTGCCATCTGAAGAGTGGTGTAGGAATCATAATTTCCATAAGAAAGGTCAAGTAGAGATCCTGTTAAAAGATTACCCTCTTCATTGAAACTAGTACCAACCAGACCCGTTGTCTCACCAGGTAAATCAATCCCAGTTCTTATACCTAAGCCAAATTCATTAAAATACTTTCTTAATCGATCAAATGAATTTTTATCTGCGGTCATCGAAATATTAGGTACATAATCGGCATTGGATTCTTTCATAGCCAATCTCATCATATAGATATTTGATGATACTTCTAAGGCTTGAGCGGCCGTTAATGCACTGAACGTCCCTTCAGGATATACAGAACCTTTAGAACGGGTTCCCGGCAATTTAACAGACGTATCAGATATTAAGCTGTTATTTGTTGAGATGGAGCCATTCATTAGCCCCCCATTACCATGGCAGCTTTGACAGAAGATCCCATGACGTATGATTTATTTATTGCTCCCAGAGGATTATAGGTTATTTCTCCAGTTTGAATATCACGATTAACACCAGCCATCGCATAAATAGCACCTGTTTTAGGATTCATTACTACGGCATAAGCACCGTCATTCTTTCCCGCATATCCTCCAGCAACAGTTGATTCTAAAACACTTTTAACAATATAACTAACGTCATTTTGAAATTGAGAGTTAATTGTTAAATTTAAACTTCCACCCATTTGACCTGAATAGATAGTTTTTTGCGAAAGTATTTTATTATTAGTTGAAAGTTCAATTTGAGAAACTTTTTTTGATCCTTTTAAAATATTTTCATAACCTTGTTCTAAATAACTTGTCCCAACACTATCATTTCGAGCATATCCTTGAGCTAAAAGACTATTTATATCATCTGCAGGTAAACCCTGCTTATTAGATGTAACTGAACCTAATACGCCTGAAATAGTTGGATTTGTAGTGTTTTCTCTAATCCAATATGGTCCAACACTAATTCCTGGTAATTCTAATAAATGTTCATTGACTTCAGCAAGTTCACGGTCTGTTAAACCATTGGTTTTAATATAAACAGTTGAAAGCTGGTAGGCGGCTTCCATACTTTTAAAAATGGCAGCTTCTTTTTTTTGCTGGCTGCTTAAATTTATTTTTTGATTAATTGTAAAGTTTACTAAATTTCGATCTATTTCTGCACTGCTTAACGAATTTCCCTTTTTATCAAGTTTAAATTCCTTTGGCATTTGGGCCAGCATTGATTTGTTATTGTTTTTATCTGCCAAATAAAATTCTGCTCGATCCCACTTGTTTAAATTTTTAGAGTCTAGATAAGTAGGATCAATTGAAATATACTTAGCCAATTTAACTGCAGTATCGTACATCTCGCTTTTTTTAACTTCGAGCCCTCTAGTGTACATTATTGCATTGGTAGCCTTGTTGCCTGATAAAACGTGACCACGAGAATCATAAATTAGGCCCCTTTGAACAGGAGTTGATAGCGATAAAAGCTTAGTTTGATCAATTTCACTTTGATATTCCTTACCATGCTGAAGTTGGACATCTCCTAACTTAAATACTAAGATAGCAAATAAAACAAAAACTATAAAAAAAAGCAAGTTTAATCGAAATGGGATTCGCGATTTATCTTGAACTTGGTTATTATTTAAACGTTTCTTATTTTTCACGAAATATAATGCCTCTAATTATTAATTGTTATGATTATCTAATGGAAACTAAACTTTTGAAAAAAATCTCAATAAAATTAACTCAAAAAAGAAAAATTCTTATTACTTTTTTTACTCCCATCATTTTAATGATGATTTATTTTATTGCAATCGGAGTTCATCCGTTTGGTAATAATACTATCATGACTGTCGATTTAGGCCAGCAGTATATTGATTTCTTTGGACTTTTTCATGATACATTACTTCATCATCCTTCAAGCTTTTTTTATTCTTTTTCTAAAGATATCGGCGGAGATATGTTGGGGGTATGGAGTTACTATCTCCTAAGTCCACTAAATCTAATTTTTTTGTTCTTTTCTAAAGAAAATCTTGATGTTGCGGTACTCATTATTACTTTACTTAAATATGGATTAATGTCTTCATCATTTTATTATTTTGGATCAAAGACCACTAAAGTTTCTAAAAAAATTTTGATTCCCGTAAGTATTAGTTATTCTCTCAGCGGATTTTTCATCGCAAATCAATTTAATTTAATGTGGCTTGATGCAGGTTATCTTTTACCGTTAATTGCATTAGGAATTTTTAAAATATTTCAAAAAGGAAAAATAAATCTTTATGTTTTTACTTTAGCAGCCATATTGATCATAAATTATTATATGGGATATATGATCTGTATTTTTGCAGTTCTTTATTTTATTTATCTCTCTACTATAAATTATCATACTTTTAAAGAACTCTTAAATAAAACAGTTAAATTTTTTATTGGATCTTTAATTTCTGGCTTATTGGCAGCAATGATTCTTCTTCCAACATTTTTTCAACTGACCCAAAGCAAAGGATCATACACAATTAAACAGATTCACTGGAAATTTGAATATTCTCCCCTAAAAATGATAACCAAATTTAATATTGGGGCCTACAATTTTGACGCCATTTCTAGCGGTTATCCAAATATTTTTATCCCTAGTCTTATTTTAGCAGTTGCTATATTATATTTCTTTATCAAAAAAATCCCCTTACGATGTCGATTTTCTGCACTTTTAATTACATTGTTCATGATTTTTTCAATGTGTTTTGAACCACTAGATTTACTGTGGCATGGTTTTCAATTTCCAGTTTGGTATCCATACCGATTTTCATATATTTTTATATTTTGGCTTTTAATTTTAGGATTGAATTCTTTTGAATACATTAAAGAAATAAAAATTAATCAATTGATTATTCCAAGCATTCTATTTATTACAATCACTTACGCTTCTCTTTTTTATCGAACTAAAATATCTTACCTTAATTACATTATAATTTCTTTAACTGCTATTTTCTTTATTATTTCTATTACCTTACTTGGGGGAATAATTAACCAGTATCCGATTTTAAAAAAAATAACCCCTTTTTTAATAATTTTTGAAGTAATAGTTAATGCTTATGTTTCCTTAAGTAGGATTGGATTTATTTCTCATTCTGAGTATGCTCGATATGTTAAAAGTTCTGAGCATACTTTAAATAAGATCAAAAATAAAGATCATGACTTTTACCGAATTGGGAAGTCTTTTGAAAGAACTAATAATGATGCGATGCTTCTAGATTTTAACGGAACGGACCAATTTAATAGTATGTTAGAGCCAAAAACTAGTAATTTATATGCTCAATTAGGCCAACCTCAATCTGAAGGTGATGTAATTTATGGAAATGGTAATGTTTTTACAGATTCTTTTTTAGGGATCAAATATTTTTTAAATTCCAATTCGCATAATAAAAATGTTTTTAAGCCGATTGGTACCCGTTCGGACATCCAAAATTATGGTAATTTTTTTAATGATCATGAAATTTCAATAAAAGAAAATCCTTACGTTTTGACAAATGGATTTTTAGTCTCTGACAAAGTTTTAAAAACAGATTTAGCTTTGATTAATCCGATTATGAATTATAATTCGATTTATAATAGTTTCTCTTCTAATAAAAACTATCAAGATTTGTTTTTACCCTTTTATTCCTACACTGAAAAATTGATTAATTTAAAAGAAAAAAGAACAAACAGTTTTGACACTTATACTAAAATTAATCGATTGAAACCAGCAAAAATAATTATTTCTTTGACTCCTAAAACTAACGATCCATACTACGTGTCTTTAAACGGTGATCTTTCGGATAATAAGGTGAAGTATTCAGTCAACGGTAAAGTTATTGAACAAGATCAAACAATCCAGAATACAATTGTCCAATCAATTTTTCAAAATCAAAAGAATAAAGTTGTTAACTATGAATTGGATATTAACGCTAACAAAATTAATCTATACGATTTAAGCTTTTATTTTATGGACACAACAAAGTTTTTAATTCAAAATAATCATTTGCAGAATAGTCAACTAAAAATAATCAATCATACATCTAATAAAATTATTGGAAACATCGATGTGAAACAAAAAAAAGAAAATACTTTGTTTTACAGTATTCCTTATGCAAAAGGGTGGAATGCATTTGTTGATGGGAAAAAAGTTAGAATAAATAAAGCATTTAAAAATTTTATTGCAATTAAGCTTTCAACCGGAAAACATTCAATAAAAATTGAATATATCCCCCTTTTTTTGGCTTAGGATTAATTATTAGTGTCACAACTTTAATCATTTTTTTAATATTTTTATTATTGAAACATCGCCATCCTAAAAAGAAGCATTATGCCTAATTACTATAATGAATAATGTGTAATAAGTATTTAACATCGTGGAGCTTCCCTTTTACAATCGATATAGATGGTATTTTAACAGCTTGACTTAAAGTTAACTTTAGGTGTTATTGTCATTATTAAGCTATCTGCTCAAAAAAATTAATATAGATTAAGGAATTATTTATGACAACATATCAAGAAAAAACTTATACTGGTGAACGTTCATTGTTCGGAGTCAAAAATGCAATGATTCAAAATGTTACTTTTGGAATGGGAGAATCTCCTTTAAAAGAGTCAAGTCATTTATCGATTTCTAATACTATTTTTAAATGGAAATATCCACTTTGGTATAGCTCTGATGTCAAAGTTAATCACTCCATTTTCGAAAAAATGTCTCGTTCAGGAATTTGGTACACAAACGATATAAAAGTAACCAATAGCACACTTGAAGCTCCGAAACTATTTAGAAGATGTCGTAATGTCGATTTAGAAAATGTTTACTTTGCTGATGCAGCAGAAACTATTTGGAATTGTGATCAGATAAACGTAAAAGATGTTCAGGCACGCGGAGATTATTTTGGAATGAATAGTAAAGAAATAGTGCTTGATAATTTTCAATTAGTTGGAAATTATGCTTTCGATGGAGCGTCAAACATCGAAGCCCATAACTGTACATTTATGTCAAAAGATGCTTTTTGGAATTGTAAAAACGTTAAATTAGAAAACTGCACGATTAATGGAGAATATTTAAGTTGGAACACTGAAAACCTAACTTTAATTAACTGTACAATCGAAAGTAATCAAGGGTTGTGTTATATCAAGCATTTAAAAATGAGAAATTGTTCTTTATTAGAAACGGATTTAGCATTTGAATATTGTTCTGACATTGATGCAGAAATTGTTTCAGACATCATTAGTGTAAAAAATCCAATCAGCGGAGTTATTAAAGCTAACCATATTAATGAAATAATTCAAGATGATAAAGAACTTGATTCAAGTAAAATCAAATTCATTCAAAAGGAGGAGCGATGACTAAGAAAAAACATTTTTCAATTGTTCTTTCACTGCTTTTTTTACTTTTTATTATTACTGGGTGCAGTTCCAAAAGTAACAATTCGGCTGTAGTTAAATCTACTCCAACGCTATTTATTCATGGTTGGGGAAGTAGTATTAATGCTGAGCACCAAATGACTAATTCGATTCAAAATGCAAAAATTTCTAACAGTGTTACGCAAGCTTTAGTAGATTCTAAAGGAAAAGTAAAGCTGGTCGGTCAGATTCCGTCAGATGCTAAAAATCCGCTTGTTGAAGTTGGTTTTGAGGATAATAAAAGCAGTGGTGATTACCATCAAAATGGTAGATGGTTAAAAAACGTGATTGAAAAATTACAACAAACATATCATATCAAGAATGTAAATCTTGTAGGTCATTCAATGGGAAATATGGCAATAGTTTACTATTTACTTGATAACTATAACAATCATAAATTGCCAAAAGTACTTCATCAAGTTGATATTGCAGGTCACTTTAATGGAATTATTGGGATCGATGATAAACCAAATCAAATTAAATTAAATTCAGAAGGACGTCCTGATAAAATAAATAAAAATTATCAAGATTTACTTGGTTTAAGAAATAAATATCCGTATAAACAGATAAAAGTTTTAAATATTTTTGGAGATAAAAATAATGGCACCCATTCAGATGATGATGTCACCAACTCTTCTTCTCAATCTTTAAAATATTTGCTTAATAAAAGAGCTTTATCGTATCAAGAAAAGAAAATAGTTGGTCCAGAAGGTCAACACAGCAGACTACACGAAAACAAAGAAGTAGATCAGATTTTAATGAAATTCTTGTGGCCTTAATTCACAATAAAAACAGCGAAGTTTTAATTTTTGACTTCGCTGTTTTTTTAAAATTAACTATTTATTTTTCATTTTTAATTGAGCTTTTTGAGCCGCTACATTCATTATGTTCCACGGGCGATCAAAACCTGGTTGGAAAAAGAAATCAGTATAAGCTAATTCATCAACGGTTACATGTTTTTCAATTGCCAAAGAGATCGTGTTAATATTTGCAGTCACGTCAGCAGTTGACATAATCTGAGCTCCTAATATTCTTCCGTCTTCTGGAGAATAAGTTAACTTAAACTGAACTTTAGCATTATGATCTTCTGGTACAAAAGCTGGTCGCCAAGTGTCTTCAACATAAACAGACTCAGTTTTAATTCCATAGCTGCCAGCAGTCGCATCTTTAATGCCAGTTGAAGCAAAATGATATTTAAAAACTGACAAAGCAGAAGATCCAGAAACAGGTGGTGTTGGAATTGTTTCCTTTTCAAGATTCTTAACTGCAAACCTTCCTTGACGTCTACTGTTTGTTGCTAAAGCAATTTTTGCAGGTTGATCTGTAGGGGCAAAAGTTACTAACGTTGCATCACCTACTGCAAAAATATCTTCTGCACTGGTTCTTTGATAGGCATCGGTTTTTATCGTATGGTCGGGATTTAATTCAAGCGTATTTTCTAACCACTGCGTGTTAGGTTTAACTCCTGCTGCTTCAATTACTAGATCTGCATCAAAGCTACCCTTATCAGTAATAACTTGTTTTACAGTACCATTTTCCCCTTCAAACTTTTGCACAGATTGACCTAAAGCAAGATTAACATTATGTTTTTCAAGTTCTGGAGCCAAAACATCTGTAAATTCTGAATCTAAATAGGTACCTAAAATTCTAGGCAAAATATCGATAACGGTTACATTTTTTCCAGCTTTAGCAAATGCCTCTGCAGCCTCAATTCCAATATATCCTGACCCAATAACAACAACATTTCTAATATTCGGTTCAACAGTTGCTCTTTTGAGCTTCATTGCCCAATCGCGACCGCGCATAAAATAGATATTTTCTAAATCATTACCAGCTACAGGGAGTTTAGAAGGTATTGCTCCTGTGCTAATGATTAACTTATCATAACTTTCAGTTCTAGTAGAGTCGTCATTTAAATTACGAACCGTTACTTGATGTTGAGAAGGATTTATTTCAGTAATTTCTTGTTTAACAAAAACGTGAACACCCTTTTTTTCCATTCCCTCTTTTGTTGCATATCGAACACTGTTAACATCTTTGACAAGACCTTCTAAATAAAGCTGCATTCCGCAAGAAAGAAAAGAAATAAAATCTCCTTTTTCATACCATTGAATTTCTGCATTTGGATAATCTTGTAATAATTCTTGAACGGCTTCGAATCCACCGTGAGATGAACCAATTACTATAACTTTCATACTTTAACTCCTTTTAATTTATATTTTAATTATAATCATTCTAATAAAAATAGTAAATTTAAAGAAATTTTGATTTTTGATAAACTTAATTTGGAGGCTTAATTAATGACAAAACTTATTATTATTCGTGGAAATTCTGGTAGCGGTAAAACTACTACTGCAGATGCACTTAAAAAAAGTTTCAGTAATTCAACATTATTAATTAACCAAGATCTTATCCGTAAACAGCTTCTTGATGAGCCTGATATTTCACATAATCTTTCAATTTCACTGATGGATCAATTGCTTATCTGGGGTGAAGAAAATGTTAAACAAATAATTTTAGAAGGAATTTTAAAAACTAGTGTCTATGGAGAATGGATAAAAAAAGTCCAAGCTAATTATGGTAAAAAAGTCACAACCTGCTACTTTAACTTGACCTTTGACGAATGTATTAAAAGAAATAAAACAAAAAAAGAAAGTTTTGCATTAGAACAAATGAAAAGATGGTGGATTGAAGATGATCTTATTGGTAATGAAGATTTAATATTTTCAAGTTCAAGTAGTATTCATGAACAAGTTCGAAAAATAAAAAAAGTTGTTTTTTCTAAGTAATTATTATTTTACAAGTCCGTGTTTAAAAGCATAAATTGTAGCTTGAGTTCGATCTTGAACATCTAATTTGTTTAAAATATTGGAAACATGAGTTTTGACAGTCTTTAAAGAAATAAATAATTCATCCCCAATTTCTTTGTTGGTCTTTCCCTCTCCAATCAGTCTTAAAACTTCTAATTCACGATTTGTTAAAGTTTCAAATAGTTCCTTTTCCTGAAGTTTATCAGGATTATTTTTAATTTTACTTGCAACTTCTTCTTCAAAAACTGATTTACCCATGATGGCTTTGTGGATAGCTTCAACAATTTCATCTGCACTACCGGTTTTTAAAATATAACTTGTTGCCCCTGCTCTAATTGCCGGATAAACCAACTCGTCGTCAATAAAACTTGTAAGAATAATGATTTTTTGCTTTGGATTATTTTTAAGAATTTTCTTAGAAGCTTCAACCCCATCCAATTCCGGCATTACGAGGTCCATTAAAATAACGTCAGGCTTTAAACTTTTAGCTTTATCAATCGCCTCTAAACCATTAGTCGCCATTCCAACAACTTCAATATCTGATTCTACTTCTAAATATGCAGAGATTCCCATTCGAACCATTGCATGATCATCTACAATTAAAACTTTAATCATTCTTTTTCTCTCTTAATAATTGGAATTTTTACTGTGATACTCGTTCCCTGATCTTTTAATGACACCATTTTAAAAATTCCCCCAATTGAAGCCGCTCTTTCTTGTAAATTTTTTAATCCATAACTCCGATTGTTTTTCTTTGAAATGTCAAAACCAACCCCGTTATCTTCAACCCGCAAAATAACGTTATATTGATTCTGTTTCAAATAAATGGAAATTTGATCAGCTTTCGCATGTCGTAAAATATTAGAAATAATTTCCTGGATAATTCTAAAAATATTATCTTCAATATTACGATTTAAATTTATTTCATCAACATCAAAATATATTCTTGCTTTTACTTTTGTTTCAAGATCGTTTATCAAATGAATTATCCCTTGACGCAATGTTTTATCTTCAAGAGCTAATGGTCTTAAATGTAAAAGTAAAGCTCGCATTTCGTTTTGGGCCTCGCTAATTGCAGTTGAAACAACATTTAATTTAGAGCCTACTTGCGATAGATCAACTTTATTATTCTTGATTTGTTTTTCTAATGCACTGGTCATCATCATTCCCGCAAAAAGATCTTGTGAAACTGAATCATGTAACTCACGAGCTATTCTTTTTCTTTCGTTTTCAAGAATTTGCTCCTTTGTTTCATTTTCTACTAAATTAGGAGTTATTGTTAAACTTTGAATTTCTCCTTCTAATTCTTTAATTCTTTGGTATAACAAAAGAATAATTGGATATAATTCGGGATCAATTTGGTTTTTTGAAGGTTTTTTTGATTCATCAAGAATTGCTGCTAGTTCGCTTTCAACACGAGAAAATTCAATTCTTCGTGCAATTAAAAACAAAGAGTAAATTAACATTGCAAAAATAAATATTATTAAATACAGAATAAGCCATCCTGGTACAACCCAAAATGACTTTAAATTTATGATTTGTTTTAAAATATTATCTTTTAAAGAATAAGGAAATAAATAAAGCAAACCAATCGTATAAAGGATCAAACCCAAAACAATTGAGATAACCAAGTAAATTTTTCTTTTTGATCTCATCCTAGAACAATCTCCAATGTACTGATAAATGAATTTACATAAATATTAATTCGTTGAGGAAATTCATCAGTTTTAGGCTTCTTATAGCGAACTCTTTCATTTTTTAAAGCAACTTTATTTTGTTCAAAAATAAAATTGCCTCTATAAGCAGCATAGTCAACGAAAACTCCGACTCCAACTGGGACAATTATTCTGACTTTACCCCAAAAACACCTAACAGCCATTACTGCATTTGAGGGAAGAATCGTATCTCCAAGATCAAGAATATAGTTACCTCTAAAAAAAAGTAAGTTTAAATCATCCCAATAAAAAGTATTTCCAATTGGTGGACTTGAAAGAGTATTTTTCGTAATCTCCAAACCATTTGGTAATTTATCTTTTCTCAGCTTTATTTTTTTATACTGAATGTCTTGTTTCAAAAATTATTTTACCTTGGTTATTTTAACTTTAATAATCCCACCGGGAGTTTCAATTGACACTTCATCATTCACTTTTTTACCATTTAGCGCAGCAGCAATTGGTGATTCTACAGAAATTTTATTTTTAAAAGGATCTGCTTCTACTGAACTAACAATTTTATAAGTTTCCGTATCATCATCTGTTATATTAAAAAATTCAACTGTTTTTCCAATTCCAACGGTATTCTTCTCTAATTCTCCCGGTTCAACAATTTTAGCAAATCTTAACATATTTTCTAACGTAGAAATTCTAGATTCTAATGTACTCTGTTCATCTTTAGCCGAAGAATATTCAGAATTTTCAGATAAATCTCCATAACTTCGAGCAATTTTAATTCGATTAATTATTTCTGGCCGTTTAACCTGTTTTAAATTTTCTAACTCTTCTTCGAGTTTCTTTTTACCTTCTTTGGTCATTGGGTAAGTTTTTGGTTCCATAATATTGCTCCTAAATTAATTTCCTGTTTCTTCTTGTTTTTGAATTTGTTCATCGTAAGTCCGGCTATAATAAACTTTTTTAGTTTTAAGATCAGCTACGAAATACATATATTTTTTATCTCGGTCAAGTGGATTTAAAACGGCTTTCATAGAACTCAAACTTGGTGAACAAAATGGACCTGGTCCATAACCTGAGTTCTTGTATAAGTTGTATGGTGATTCCACTGATGTATCTTTATTTGTTAAATGAGTTTTATGAGTATTTAATGCATACATGACTGAAATATCAGTTTGTAAAGGCATCCCAACATCCATTCGATTCATAAATACTCCTGCAATCATTCTCCGATCTTTTTCAGTGATTCCTTCTTTTTCTACTAATGACGCTAAGGTCAAAAATTGTTGGACAGTATATCCTTTATTTTTTATTTCAGTAAAGTAATTATAATAACTAAGTATTGAATTTGTTTTTTCAACCATTTGTTCGATTAAATCTTTGGCAGTCATTCCCTTATAAACAGTATAAGTTGCTGGATAAAGGTACCCTTCTAAACGATAACGGACATTTTTTGACTGTTGTGCTGATTTTAACAACGCGGGATACTTTTTAACTAAAGAATTAAAGAACTTTTCATCCTTAAAAAGTTTTTCTAATTCAGATTTTGAAAAATGACTTTTTTTGACAATTTCTTTTTCAATTGAAGAAATGTTCAATCCCTCAGGGATCATAATTTTGCCAGTTTCTTCTTTTGTGTTTAGAGGTTTCCCACCTTCTTGTAATTTACTAGAAATCTGCTTAATCGTATCTGATTGTCTGAACTCGTATATTCCAGCTTTAAAATCCGAAACATTATTAGTTTTTACATAAATATTAAAAACCGTCGCACTTTTAATTATTCTTTTTTGCTCTAAAAGATGAGCAATGTCCTTATTAGTGGATCCAACAGGAATCTTAACTTTAATAACCTTTGAACTTTCTGGGTTGACTGGTTTAAGTGAAGTTTCCACATACTTATAAAACATAACTCCCGTTATGACGATTACAGTAGCTAAAATTCCGATGATCCAAGCCGAAATATGTTTAACGGTCTTATTATCCTGTTGCCGTCTTTCAAATTTATTTAAGCTTTTTTCTGATTTTCGACTTGGCATATTATCTTTATTCAATTTTTACCTCAAAAATCATCTTATTTCTGCATTAAATTTTTCTTTTAACATCTTAACAATCTCATCCATGTAAGAATTAATTTTAAGGTCAGTTAAGCTGTTTTCGCTATTTAAAAAGCTTAGCGAATAGGCAAATGAATTTACTTCTTTATTTGGTGAATAAACATCAAATAATTTAATGCTATTTAAATCTAAAATGTTCAAATCTCTAATCGCTGAAATCAAATCCTGATTTAAATACTTCTTTTCAACAAAGAAGGAAAGATCACGATAAGCTGGATTTAGCTTTGGAATTTCAATTTTGCTCATTTTTGATTTTGGATATTTTAATAATATATCTAAATCTACTTCAAAAATAAAAGTTGGATTTAAACCAAGTTCTTGCTCAATTTGAGGATTTATTTTTCCAATAATACCAATTTTTTTGTTCTCAATAAATATTTGACCAACTTGTCCTGGGTGAAAAAGTTCGCTTTTGGAACCTGGAACAATAATGTAATCTTTGCTGATCCCAATTTGCTTCATAAAAACTTCTAAAATGCCTGACAAATCATAGAAACTAACATCTTTTCCCTTTGCCTGCCAGGTATCAGCATATCGTCCGCTAAGAACTGCCGCTAATTTAGTGTGCTCAATTTGTTCACCTTTACTTATGTTACCGGTGAATGTATGTCCAATTTCAAAAAGATGCTGGAATTTACTGCTGCGAGCTTGATTGTATCTTAAAACGTTAAGCATGCCTCTTAAAAGACTTCGTCTTAATACCTCATGCTCTTTGGTCATTGGATTAGGCAAAATAATTGTATCATCAAGCTTTTTATTTAAATTATCAACTTCAGATTTTCCAACTAATGTATAGTTGATTATTTCTTCTAGACCGCAGCCAACCATAATATTTCTAGCTTTAGAAACAATTGATTGAATTGGCGTCAATAGAGCTGGCATAATTTTGGCAGTTGGCAAAGTTAATGGAATCTGATCATAACCAATCATTCTGGCAACTTCTTCAATTAGATCTTCCTCAATGGTTAAATCTGGCCGACGATGAGGAAAGGTAATATCAAATGTATTATTTTCTTCTTTATAAGGTATCTCTAAATCTTCTAGAATAGATGTTAGTTGAGTTTTTGAAATCTCCATTCCAATTCTTTGGCTGATCTTTTGTGCCGATGTTTTAACTTTGAAATCAGGAGTTTTTTTGTTAGATCCAACTAAAATTTCTTCAGATATAGTTCCCCCAGCTAATTCTTGAATTAAAGAAGCTGCATGATTTAAGGCAATTTCAACAGTATCAGTGTTAATTCCTCTTTCAAAACGAATTGAGGATTCACTTCTAATACCTAATCTTTTTGAAGTTTCTCTTATATGACGAACATCAAAAACTGCACTTTCAAGTAAAATATTTGTAGTTTTATCTGTAATTTCGTGGTTGAAATCTCCCATGATTCCAGCAATTGCTGTAGGGTGATTTCCATCTGTAATTACAATATCACGGTTGTCTAATTTTCTCTCAATTCCATCTAAAGTTTTAATAGTTTCGCCTTTTTTGGCCATTCTAACTAAAACTTGATTAGAATCAATCGTATCGTAATCAAATGCATGCATGGGTTGACCATATAAATATAAAATATAGTTAGTTACATCAACTATATTGTTAATTGGTCTAATTCCAGCATTCCAAAGATAATTTCTAAGCCACTGGGGACTTGGAGCAACTTTCACCCCATTAACTCTTCTTAATTTATAAATCGGAACAGCATCTTGATCTGTTACAGAAATACTCATCTCTTTTGAAAAATTATCTTTATTTAGATTCAAAGAATATTCAGGTAAAGAAGGCTTTAAATGATAAAATGCTCCGAATTCATAACAAGCTCCCATGATTGATTGTAAATCCCCACGATTAGGTGTTAGATCTAAATCGATTATTTGGTCATCCATTCCTAAATAAGAAAAAACACTTTCTCCTACTTTCGGCTTAACATCAGATGGAAAATAATAGATGCCATCAGAGTATTCCTTTGGAACAACATTACTTGGAAAGCCAATTTCTTCAAGAGCACAAATCATTCCATTAGATTCATAACCACGCATTTTTCCGCGCTTTATTTTGATATTGTCTTTAATTCTTGCTCCTGGTAAAGCAACTATTACGTATTGATTGCTTTTTATATTGGGTGCACCACAAATAATTTGATTCTCTTCACCATTTCCCACCTCAACTTGGCAAATATTTAAATGATCAGATTCAGGCATGGGAGACACTTTAACTGTTTTTCCAATAACGATATTTTTTAGTCCTTCACTTGGATAGACAATTTTTTCTACTTCTTGACTTGTCATTGTTGTTTTATCCGCAAGTTCTTTTGCATTAACAGACAAATCAAGATATTTTTTTACCCAATTTAACGAAATCAGCATTAACTTTCACCTTCAAATTGTTCTAAAAATCTTACATCATTAGTATAAAGATCGCGAATATCTTCAATTCCGTATTTTAACATCGCCAAACGGTCCATTCCCATTCCAAATGCAAATCCGCTATAAACCGTAGGATCCACTCCAGCAGCTTTAAATACATTTGGATGGGTCATTCCAGACCCTAAAATTTCAATCCATCCAGTATATTTACAAATTGAACAGCCAGAACCATTACAAAAGAAACAATTAACATCTGCTTCTACAGATGGTTCAGTAAAAGGAAAATAACTAGGTCTGAATCTAACTTCTCGATCTTCACCAAAAAAGTATTTTAAAGTAACACTTAGAGTTCCTAAAAGATCTGACATTGTAATATTTTTGTCAACTACAAAACCTTCCATTTGATAAAACTGATGAGAATGCGTAACATCATCGTTATCTCTTCTGAAAACTCTACCATGACTAATCATTCTAATCGGACCTTTAGAAAAATCGTGAGTTTCTAAAGCGTGTGCCTGATTAGGTGAAGTTTGTGACCGCAAAAGGAAATCGTCATCTCGATCATTTGTGAGAAAGAAAGTGTCTTGCATATCTCGCGCCGGATGTCCCTTCGGGATATTCAGCATTTCAAAGTTATGCTTATCGTCTTCAATTTCAGTTCCGTCATCAATTGTATAACCCATCGATCTATAAAAGTCTACTAAATCATCGATTACAATATTAAGGACATGTTTTGTTCCAATCATGTTTTCATGCCCTGGTAAAGTTACATCAATAGTTTCTTCGTTGATTTTTTCTTCAATTAATGCACGTTTAATATCATTAATTTTTAAATCAAGTTGTTCAGTAAAATGATCGCGAATTTGATTAGCTTGCTTGCCAATTTCTTTTCTTTTATTAACCGATAAAGTCCCCAATTGTTTAAGAATTTGGGTTAATTCACCTTTTTTTCCAAGAAATTCAACTTTAACCTTGTTAATGTCATCTTTACTATTTACAGAAGTAATTTTCTGTTGGAACTTTTCTTGAAGCTCAATTAATTTTTTTTCTATATCCATTGTCTTTTTATTGAATTCTCCCAAAACAAAAATAAACCCTTCAATAATGAAGGTTACTTGTTGTTTACTAATTTATTCTTTACAAAGCCATTTATCTGACCAGTTATGTAGAGACTTTAATGTTTTATCAAGATCTTCACCTTTTTGTGTTAAACGGTACTCAATTAAAGAAGAGTCCTCAAAAGTTACCCTTTTAACAATTCCAGCGGATTCTAATTCTTTAAGTCTTTCTACCAAAACCCGATCACTACACGGATTGACATATTTTGATAACTGTTTGAATCTAAGTGAACCATATTTAAGTAATACTGTAATAATCATCGCGTTCCACTTTTTTCCAATTAAAATGAGCGCACGTTCTAAATGAGGACAAATAACTTCTTTTTCATCTTCAGTATTAAAAGCCTGCATGTCCATACCCCTTCAATATATCAAAATGCTAGCAGATAAAAGTTTTATTGTAAATACTAATTATCCATTTGTAAGTTCTTTGACTAGCCGTTCCAAATGTAGCCCATGACTTGCTTTTACTAATAAATAACTTTTATCATCAACTTCTTTTTTAACTGTATTTTGTAAATCTTCAAAATGATCGATTGAAAAATACTCCACTCTACTTTGATAAATAGGCTTTAATTTCAAATATAAATATTTAATATCTGACCCGAATAAGTAAATCTTATAAAAAATATTCGGCGGAAGCTGAGATGAAATTTCTGAGTGAAGTTCTTTACTTTTATCCCCTAGTTCTAGCATATCACCTAAAACAACATATTTTTTTTCATCACTTTTAATCCTAAGATGGCTAAAAGTTTCAAGAACAGTTTTTACCGCTGTTGGATTAGAATTATAAGCGTCGTCCAAAATCTTTTCGCCTTTTTTTCCAGTAAACCATTCAACTCGATCTTTTGTTAACTGTAAATTCAATAAACCAGATTTAATCTCTCGATTAGAAAGTTTAAATTCTTTAGCGGCTAAAATGGTTGATAAAGAATTTATAACATTATATTGTCCAATTAAAGGAATTTTTAAAGTTTCGTTATCAGTTAAATTAGTACGGTAAGACGAACTTGTAGCCGAAGACTTTATATCATAAGAAAAGATATCATTTTTTCTAGATAAGCCGAATGTCTTAATATGATATTTATTATTTTCAACATTTTTAGTCAATAATGACTCATCACCATTAATTATTAATGTTCCGTCTGGCTTTAAATACTTAGCGATTTTTAGTTTTTCTAAAGCAATCGCTTTTCTGGTCTTGAAAAATTCAATATGAGCTTCTCCAATCATTGTAATAATTGCAATATCTGGTTTTACCAAGCTCGCTAATTTATCCATCTGGTTAAATCCATCAATACCTATTTCTATTGTCAACACTTCTGTATTTTCAGGCATCGATATAATAGTATAGGGAATTCCAATTTCGTTATTAAAATTATCCTTAGTTCTCCATACTTCAAATTTTTCAGATAAAATTGAATAAATCATATCCTTAGTAGTAGTTTTTCCATTGGAACCAGTAATTGCAATGATTTTTGGCTTGATCTCTTTAAGACAATACTCTGAAATTTTTAATATTGATTCTTCTACATCATCCACAACTAAATAGGGAATTTTGATCTCATTAGTGGAATATTTTTTATTAACAAGAGTTGCAGCAGCACCATTTTGGGCAGCAGAAAAAATAAAATTATGACCATCTCTTTTTCCCTTTAGAGGTACAAATAGAGCCCCTGGAGTTATTTTACGGGAATCAAATTCAATATGGTTAATAATAATTTGTCTGCTATCATGTGAAATTGGAGCATCTAATATTTTTGCAACTTGTTCTAAACTAATTTCCATTATTTACCTATATGTATTTATTTAATTTTATTTATGGATGTTTAAATCAAAATTGATAAAAAAAAACAGCTCCTAATCAGTGCTGCATTTCGAATTTTAATTATCGTTTTTAAATCCATATTTTTTGTTGAATCTATCAACTCGACCATCAGCTTGAGTAAACTTCTGTTTTCCAGTATAAAATGGATGTGAATCAGATGATATTTCAACACGAATAAGTGGATATTCATTCCCATCTTCCCATTTAATGGTTTCTTTTGAAGTTTGAGTTGATCCACTTAAAAACTTATATCCAGTTGATGAATCAACAAAAACAACTGGATGGTAATCTGGATGAATTTCTGCTTTCAATATTAGCGCCTCCGTAAATGAATTTACAACCTTTGAATTATACAATAATATTAACTATATTTCAAAAAAAACTTATTTTTCACCTTTAATTATTTTGACATCAGCACCTAATCCAGTTAATTTTTCTACGACTCGATCATAGCCTCGCAAAATATTTCCTGCATCAAAAATTTTAGTTTCTCCAGGTGCAACTAAGCCAGTAATCATTAAACTAGCGCCCGCTCTGATTTCATCAGCTGTAACATTGGCCCCGATTAAAGCACCTGACTTTTGAATATGAATAATTCCATCTTCATTCCAAATATTAGCACCCATCTTATTCAATTCAGGAATATGGCGAATTCTTTTAGGATAAATGGTATCTTGGATAATGCCCTCGCCTTCCCCCAAAAACATCAGAGCACTAATTGGTTGTTGAAGGTCAGTAGCAAACCCAGGAAAAGGGCTTGTTTTTACTTCGACATTTGTTAATCTTTCAGTAGGATAAACGTAGATACTGTCCTCTCCAATAACCATATTTACGCCCATCTCTTCAAGTTTTCCTAAAAATAGGTCCAAATGTTCAGGAATTACATTTTTAACCAAAACACCGTTTCCGACTGCTGCCGCAATTATAATATAAGTACCAGCTTCAATTCGATCAGGAATAATTGTATGGGAATTAGTTGATGATAAACTTCTAACCCCTTCAATTTTAATTTGGCTTGTTCCAGCCCCTCTGATCTTTGCTCCCATATTGTTTAAGAAAGTTGCTAAATCGATAATTTCGGGTTCACGAGCAGCATTTTCAATCGTTGTTTGTCCATGAGCTAAGACACTTGCAAGGATCATATTGATCGTAGCTCCAACTGAAATAAAGTCGAACTCAATCGTTGTTCCGACTAAACCGGTCTTGGGTGCTTTTATATGGATTGAATCATCCTTAAAGTGGACTTCTGCTCCTAAGGCTTCAAAACCATGAACATGTTGATCAATCGGCCTTGGACCAATATCATCTCCACCAGGAAAGCTTACAATAGCTTCGCCAAATCGTGATAGCAAAGCTCCCATAAAATAATAAGAAGCACGAAGGCTTTGAATTTTTCCGCTCGTTAAAGGTATTTCTTTAATTTGTGTGGGATCAATACTTAAAACCGACTCATCCATTGAAGAAGAAACATTCATGTCTTCTAAAATTGAACGGAGGTTATCCACATCTTTTATTCGAGGAACACTATCAAAAACTACTTTTGTTTGTGACAAAATAGAAGCAGGAATTAAAGCAACGGTGCTATTTTTAGCACCTCCTATTGTCACACTGCCCGAGAGTTTTTTCCCCCCATGTATATCCATAATTTCCATTTAAACTAAAACCATGATTAAATACTCTATTTAGAACTTTCTTTTTTCTGTAAAATTGCTGCTTTAATGAAGCCATCATATAAAGGTTCCGGTCTTTGAGGACGAGATAAAAATTCTGGATGGTACTGTGAAGCAACAAAAAATTTCCTATCAGGAATTTCAATTATTTCAACTAGACGATTGTCTGGTGAAATACCAGAAAATACCATCCCATGTTCTTCAAAAGTTTCTCTAAATTTATTTTTAAACTCATAACGATGACGATGACGTTCGTTAATTTCATCTTGATCGTTGTATAATTTTCTAGTTAAAGTATTTTCTTTTAACTTTGCGGGATAAAGGCCCAATCTTAAAGTACCGCCTAAATTAACGACATCAGCTTGATCGGGTAAAATATCAATAATTGGATATTTGGTATTTGGGTCCATTTCTGTTGAATTAGCCTCTTTAAGTCCAATTACATTACGAGCAAACTCAACACATGCCATTTGCATGCCTAAACATATTCCAAGAAAAGGAATGTCGTTTTCACGAGCAAACTTGATTGCCTCAATTTTTCCTTCAATTCCTCGATCACCAAAACCACCTGGCACTAATATGCCATCAACATTGCGGTCAATAAGTTCATTAACGTTATCTTTATTTAGCTCTTCAGCTTGAATTAATTTAATATGGACCTTTGTATCATTTTTAAAACCGGCATGGTGAAGAGCTTCAGTAACCGATATATATGCATCTTTCAGTTCGACGTATTTGCCAACTAAAGCAATAGTTACGTCTCCTTTTAAAGAATTAATACGTTGATTTAATTCTTCCCAGCTAGTCATATTTGGTTTTGGAGAATTTAAATTAAGATATTTATCGACAATATCATCTAATCCTTCTTCATGTAAAGATAACGGCAATTCATAAATTGAAGAAGCATCACGCGATTCAATAACTGCATCGGTTTCAACATCACAAAATAACCCAATTTTTTCTTTTAAAGCGTAGCTAATTGGTCGATCAGTTCTAACAACAATAATATTAGGTTGGACCCCGTAACTTTTAAGTTCTCTAACTGAATGCTGAGTTGGTTTTGTTTTCATTTCTTCGGCAGCTTTAATATAGGGTACTAACGTAGTGTGAATATAAACTACATTTTCCGATCCAACTGCTGATTTCATCTGACGAATTGCTTCTATAAAAGGTTGAGATTCAATATCTCCTACAGTTCCGCCAATTTCGGTAATCACAACATCGGAATCATTAACTTTTCCCGCTTGTAAAATTTTATCTCTAATCATTCCTGTGATATGAGGAATGACTTGAATCGTAGCTCCGAGGTATTCACCTTTTCGTTCTTTCTCGATAACCTCAGAATAAATTTTACCAGTTGTAACGTTTGAATATTTGTTTAAATCATTATCGATAAATCGTTCATAGTGTCCCAAATCAAGGTCAGTTTCTGCACCGTCATTAGTAACAAATACTTCCCCGTGTTGATAAGGATTCATTGTTCCTGGATCAACGTTAATATAAGGATCAAATTTTTGGATTGTAACTTTTAATCCTCTATTTTTCAGGAGTCGCCCTAAAGATGCAGCAACAATACCTTTTCCTAATGATGAAACAACACCACCAGTTACGAATACATATTTAGTCATTAAAGTTCCCCTTTTTTGGATTAGAGACATTCTAATTAAAGGTGCCCTCTATTCAAAAGAACAGAGAGCACCTTTGCGCCCTAATTAGTATAGATAAATTAATAGTTATGGTCAATCTATCAATTTAAAACTTAGTAATTTAATATATCTTATCAATGCACATTATTAAGTGAATTGATTTTTAAATGATTTCTATTGAATAATTTCGTCAATTGAATCCATTACATCACCTGTAAATCTGTTTTTCTCTAAAGACTTAATTCCTCTGATCGTTGATCCTCCAGGCGTACAGATTTGGTAAATCAGATCATTAAAGCTGATCTGATTCTCTTTGGAATTTTTAATCGTACCCAAAATTAATTGATTAATAATTTTAACTGAATCATTACGAGATAATCCGTTTTTTACTGCAGCAAGAACAAGACTTTCAGCAAATTTTGCAACTATTGCGGGAGCTGATCCAGCAACAGCAGAAAAAGCCGGAAATTGATCTTCAGATAACAAAAGCGTTAATCCTAAATCACTTAATAATCTTTTTGCATCTGTTAACTTTTGTTCATCAATAGTTTCACAAGCAATGTAAGCGATTTCACCTTCATTAACCGCAATGTTAGTGTTAGGTAAAGTCCTAATAATATTATTATTATTTTTAAAAGCATTTTTTAACTGTTTAAGAGTAACATCTCCTAATACAGAAATTATTGTTTGATCAGGATTAACAATTGATTCAATTTCTGAAGATATTAAACTTAACTGCTGTGGTAAAAAAGCTAAAACTAAAATATTTGACCAGTGTGCCAAATCTGATAAATTCATTGACTGAATTTGAAATTTATTTGCAATTTCAATTCCATGGCGTGGTGAGAAAACAGCTAAATCATAATCTTTTCCTAACCAGCCTTGAATTAAAGCTTGTCCCATATTACCGGAACCGATAATTCCAATTTTAAACATTAATAACCCTCTAACACGGTACTAAAGATCATCATCATCGTCATCAGTATCGTCATCTTCTGAAAAATCAGAAAGATCTTCTTCAGCACTTTGTGGATCTTCTTCTACTTGATTCTCTTCGTCATCATCTAAAAAGTTATCACTTTCAAGAGTAGAACTACTAAACTGATCAGTGATCGAAGTAGTGGCTGTACTTGTACTTTCGGAATCCTCATCAGTTTCAATATAATCAATTACATCATCATCTTCATCATAATTAGAAGATGATTTGTCAGACATTTCTTTTACATCTTCATTATGATTTGTCTCTTCATCAACTGATTCAAATGGATACCAATCACGTAATCCCCAAATATCATTACCTAAAGAAATAAAACTTCCATCGACATTAAGATCCGTATAAAAATCAACAATACTCTTATCTAAATCTTTTTTAGTTTTTCCTAAATACTTACCAATTTCTTTATAAAGATCTTTAAAACTCATTTCGTTTTGATTGGCTTTAAGTATTTCATAGGCTACTTCAATCATTGATAATTCTGATTTGTTTTGTTTATCAAAAACTGGTAATTTCAATATGCTACATCCTCCATTGTTCTTTTGATTTTAAATATTTATTCTTTAATTTGCAAATAAATCTTATGCGTATTCAACAATTGTTGACCTTGGTAGATATCATAAGTAAATTTTAAAACATTGCTGCCATCTTTTAAACGATTCATGATAATTTCTTTACCAAATATTGACAACTTTGATTCTCCATATAGTGTAAAATAGTTGATATCAATTAATTTTCCTTTTTGAATTTTGAAATAATTACTGATTTTATCATCGGTAATCCGATTAATTGTGATAAAATCAGTTCCATTGTAAAAAATTCGACAAGTTGCTTTTTCAAGTAACTTTTCCTGATACACAATTGTAAAAGACTGTTTTTCTCTACTAATAGTAGCATCAGTCGTGAAATTAACAGTATTGTTTACCTTATTGTTAATTATTTCTCTAGCTAAATATGTTATTTTGGTCAAAAGTATGCCTATAAATTCTAAAAATATTGAACTTTCAAATTTAACACGGGAAAAAGTAATTCGTGACCCAGTGCATAATTACATTCATATCCGACAAAAAGTTATTAAAGATTTAATTGATACTCCTGAATTTCAGCGGTTAAGAAGAATTAAACAGCTTGGCACGACTTCTTTTACTTTTCCTGGTGCTGAACACTCTAGATTTACTCATTCGCTGGGAGTTTTTGAAATTACCCAAACAATTTGTGATAATTTTCAACAAAATTATAAATCCGTTACTCCAGGAGATGGGTTATGGGACGATGACAATCGCCTTGTTGCTCTTTGTGCTGCACTTCTCCACGATGTAGGTCACGGAGCCTTTTCTCATATTTTTGAAGATATTTTTCATACCGATCATGAAAAAATTACTACGCAAATTATTACAGATAAATCCACACAAATCAATTCAATTTTATCAGAAATTGATCCGCAGTTTCCAGAAGAAGTGGCAAGTATTATTACTCACACTCATCCTAATAAACAGATAGTTCAAATGATTTCATCGCAAATTGATGCAGATAGAATGGACTATCTTTTAAGAGATGCATATTTTACAGGAACAAATTATGGACTTTTTGACTTAACAAGAATTTTAAGGGTTATGCTTCCTTATAAAGACGGCATTGCTTTTTTATCCAATGGTATGCATGCAGTTGAGGATTACATTGTATCAAGATTTCAAATGTATCAACAGGTGTACTTTCACGCTGCCTCTCGCGGTATGGAGGCAGTTTTAACATTGCTATTACGCCGTTCACGTGACCTGTATCGTAACAATGAGTTAGGAAAAGAATATTCACCCCGATTGTTAATCCCTTTTTTTGAGGAAGATTATACTCTTCAAGATTATTTAAATCTTGACGACCAGGTTATATCTACTTATCTTATTTATTGGCGTAAACATCCTGATCCAATCCTTCGTGATTTGGTTAATCGATTTTTAGATCGGTCTCCTTTAAAATCAGTTCAATATCATGAAGGAGAAGATGACCTAATTCAAAAGCTAACTGAATTAATTCAAGAAGCAGGATATGATCCTAAATATTTTACTTTAAAGAATTTTTCTAAAGATTTGCCTTATGATGCTTACAATCCAAATGCTGAAAACCCACAAACTCAAATTGAAATAATGTTACCAAATGGTGTAATGACAGAGTTATCAAAGCAAAGCCCTCTTGTTAAGGCAATAACGGGAAAATTTCAAATTGATCAACGATTCTTTTTTCCACGAGAATTTACTCGATATGACGAATTTATGCTTAAAAGTAATCTTGAAAATACGAGAAAAAAATCTATTTACAATGAATTTCAAAAGATACTTGAATCTTTTTAATCTAAATGCAATTAAATTGTTAACATTTTTTATAACTTTTACTAATTAATAATGATAAAATGGGACATGGAAAGGTCCTTTTTTTATGCTCAGAAGTATTAAAGGAATTATAAAGTTGCCATTAAATTATTTAAATAGAAAAAAGCGAAATAATCCACAAAACGTCAAGAGCAAAATTAGTGGTGATTGGTATTTTATTGACCAAAATGGGCATAAACACCATTTAATTTTAACAATTAAATCTAATATCATTATTGATCAAAACAAGCTTGACACAAAACTCGTTGAAGAAACAGCCAGTTCAATTATTTTTATTGATAAATATGGATATATTTTAAAGATTAACTTATACAAAAATATACCTATTAGCATCTATGATGAAGCTGAAAATATTTCTTATGAATTAATATAAAAAACATTGGTTTTTATTTAACCAATGTTATTGTTTAGTTTTAAAATTTTCTCTAAGAAAGTCATTAAATTTTCTTTTAACAATTTTTTTATTGTATTTAGAACAATCTTGACTAATATTTCTGTATAGACAGCTGACAAAATATTTTAATTGTTTATCACTGAATTCTTCAAATAAACTTGGGATATCAAATGTTGATATAATTGCATCTAATAAATCGTTGTCATCGTTATAACTTAAAATTGATTCATAATCTACCTCTTCTATGGAAGAAGAGGTTTTTTTTTATTAATTTTTCTCTTAGCGGTTTCCTGCTTTCTGATAAGGGAAATTATATGATTTTTAAGCAATAATCTATAGTATGACGCAAATCTTGATCCCCTGGAACCATTGTATGAAATACACGCCTTATAGCATACAATTGCCCCTTCTTGAATCCAATCATCATAATCAAAATCGTCAATCTTATATATTAATTGGAGTGATCTTATTAAAGGTTTAAAATAGTTAAATAATTCACAAAAAGCATCATCGTTATTCTTATCTGAACTTTTTACTATTTTAACTAATTCTTGTATTTTATTATCTTTTGCTTTATCAAATTTTTTCATGCTTATATCATAACTAAAATTATCAATAATATAAGCATTTATCAAAAAACTGACCTCTACTTTGCAAAATGTTCATTTTTTAGACTTTTTAGACTTTTTTGCGTAACCATTTATTTAATTCTAAACAAACTTGAGTAGAACGTTACCTCTAGATCTCCTAATATTAAGTTTATGATTAATCATTATGGTACTTAGCAGCCGTTTCATCGCTAACTGTTATTGTCAAAAATGGATTTTTTAAAAGATTTGTTTATACCATCAATTGTTTCTTTTGTTATAGTTAACTAGTTCAAAATTAATACCAGCCAAAAACAGATTTTTTCTGATCCAATTGTTTTTTAAAAATTTAAAATGGAGACCGATGATTAAAAAAAGTGTCCATTTCTCCTTCACTAAATATGGAGAAATGGACTATACGTGTGAACTTGTATATAAAAATATCTAATAATCAGTTCCCAGTCCTAAAATCTTAGCTAAAACATTTTTAAAGTCAAATGAATTTAAATCCTTCAATTCAACAATTTCATTGGATTTTCTCTGAATCCTAAGTACATCTAACACGTCTCCTTCAAATATATAATAAGGTTTTGAATCTCCTTATTTTGAATTTTATTTCCCTCCAAGTGAAGACAATATACTGCCTAAAATTAAGTGGTTCTAACTTTTAGCGTCCTGCAGCAACACTATAGTCTCGATATGCGCGGTTTGAGGGAACATATCCACTGGCTGAATCTTTTTAATTTGATATCCCCTTTCTTGATACAAAGAAAGGTCGCGACCCAAAGTAGCTGGATTACAGCTAACATAAATAATCATTTTCGGCTGCATTTTAACGCTTTGATCAATAAAATTTAAAGCCAATCCTTTACGCGGTGGGTCAACAAAAATTTTATTAACTTTAATACCCTCTTCAATCCATTTATCAATTACTTCTTCGGCTTTTCCTAAATCATAACGAATATTTTTATGTTGATTTATTTTTGCGTTTTCTTTAGCGTCTTCTACTGCTTCAGGTATTGATTCAACCCCGATAACCTGTTTAACTTGATTTGCTAAAGTATTACCAATAGTTCCAATTCCCGAATATGCATCCATTACGATATCAGTTTCCTTTAAATCGCCAAATTTTGCTGCAATTTTATAGAGATTTTCTGTCTGAAGCGGATTTACTTGATAAAAAGATAATGGTGAAATTTTAAAAGTATTTTCCAAGATTTTGTCAGTTAAATAATCTGCGCCAAAAATGACTTGATTTTTTGGACCAAGAATTACGTTAGTATTTTTTAAATTATAGTTAATAATAAAACTAGTAATTTCTGGACAGCGAGCTTTTATTTTGGCAGTTAAATTAGAAATACTAGGAATTTTCTTCTTATTAACAACTAACACCAGCATTAATTCTTTAGAAAATTTCCCGTAACGAAACATTATGTTTCTAATAACACCACTTTGATTTTCTTCATCATAAGGGGGAATTTGTTCCTCACGCAAAATATCTCTAATTAAAATTGTATTTTTATCAATAATGGGTTCTTGCAGTAAAAAGTCTTCAGTGGGTACTAAATGATGGGAATGAGATCTGAAAAAACCAACTTCAAGCTGGCCTTTTACTGATCTAACTGGAATTTGTGATTTATTTCGATAATGCATTGATTCAGGAGAAGCAACTATTGGTTCAATATTTTCGTTAATTCCAAATTTATGGAGTGTTTCTTTAAGCTGGTTCTGTTTAAAAATTAATTGAGCAGGATATTTTAAATGACTTAAAGGTGCTAAGCCAGTTTGGAGATAAGAATAATCAAGATCTTGATTGCGATCGCTTGAAAGACTATAAAATTCAAGCACTCTTGCAAAAGCGTATTTTTTTAAAACTTTGAGAATTTTAATTTTTACTTTTTCATCAGGTAATGCATTATAAATAAAAACTGGAAATTCGTTAATTTTAACAAATCCCAGTCCTGCATAAGTTAATTCTGAAATAGTAACTTCTAACTCGTCATTCTTTTTTATCACTATTTTCTCCATTTAAATCTTTTTCCTGCTCATCTATTTTAAACAATGCATTTTCACCAATTGTTTTATCAGGAATTTCGCTTAGATTTGCAAACATTCTTAGATGATGTTTTAAATTAACAAATTTCATGGGAGCTACTCCACCTAATTCACCATCTAAGTTTATTTGCATCTGTTCATTTTCGGAAGATTCTACCGTTAACGTTTTAGTTTTAGTATAAATAATCTGTTCATCCTCAGTGTGTTTACCACCAGCCAAGACTAAACTTGCTAAACGAATAATGTCGCCCCAATTTGCTGTTTTAACAACGATTAAAGAAAACTTACCATCACCTAACTGAGCGTCCGGAGCAATTTGTTCAAACCCTCCAATTGAATTGGTTAAACCGAGTAAAAACATGCTTGCTTTTCCGTCAAATTCACCATCATCATAGGTTAGCTTAAGCGGAATTTGTCTAATTTGCGGCAGCATCTCGGCAGCTTTTACAACGTAGGCAAAATATCCAAAAATACTCTTAATTTCAGATGGAACGTGATAAGTAAGTTCTGTTAAAACGCCACCCCCAGCAATATTAACGAAATAACGGTCATTAGCTTCACCAATGTCCATTTTAATGATCTTACCTTCAGCAATAACTTTAGCCGCCGCAACCGGATCATTACGCGGTAACTTTAGAGCTCTTGCAAAATCATTAGTAGTTCCTGCAGGAATTATTCCCATTGCTGGTCGGTGTCTTAACGGTGCAATTCCATTTACTACCTCATGAATTGTCCCGTCTCCTCCGGCTGCTACTATTACATCAAAATTGTCCAGTGCCGCCCTTTTGGCCTCTTTTTGAGCCGATAGAGGTTCAGGAGTAGTCTGAAAAGCGCTGGTTTCATATCCAGCTAATTCAATTGTATTTAGAATTTCGACAATATTTCTTTTTACCGCTTCAGTTCCCGAAGTGGGGTTATAGATTAAACGCGCCCTTTTTCTCATAAATTTATCTTTTTTTGATTTCTGCTAAAACGAGCTCATTGACCATCTGGGGATTAGCTTTTCCCTTAGTTTGTTTCATGATCTGACCCATTAAAAATTTAATTGCTCGGTCTTTTCCATTTTTAAAGTCTTCAATTGACTGTTGATTATTGTCTAATACTTCTTGAACCATCGGTAAAAGTTCATCAGCGTTACTGTTTTGCGCTAAATTATTGTCAGAGACATATTTTTCAACGTCAGTGCCTTTTTGAAGAGTTTCAGATAATACCTTTTTAGCAATTTTAGAAGAAATAATTCCTTTTGTGATCATATTAACCATTTTGGCAAGATTGTCAGGTGTCAAACTAGTCTGCAGTAAGTCGACTTTTTCAGTATTTAAATATCCCGAAACATCACCCATCAAATAGTTAGCAGCTTGTTTAGGATCCGCACCAAGTTTTACTGTTTCATCAAAAAAGTCAGACATTTCTTTAGTTTGAGTTAACACTCCTGCATCGTATTCAGTTAATGATAATTCATCAACATATCTCTTTACTCTTGCCTGAGGTGCTTCTGGCATCTTAGATTTAATATCTTCAATCCATTCATTTTCAATTTGAAGTGGTGGGATATCTGGTTCTGGGAAGTATCGATAATCACTTGACCCTTCTTTTGAACGCATTAAAATCGTTGACTTAGAAGGTTCATCCCATCTTCTAGTTTGAGGTTCTACTTCATCGCCACGGCGTAAAATTTCAGCTTGGCGCTTTTCTTCAAAAGTTAAAGCCGCACGGGCATAATTAAAAGAATTAATATTCTTTATTTCAGTTTTAACGCCAAATTTATCTGTACCAAAGGGACGCAAAGACAAATTACAGTCAACTCGCATTGACCCTTCTTCCATTTTTACATCACTAGCTCCCGTAAATTGAACAATTTTACGCAAATTTTCTAAGTATTGATAAGCTTCTTCAGGAGAATTAACATCCGGCTTTGAAACAATCTCAACAAGAGGAGTTCCTTGACGGTTTAAATCAACGTAAGAGTAGCCTTCACCGTGTGTATTTTTTCCTGCATCTTCTTCAACATGAATTTCAGCAACACCAATTTTTTTAGTTTTTCCATCGACTGAAATTTCAATATATCCGTCATGAGCAAGTGGTTCAAAAGCTTGTGTAACTTGGTATGACTTCGGATTATCAGGATAAAAATAATTTTTTCGATCGAAATGGGTTTTTTGATTAATTTCCATATGCAGAGCCAGTGCAATCATTAAACCCATCGAATATGCTTCATGGTTGGGTTTAGGCAAAACTCCCGGATACGCCCAGTCAATTACATTGGTATCGATGTTTGGCTCTGCTCCGTAAGATACCGGGCTCGGTGAAAACATTTTCGATTTTGTTTTCAGTTCGACATGGACTTCCAATCCAATTATAGTTTCAAAGTTCATTTTTACCTCGCTATCTCTGGTTTTTGTTTATCACATTTAGTTTCATTTTCATAAAATTTTGCCAAACGATAAATTGTTTTTTCATTAAAACGGTTCGCAATAATCTGTAAACCAATCGGTAAACCATTGACTGAGCCGTTTGGCATTGACATTGCTGGTAGACCTGCTAAATTAACTGGAATCGTCAAGATATCGTTGGAGTACATTTGAAGTGGATCTTCACACTTCTCACCAATCCCAAAAGCAGGAGTTGGGGTTGTTGGTCCAATTAATAGATCATACTTCTCAAACGCATTTTTAAAGTCCTGAGTGATCAAAGTTCTAACTTCTGCTGCTTTTTTAAAATAAGCATCGTAAAAACCAGCAGATAGTGAAAACGTGCCTAACATGATCCTTCGTTTTACTTCTTTACCAAAGCCTTCTGAACGAGTATTAACGTATAATTCTTCCAAATCAGAATAATGATCCGTGCGATATCCATAACGAATTCCATCGAAACGTTGTAAATTAGAACTAGCTTCACTGGAAGCAATAACATAGTACGTTGGCACCGCATAGTGAACGTTTGGTAAACTTACTTCTTCAACTTGAGCACCATTTTTTTCAAATATTTCAGCTGCTTTTTTAACAGCTTCTACGATCTCAGGTTGAACTCCTTCTTCCAAATAATCCTTAACAATCCCTATTTTTAAACCATCAATTCCTTTGTTGATATCTTTTAAGTAATCGCCCGTCTTATCATCGTTAGCAGAAGTTGCATCACGCTCATCATGACCAGAAATTGCGTTTAACAGTTGAGCATTATCCTCGACATTAGTAGTAATTGGTCCAATTTGATCAAGACTTGATGAGAAAGCAATTAAGCCCCAGCGAGAAACCGCACCATAAGTAGGCTTTAAGCCAACAACCCCGTTAAAAGAAGCGGGTTGACGAATTGAACCGCCAGTATCAGTTCCAAGAGAAGCTAAAATTTCACGAGCAGCCACTGCAGCCGCCGCTCCACCGGACGAGCCTCCCGGAACCTTGGTTTGATCCCAAGCATTTTTGGTAACTTTAAATGCTGAAGTTTCAGTCGATGATCCCATTGCAAATTCATCCATATTTAATTTTCCCGCAATGATGGCGCCTGTTGCTTTTAACTTCTCAATTACAGCTGCATCATAGATCGGGACAAAGTTTTCTAACATTTTACTAGCAGCAGTTGTGGTTAAGTCTTTAGTTACGATATTATCTTTAATTCCAATTGGTAAACCAGTTAAAAAATTGGAAAAGTCGGAACTTTTATCAATGTTTTCAGCCTCTTCTAAAGCTTTTTCTTTATTTAAAGTAATAAAAGCTGAAATTTGATTTTCTTTCTTTTCAATATCTTTGAATGTTTCTTCAGCGACATCTTTTGCGCTAATTTCTTTTTTTTGTAAAGCTTGATGGATTTCTGATAAATTTTCAAAATTCATTAATTTTACTCCTCAATGATTGATGGAACTTCAATTAATCCATCTTTCGAAGTTGGTGCGTTTTTAAGTAAAGCTTCTCGTTCATTACTTTTTTTTGCGATATCTGAACGAAATACGTTTTCAAGATCACCTGATTGATAGGTCGGATCAACACCGTTAGTATCAACTTTGTCTAATGTATCGAAAAACTTAATAATGTCTTGAAATTGATCAGAAAAATTATTAAGTTCTTCATCGTTGTATTTTAATTTTGCCAAAACAGCAATTTTTTTAACTTCCTCTTTTGAGATCATTTAACATAAACTCCTTTTCTTAGGCCATTGTATCATTTACTAATAACTACTGAAGACATGGGTATAAAATCCACTATCGTTAGGATTTCTAGCAATAAATGATAACATTGATCCACTAGCACTTTGAATATCTATCTCTAATGGAATTTCTTTTGGTAAATATTGATTAGCTTCAGTTGCACAATACTGAGTAAAACTCGTTATTTCTGAAACACTGTAAAACTGCGTGGTAATTTTAACTACCAGTCCTTTTAAGCTTCCAGATTCATAATGAGCTTGAGCAACAACTCCTGCTAAATTAGGAAAGAAATTTTGAACGTTATTTTTAAAATTATTAAAATCATCCGCATCTTTTTGATTAACAGGCTTTTCGTTATTAATTACAGGATAAATTGTGTTTTTTTCATTAATTGTCTCCCAGTTTGAAAAAGAATTGCCGGAGGTTGATTTAGATGAAAGAACAAAATTTCCGCCAACTAAAGAGTCTTGAACCCCCTCTCGATATACGTATATATATATTGGGATGTTTTTTAGACCACTCATTTTTCTCATTCGAGTCAAAATTTTATCGGCTGCCTCTCTAGCATATTTATTACCATCCTCTTCTTTAATTGGTGTTTTAAAAGTTGCGCCGTATTGAACTTTCTGATAATAATCAACAGAATTAATACTTAAACCCAAAACAATTCCTTCTAAATTATAGCCGCTGCCTTTCTTTGTAACAAAATCGTGTTCTAAGATTTGTTGTAAAACAAGCGGATTTCTTTTATTAGGATCTGTAGATTTATTATCCTCCGGATTTAATCCATCAGGATTTTCTTGGCTTTTCCTCTCAAGCCAATTATTTACCATTCGTTTATTTAAATTTTGCCCTTCTTGAAAAATATACTTATCAGGACTAAAAACTTTGTAATCGTAATTAATCAGACCACTTTCAAAACCCATTAAATCATTCATATTATTGGTGTTAGAGATACTAACTCCACGTTGTTGGCTGACCTTATATCTGCCGTTTTGAATGATTGATTCATAAAAGTTTGAACTAACTGTCCCCGTTGTCGTGTTGGCATTTTTTACGTTTGATTTAACGGTTGCTCGTTGAGTTGGAGAGGTATTTTTACCAGTACAAGCTGTCAAAATTAATAAGCTGCTAAACATGACTAAACTAGTAATAACAATATTTTTAATTTTCTTGTATGATTTCATCTAACCTTTTTTCCGATATTAACTGTATTCCTAAAGAATTTGCCTTTTCAAATTTTGATCCTGGTTCTTCACCATAAATTAAATAATCAGTTTTTGATGATACTGCACTGCTCACTTTCGCTCCCTGAGAATTTAATAAATCGGTTAATTCTCTTCTATTATAATTTTTTAAAGTTCCAGTTATCACTACTTTTTTATTATAAAAGAAATTATCAGGGTTTGCTGAAACTTCATCGTTTCCAATATATTTAAAATTAACATTTAAAGTTTTTAATTCATTGATCATGTTCAAAACTTCATCGTTATTAAAATAATTAATAAGGGAATTTTGAATTACGGAACCGATGGTATCAATTTCTAAATCTTCGCCAGTTTTTAAAAATGAAATTAAATGATCGATATCTTTTAATTTTTCTGAAATTTTTAATGCTGCTGTTTTTCCAACAAATCTAATTCCTAATCCATATAAAATTTTTTCTAAGGAGCGGCTTTTACTAGCATTAATATTATCTAATAGTTTTATAACTGATTTTTCTTGAAATCCAGAAACCTGATGAAGTTTGGCTTCATCTAATTTATATAAATCAGGAATTGTTGCAACTAATCCTAAATCATATAATTTTTCAACTACTTTAGGACCGAGGCCTAAGATATTCATCGCATCTCTTGATGCAAAGTGTTCAATGTGGGCCCGAACTTGCGCTGGACACATCGGGTTAATACATCTTAAAGCAACTTCTTCTTCTAAATGAACTAATTTAGAACCACAATCTGGACAATAGCTTGGCTCTTGGTAGTTGATTTTTTCTTTACGAGCCTTTAAATCAACCCGATCAACTTCTGGAATGATATCCCCTGCCTTATAAATATAAACATCATCATTAAGCTGGATATCTTTTTCCTTCATAAAATCAAAATTATGTAAAGATGCTCGGCGAACCGTAGTACCGGCCACAGCTACTGGATCCATTACAGCCGTTGGAGTAACTACTCCTGTTCGACCAACAGTCCATTCAATTGTTCGAAGATGGGTGTGCGCTTCAATTGGTGGAAATTTGTAAGCAAACTCCCAGCGCGGTACTTTTACAGTATTGCCTAAAAGGGATTGAAGCTTAAAATCATTAACTTTAAATACAATTCCGTCAATATTGTATGGTAAATCTAATCTTTTTTCTTGATATTCATCAATATAATTTTGAACTTCCTTAAAATCATTAACGACTCGATTTTGATTATTAGTAGCAAATCCCCACTCTTGTAATTGCTTAAGAGCTTCGCTTTGCGTTTTTAAACCATAATTTTCTGGTTCAATCACAAAATAAATAAAAGTTTGTAAATGACGAGACTTAGTAATACTAGAATCCAATTGCCGTAAACTTCCCGCTGCAGCATTACGCGGATTAGCAAATGTACTCTTGCCGTCTTCTAATCTTTTATTGTTGAGTTCAGCAAAACTGTCTTTTCCTAGATAGCATTCTCCTCTAACTTCGATTCTTTCTTTTAAAGGAATGGTTTTCGGAACATCGTCGATTTGAAATATATTTGGAGTAATGTCTTCTCCGACAAAACCATCACCGCGAGTCGATCCTTTTACTAATCTCCCGTTTTCATAAATAAGAGATAATGCAAGTCCATCAATTTTAAGTTCCAGATTAAATTCAACATCAGTTTGATTTACAAATTTCTTAATTCGTTCAGCTGAAGCTTGAGACTCTTCTAAAGAAAAAACATCATCCATTGATAACATTGGAATTTCATGCCTAAATTTTGGAAAAGCAGAATTTATCGCTCCGCCAACATTTTGACTGGGAGAATCGTTGGTGACCCATTCAGGATGGGCAGATTCAACTTTAAGAAGTTCCTGATATAGGCGATCATATTCAAAATCTTGAACTGTCGGTGCATCTTCTGTGTAATATTGCCGCCGATAAATGTTTAATTGATCTTTTAATTTTATATAATTTTCGTAATCACTATTATTCATTTTTTAAACCTTAGTTATTGGAGCAAAGCTAGCCATTAATCTTTTAATACCAACATTGTCTTTAAAAGCAACATCGATTTCTTGTTCAGAATTTTGACCAGTCACTTGGACAACGATACCTTGACCCCATTTTTTATGTTCAACCTTGTCACCGACTTGAAAGCTTCCTTCATTTTGTTGCTTTTTAACAGGATGAGGAGCTTGATAAACACTTCGATAACTAGATCGTACTTTTTGAGCTCTTGGCATTGACTCCTCACTATAATTGAAAGAAGAAGAAATTTCTTTAATGTCTTGATCAATTTCGTCAATAAAACGAGATGGTCGATTAGCTTGAGTTCTCCCATAAAGTACACGTTGAGCCGCAAAAATTAAATAAAGAACTTGTTTTGCACGTGTAATCCCTACATAGGCTAGTCTTCTTTCTTCTTCAACCTCCTCATTTTCCATTATTGATCGTTGACTAGGAAAAAGTCCTTCCTCCATTCCAATTATAAAGACAATCGGAAATTCTAATCCTTTAGCCGCATGAAGCGTCATCAAAGAAACATTATTAGTATCGTCTTCATCATCGTTATCAGTAACTAATGCAAGGTCGGTTAAAAAGTTTACCAATTTATTATCCGTCAATTCTTCGAATGAAGAATCTGTTATTTTTTCGTCAAAATTTTTAGTAACTGATAAAAATTCTTCCAGATTATCAACTCTTGCTTCTGCTTCTGGATTGTTTTGACTCTTATAAAATTTTAAATATCCAGTCTGATCATAAATTTCTTGAGTTAAATCCGTAATTTTTAAATCGTCGCTTTGAATTTTTTGACGCCAGTTATTGATCATCGAATAAAAATTTAAAAGTTCGCTTTTAGCTTTTGAAGTAATCTGAATTTGATCTGCCTGCCCATAAGTTTCAAATTCACTTAACCCGTGTTCACCAGCGTAATTTCTAACTTTTTCAAGTGTAGTGTTACCAATTCCTCTTTTGGGAACATTAATAATTCTTTGTAAAGAGTACATATCGTCCGGATTAGCAATTACTTTTAAATATCCGATTACATCTAAAATTTCTTTTCGTTCGTAGTAACGTTTTCCGCCAAACAACTGATACGGAATACTTGATTTAATCAAAGTCTCTTCAATTATTCTTGATTGAGCATTGGTACGAAATAAAATTCCAAAATCGCCATACTTGAAATCATGATCTTTCATTTGTTCTTGAATTTGTTCAACAACAAACGTTGCTTCTTCATTTTCATTACGCGCCTGATAAATATGAATTTTTTCACCCTCACCATTATCAGTCCATAATTTCTTTTTTATTCGCTCTGTATTGTTATCAATGACATTATTTGCTGCATGTAAAATATTGCCGGTAGACCGATAATTTTGTTCTAGTAAAACAATATGGGCATTGGGATAATCCTGCTTAAAATTTAAAATATTTTTCATGTTAGCTCCACGCCAACCATAAATCGACTGATCCGCATCTCCAACAACGCAAATATTATGATGTTTTTTAGCCAAAAGCGTCGTCAAAATATACTGGGCGCGATTAGTATCTTGATACTCATCAACATGAATATATTGATATCTTTCCTGATATTTCTCTAAAACTGCTGGGAAATTTTGAAAAAGATTTACTGTTAGCATGATCAAGTCATCAAAATCAACAGTTTGATATTCTTTTAATCTTTTTTCATATTCTTTAAAAACTGTGGCGACTTTTTCTAGAAAATAGTTATCGGCAGTCTCTGCATATTGAGAAGCCGTTATTAATTCATTTTTCTGTTTAGAAATTTGTTCTAGAAATGCTCTTGGCGGCATTTTGGTAGTATCAATATTAAAATCTTTTAAAATATTTTTGATGATGACTAATGATTCGCTGGTATCGGCAATGTTAAAGGATTTACTGTATCCTAATTTATCAATTTCAGCTCTTAAAATTCTGACGCATAGAGAGTGAAAAGTAGAAACCATGACCTTATTACCGTCAGTGCCAAGTAACGTTTCAACACGTTCTCTCATTTCACTGGCAGCTTTGTTGGTAAAGGTTATTGCTAAAATATTCCATGGTGCAATATTTTTTTCGTCAATTAAATAAGCAATTCGATGGGTCAAAACTCTTGTCTTGCCAGAACCGGCACCGGCCATAATTAATAGTGGGCCTTCCGTTGTTTCAATTGCTTCTTCTTGTTTATCATTCATATTTTCTGTTAGTGATTTTGTATTTTTAATCATTACTCAAAAAGTCCTTGTGGTAAATTCCAAATATCCGTATCCATCAAACGTTCATATATATTTTCTAAATTGTTTCCTTTCACGGAAACATAACCCGCAGTATCAATTGGATTTTTCCACTTGTTAGGATAAAAGTAAAAATCCCAATTTGGTTTTATCTGAATCTGAGTATAAATATCATTTAAATCTGACTGTTTAAAATATATATTAACGCCATTCGCATTTTTTTTGATTTCAGGAATTGGGAGGCCAAGATTTGCTCTAATGTATAACTCTTCCTGAGATTTACCTAAAATTGTCTGATAAAGGTTACCAAATTTTTGAAGCCCTTCAGTGACATTTTTAACATATAACATCCCATTTTTGGCTTTGTAAAATTCGATTGAAATTGCTCCAATAAAAGCTTGCTTTGTAGCAATTTCCGTGGCAATTCTTTTCATTTCAATTAAATCGCGATCACTAATTTTGCCCTGATTTGAAGTTGAAATTAGTAAATCAAAATGTTCATTATAATAATTTCTTATAACTGGTAATACATTAATTTCAATATTTTGCGACCTGCTCTTAAACAGAGTTAAACCATATTCAGCTTCAATATCAATTTTAGCCTCAACAAAAAAGGAAAACTTTTGAACGAGATCAGAAATTTGATTCAAGTCATCCATATTATTCAAAACAAAATACTGTTTACGTAAAACTTTCTGAATTGGCTTTAAAATTAAAGGAAATCCGATGCTTTCTGTCTGCATTACTAAATCATCAAATGAGACAGCAGTTGCATTAGGAACGGTATTTAAATTAAGATCATTGAGAAAAAGCGAATTTAAATAATGGTCTTGTGATAATGCAAGTAGATTTGATCCCTGCGGCAAATAATAGTGCTCGGATAAATACTGAGCTGAAAATGGATTAATATAGTTATTTTCTAAAATAATAATATCACTAACGATTGCAAAACTATCTAACTTGTTGCGGTCGGTAATTTTGCCGACAAAATGAAAATCTGCTGATAAAATTGCTGGAGAATTACTCACCTCTGAAAATACTGCAACTTGATAGCCCATATATTTAAGCTGCAGTACAAGTCTAAATGCATCAGAGCCACCACCAAGAATTCCTACAACAGCTCCTGGAAGAAAAACATTTGTCACTTTATTTAACCCACTTTTCTTTAATTATCGTATTGATTTAATTTATATTTATTAATAATCGCTATTAATTTTTCAGCATATGTTGGATCAGTTGCATAACCGGCTTTATACAAAGCTCTACTGGCTTCACGAAATTCTTTAGCATTTAAAACTTCTTGATACTGTTTTGAATTCCACGATGTTCCATTTTTCAATAGCTCTGCGTGAGCCACTACTGAATCTCTAAGATTTCTATATACCACAAAGTTATCATGCTTTTTAATCCATTTCCCATTAATAAATTCTTTGGTTTCAAGCGACACTGTATTATTTTGACCGGTTCCCTTTACTCCAAAATAATTATGATAATCAGTCGATAACTGACTGCGCCCCCAATCACTTTCTAAACACGCTTGAGCAATTGTGATGCTTGCCAAAATATGGTACTCTTTTTGAATTTGTTGGGCAATCGGGGTAATCGTTTTAATAAAATATTTCTTATTTTGTTCCTCTTTACTTCGAGCTAGTTCTTCTTTTCTTTCTTCATTAAGCTTTTCCTTTTGAATACTTTTAGAATAGTCGATCCTTTTTGTCGTCTCAACTGAATCTATTTTTTTTATAAAGAAAACTAAAAGTAGTAAAATTAAAAGAACTGTTAAACTAACAGTAAACGGCACTAATTTTTTTGTCTTTTTCATCTTATAATTTTATAATTCACTCATTCCTAAAAGTATATACTAATCAAAGCTCTATTGCTAAAAGAGAAATCCATAAATAAGAAAATTTAGTTCATAATTTATAATTTTACATTTATTAGAATCAAAATTTAAAGTAAATAACAATTTTTTTGCAGAATAGATCTGATAGAAAGGACGGGGTAAAAATCTTTTAGCCCCATTACCAATGAGAAAAAATATTAAAAAAATTTTAAATACTGAATTAGCTTTACCTATAATATTTACGATAATTATTTGGGTTAAGTCACTCTTAGCGTATTTATTTGATTTTTCATTGGGAATATCAGATCCTCTGCAGATAATTTTGTTAATACTTAATCCATTACCTTTAGCATTCCTTATTTTTCTTCTTCCATTATTATTTAAGAAAAAATGGATTCAATACACAGTAATGATCATTTTGGAAATTGCTGAATCTGCTTTAGTTTTTTTTAACGTCATCTACTATCGAGAATTTACAGATTTTATGACGGTAAATACAATGCTTGGTTATTCCAAGGTTTCTGAAGGCCTTTCAACCAGTTCAATTAGTTTAGTAAAGCCACACGATTTCTTTTACGTAATTGATGTTTTAGTCATTGTCATTGCATTATTATATATTTTATTTAAAAAAGTTTTTAAACATGAAAAAAGAAACTCAATTCTATCTTGGTTGCAATCACTAAAATCCGTTTCTAAACAAGGCCTTTCAGCCCTTATTTCAGGTGTCGTGGTTAGTTTTTTTCTTGTTTTATCTCTAAGTGAGATTGATCGACCTCAATTATTATTGAGAACTTTTGACCGAAACTATATCGTTAAATATTTGGGATTAGATGCCTTTACTTTTTATGATGGTTTTAAAACTGTTCAGAATAAAAACGTTAATGTCAACAAGATCCCCAAAGACCTTAATACAGTTCTTGAGTACAAAGAAAAAAATTACATAGAGCCTAATAAGAAATATTATGGGATTGCCAAAGGTAAAAACGTGATTATTATTCATCTTGAAAGCTTTCAGCAATTTTTACTAAACTATAAATTAGATGGACGAGAAGTGACTCCTTTTTTGAATTCCTTACTAAACAACAAAAACGTTTTGTCGTTTGATAATTTTTTCCATCAAGTTGGTCAAGGTAAAACTTCTGATGCTGAAACAATGTTGGAAACCGGAACTTTTGGACTGCCGCAAGGATCATTTTTTAGTTCAATCGCCCAAGATAATACGATCCAAGCTGCTCCAGCAATTTTACAGCAAAAAGGTGATTACACCTCTGCAGTTTTTCATGGTAATACTGCTGGATTTTGGAATCGAAATAACGTTTATAAAAATTTTGGATATGATTATTTTTTTCATAATGATTATTTTTATAATACTCCTGATTCCAAGGTTAATTTGGGAATTAAAGATAAACTGCTATTTGGTGAAAGCATTAAATATTTAGAACATCTGCCGCAGCCTTTTTATGCTAAATTTATTACTATTACTAATCATATGAACTTTGAACTTAGTTCTAAAGACAGTGATTTTCCGCTGGCCGATACTAAAGATAATGTTGTAAACCGTTACTTTAGAACGGCCAATTATTTAGATGAATCAGTTCATGAATTTTTCAATTATCTTCAAACCAGTGGTCTATTAAAAAATTCGGTTGTGGTCATTTATGGTGATCATTTTGGAATTTCAAATGATCGAAATAAAAATCTCGCCCCTCTTTTAAATAAATCTTCTGAAGAATGGAATAACTATAATAACGCAATGGTTCAACGAGTTCCTTTTATGATTTACGACGAAGGAATTAAAGGTGGCGTAAACCATACATTTGGTGGAGAAATTGATGTTTTACCAACTCTTTTACATCTATTAGGAATTGATACTAAAAATTATGTTCAGCTCGGACAGGATTTGTTAAATCCCAAACGAAGCCAAGTTATCGCATTTAGAAATCATAGTTTTGTGAGTCCTAAATACACATCTTACGATGGAGATTTATATGATACGGCAACTGGCAGTGAACTTACTCCTGATGAAACCCAAATAAAAGAAATTAAAAAAGATCAAAAGAAAGTCAATGATAAACTAAACGTTTCTGATTTAATAAACAATTCTAATCTTTTAAGATTTTACACTCCAGCAGGTTTTAAACCAGTAGATCCTAATAATTATAATTACATGAATGAATATCCGAGACTCCTTAAACAAGAAAAAGAAAGTTCTTCTAAACATCAAAGCGTATTTATTTCAAATTCTTCAAAGTCTACTATTTCTGATTTTAAACCGAGCGAAAAAGAACTAATTGAAAACCCAGATGAAATGACAGTTCCACCAACAAAAATAAATCAAAATAAAGCCAAAAAATAATTCAGTTCTTAATTAATATTCATATTTTTTTCAAATCCTTCTTATATACTTTAAAGTAACTGTTAAAGAGTGAAAAATAATGAAAACAATTAAGAACGCATTTGTTAGTTTTAAGTTTTATTTAAGGTTAAACATTAGATTAATCTTTACTTTTGTGTGCTTTCTTTTTCTGCTTTTATGTTCAAACATTTTAATTTTTAATAACAATTCTCGCCTTGAAACTCTTCAAGATCGTTTTAGTGAGATTCCTGGTTCTAAGATCAGCACTTTTTTAAAATACGTTAATGTAAGCTTTGATAAAATAAATAACTTATATTATTTACTAGATTGTTTTCTAGTTATTGGATTGACAATATTAATTCTATATTTAACTTATAAGAATCTAAAAAATAGGAACTACGAGTTAAGATCTTTAATTTTATTAGGTAAAACCAATATTGAAATTTTAGTGCAGTTACTCTTAGAACTATTAATTGTTTTTTTGATTAGTTTATTTCTGTTAATTGTAATTATGAGTGTCCTCTATCCAATCCTTTATAATGCAGCCAATAATTTAAACGATAAATTATTTGAAATTAACATTAACAAGCTTTTAAACATACATTATGGATATGATTTTGATGAGCTAAAGTTTATTGATCAGGCCTTATCGAACAATACGATCTCTATGTATAACTCAATTAATATTCTTTCAATTAGTCCTGAAATAGTTAAATTTAATTTTTCTTCGATTTTTAATAAAATATTATTCTTAACGATGACAATTTTTGCTTTGATATCAATTGTTGTGGTTTTATATTTGATCAAGCAAAGAAAAAAGCTTTTCACTTCTTTTGTTAAAGAAGAAGATGACAAATTTAAAGAGTTTTTCAACAAATTCTATAATGATAAAAACTATGGTTTTATTTTTCAAGAGAATGAACCTCTTATTCCATATTTATCAGGGTTAGACAATGTCTGTTTCGTTCTTAAAAACAAAAAAACGGCAGAAAATTATGCCGAATTATTTAAAACAATTTCCAAAAAATCTTTCATTAACAACGAAGCAGTATTTCTATCGCCTTACGAAAAAATCCTTATTCAGTACTACCGTTTAATTTTAGAAAATAAAAATCAAATTGTTGTTTCCGATTTAACTTCTGATTTATCAATTAACGAACAAAGAAAGCTTATTGATGAAATTACCCACCTCAATAAGCTTTACAAAGTAAAAGATATGATTATAACTAGCGAACTTAAATCTTAATTTTTAAATGAATGGATAGGAGCTGGAATAAAACCACCCCGTTTAATAAATACGTTACTTTTTTCACTGTGGACCGGCATAATGGGAGCATCTCCTAAAAGACCACCAAGTTTGTAAATGTCACCTACTTTAGCATTTGGAACTGGAATAATTCTTACTGCGGTGGTTTTATTATTTTGAACGCCAATTGCTGCTTCATCAGCAATAATTGCCGCAATAGTTTCTGAAGGAGTTGAGCCTGGGATTGCTATCATATCAAGACCTACTGAGCAAACGGCAGTCATTGCCTCTAATTTGTCGATATTTAAAACTCCAGCGATTGCTGAATCAATCATCCCTGCATCTTCTGAAACTGGAATAAAAGCACCTGATAATCCTCCAACTCTCAAACTTGCCATAACCCCACCTTTTTTCACCGCGTCGTTAAGCATCATTAGAGCTGCTGTTGTCCCGTGAGTACCAACTACTTCTAATCCCATTTCTTCTAAGATTTCAGCAACTGAATCTCCCCTTGCAGGAGTAGGCGCTAACGATAGGTCGACAATACCAAAAGATTTGTTTAATCTTTTAGCGGCTTCACTGCCAATAAATTGGCCTAAACGGGTTATTTTATAAGCTGTTTTTTTAATTGTTTCATATACTTGGTCAATCGATGCACTTTTAGATAGCCTTTCAATTGAACGTTTTACAACTCCTGGGCCAGAAATTCCAATATTAATTGTTGAATCTCCTTCGCTGACACCATGAAAAGCGCCCGCCATAAAAGGATTATCTTCTACCGCGTTAGCAAAAACTACTAATTTAGAATTACCCATGACACTTTTTGAGGAGATTTCTTTAATAATTTTCCCCATTTTAGCAACAGCATCCATGTTGATCCCGGCTTTAGTTGAACCAATATTAATTGAAGAATTTAAAATATCTGTTTCTGTCAATACTTGCGGGAGAGAATCAATTAAATTTTCATCTCCTTTACTTGCTTCTTTTTGAACAAGTGCACTAAAACCACCGACAAAATCAACACCAACTTCTTTACCGGCTCTATCAATTGCCTTCGCATAAGTGATCATATCTGAAGAATTAGCATTACCAGCAACTAAAGAAACAGGCGTAATACTGATCCTTTTATTTGTAATGGGAATTCCATACTCATCTTCAATATCGTCTGCAGTTTTCACTAAATCTTGGGCGTAATTTGTGATCTTATCATAAATACGCTGGGAAGCTTTTTGATGATCGTCACTCACACAATCTAATAATGATATTCCCATCGTGATTGTTCTGATATCTAAATGTTCATCACGAACCATTTTTATAGTTTCTAGAATTTGAGTTTTATCCATTTTTATATATTCGCCATCGCATTAAAAATATCTTCTCTTTGAACGTTTACTTCGACTCCTAGAACTTTTCCTTCTTCAGTTAAAATTGATTTTAATTCTTTAAAATCAACTTCAGCATTTTGAATATCAGCTGACATCATCATCGTAAACATATCCTGCATAATCGTTTGAGATATATCTAAAATATTAGCTTTTACATCAGCTAGTTTTGTTGAGATTCCAGCAACAATTCCTGGAGTATCTTTGCCTATTACTGTAATAACGATTTTAATCATTTTTCTCTTCTTCTCCATCCGGGAAGACTAACGTAAAAGTCGTTCCCTTATCAACTTCACTTTCAACCTTAATTTCACCACCATGTAATTTTACAAGCTGCTGAACGATTGAAAGTCCCAATCCTGATTCACCATACTTAGTATTTTTACGAGAAGGATCTGCTTTGTAATAACGATCCCAAATGTTTTTGACTTGTTCTTCAGTCATCCCAATTCCAGTGTCACTTATCATAATTTTGGTTTCTTTGTATCCTCGTTCATTTTTAAGGGTAATCGTGCCGTCTTTGGTGAACTGGATTGAATTATTAGCAATATTAATTACTATTTCTACAAATCGATCATAATCAGCATAGACTGGAATTTTTTCTTCACTTCCAGCCGATTCGTACTTGATAGTATCTCCGGCTTCTGCTGCTTTTTTTTCTAATTGAAATGCAACATTTTTAAGAGCTTCGGTACTATCAAAAGAAGTTTTGTTTAAGGTAATTTGATTTGCTCTAATCCGTTCATAATCAAGATTTTCATTAACTAGCTTAATTAGACGCGTGGTTTCTTTTCGCATTAAATCAATGCTTTTACCTTTTTCTTCTTCTGGAATTGCATCATAAGCTAAGCCTTCAAGTAAGCCGTTAATCGTTGTTAAAGGCGTTCTCATTTCGTGCGCCGCATCTGCCATAAACTGCCTTCTGCGTTCTTCTTGTCTTTCAATTTCAATATTTGCTTCTTTTAAATTTTGAGTCATATTATTGAAGTCTTGACTTAAACTATTCAACTCGTCTTTAGTTTTTTTAGATACTGGAATTATTACATCATAATTACCTTCCGAAATTTCTCTAGTTGCTTTACGCATTCGATTAATTCTGCGCGATTGAAAACTAGAAAGCAAATAAATAATTACAATGGCAACTGCACTTGAAATAATAATCGCTAGTAATAAATTCGACTCAATATTTTGAATATTTTTTTGAACGCCTTGAACTGATGAGGTCACTACAATTACGCAAAAAAGCTTATTACGGTAAAAATAAGGTTTATAAATTGCGGTCTGCTCAATGTGCTGGCGGTCTTTAGGAATTGCTTTTTTTGGGGCTTTAGGATCACGAATTGTTTTGCCATTCAAAAGCTGGTTCCACTTATCACCTGAAATACTAGGAATTGCTCCTACATTAGAAGGAAATATTGGCAGATTTTCAGAATTATAAATAATAAAATTTACATCCTGACTGCTTAAGATATCTTGGGCTTCTAAAATATAATTTTGATTCGGCCTAAAAAAATTTCCAATCCGGTCCCAGCCATTTTTTTGTAAAACATCAGCATAACCTTCCAACTGGTTCCAAGTATTACTGTAGACCAGCCGTTTAGTAGACTGAATAAAAGAAACTGAAATTATTACTAAAGTAATAATTAATAGGGTAACAAATGAGATGATCTGCTGATAAATTACTTTCATTTTTCGCTGCTGTTTTCAGAATCGTCAAATTTGTAACCCACACCCCAAACGGTTTGGATGATCTGAGGTCCTGATTTTTCAATTTTTTGACGTAATTTTTTGATATGGGCATCTACTGTTCGTTCATCACCAAAATATTCATAATCCCATACTTGCTGTAAAAGCTGTTCTCTTGAGTAAACTTGTTTAGGATTTTTTGCAAGTGTATGCAATAAATCGAATTCTTTAGGAGTCAATCCTTCAATTGGCTTACCGTCCAAAAATGCTTCGCGAGTTTTAACGTTCATTTTAAAACGTCCCGTATCAATATCAAATTGAGGATTGCCTTCTTTGACTTCTTCTTCATTTACCGTTTCTTCACTAACTTGGCTGCGGCGATGTAATGCCTTAATTCGAGCAATTAGAGTAATTGGTGAAAATGGCTTTGTTACATAATCATCTGCCCCTAATTCAAGACCTAATACTTGATCACTTTCAGAATCTCGTGCAGTTAACATAATTATCGGAACCGTTTTAGACTTATCTCTTATTTCTTGAGCAACCTGCATCCCGTCTTTACCGGGCAGGTTAAGATCAAGCGTTATGATATCAAAAGAAGTTGGATCTTCATTAAACTTTTCAACTGCATCAATTCCATCGTAGGAAAATACAACTTCCCAACCTTCTTTTTTAAAAAACATACTCATCATTTCTGAAACAGATTTGTTATCTTCAACCATTAATATTTTCATTTACGTAAACCTTTTTCTAATTTGATTTTTTTTCGTTCTCGTTCATCTAAGCTCTGATATCCAATCGGAAACTTATTTTCTTTTTTTAATTTAACTGTCAATTTTTGTTCTACAAATGCATAATAAGAAAGAATTAGTAACATTTCAGCAAAGATCCATAAATATACTAACCGATCTAGCTTTAAAATATGAATCATTATTCCTAAAATTAATTGTCCCGCACCACATAAAATTAGATATAATTTTGCCATTTTTTGAGCATATTGATAAGAATCTTCATTTACATTTGCTAAATAAGAGTAATAACCGTATATTTTAATGCTCCTTTTTGGCTTAATAATTTGAAAGATTATTGCAAGGGCAATCATCACAAAACCACAATAAACAAATATCATTTCGTTTTCTTGTAAAACCTAATCCTTTCAACTATAATAATACACTCACGGGGGTGTTTTGGAATCGACATTAGACCATGGGCTTAAGTTTCGATTAAAGTTTTGGGTCTTTTCAAAACCCAGCAGAAATATAACTGCTAAAAATGAAAATTCTTACGCTTTAGCTGCCTAAAAAACAGTTGCGTGACTTGGTTTTTATTCGTCTATAGGTAAGATCCAGGTCTCAAATTAATGTAGACTAGCTTTAATTATAACCCAATGATTAAAGTGAAACACCACGGGTTAGTCTTTCATTTAGGATTTTCTGAGTCCTTGTGATAGGCGAATGCTAACTCAGAATATAATCGTAACAAAAAACTTATGATTCAGATCTAGTGGACAGGGGTTCAAATCCCCTCACCTCCACTATATTAGCTAAAAAGAATGTTGAGTTATCAGCACTCTTTTTTATTTTATAGTAAAATTAAAAATTGTTAAATTTAAGTAGAAAGTTAAAAATATTCATGTCAAATTGTTCGATTTTTGCATCAGATTTAGACGGTACTTTATTAAACAGCCAAAGTGATTACGATCGATCGCTATTTAAAAAAATAATTGATTATTTAAATAGTCATCAGATGAAATTTGCAGCTGCTACCGGTAATCAGTATCAGCACGTAAGGCAAATATTTTCAGAAGTTGCTGATAAAATCGACTATGTTGCTGAAAACGGAGCCGTTGTTGTCGTTAATAATCAGATAATTTATGAAAACTTTTTAAATAAAATGGCTCTTTTTATTCTTGTGGAAGATTTATTAAGCGATCCTTATTTAGCAGGGGCTCAAATTATTCTTTCAGCACGTGATCATGCCTATATTAATCACGTTTCTTCTGATAGTATTGAACGAGCAGGTAACTATTATCATAATCTTTTGGTAACAGATAATTTGAGTAGAATTGCTAGTGAGGTTGACATATACAAAGTTGCTTTAAATTGGCCGGATGAAGATGATATCAGCCGTCATTTAGAATACATCGAAAATAATTTTGAAGCTATCAGAGGAACTAGTTCTGGTCGATCGGGCATTGATATAATTTCAAAAGACATCAGTAAAGCATCAGGTTTAAAAATTCTTTTAGAAAGTTATGGAGATACAACTGATAATTTAATGGTTTTCGGTGATAATGGAAATGATTTAGAAATGTTAGAATATGCGGGAGTTGGTGTTGCGGTTCAAAATGCAATTCCAATAGTAAAACAGACTGCAAATAAAGTTTTAAATGAAACTAACGATCAAAGTGCAGTTTTAAAAGAGATTATAAATAATTTAATTAAAAGTGGAGCTTCACCTTCATTTTTTGAATCATGAACTATAAAATATAAACAGAGGGATAAATAACATGCGAAAAAAAATGGATAATTTGAGTGATGCAGAAAGACTTATTATGGGTGTTGCAACTGTAATAATCTTGGTAGGAGCCTTTTTTATGAATATTCCAACCATTGTAATTGGTTTTGTTTTATTCTTCGCTGCAAAACCAATTTCAAATCATATTGGCGGATCAAAAGGTGGCAATAAAAAGAGTTAGTTGTATTAAAAGGGAATATAAATAGATGAATTACGATGAACTGGCAGCATTGGGACTTCAAGATGATGGAAATCTTAAATTAATTTTAAAAGGTTCTGTGGAAAGTAAAGTTGGTGTCTTTGCTGTGGTTTTTATAACCAAAGATGTTGCTTTAGCGAAAAAGAAGTTAGAAGAGTTTAATAAAAGTAAGAACAAAGATGATTATTTTATGGTTTATAGCTGCCCGACGGACACCTATTTACCTGATTTAGGTCACTATCCGTCACTTGAAATATCAAAAGAAGACTTGTTATAAAAAATCGAAAGTCGATGCTTTTGACTAATAAATAAGAAAAACGCTGATGAAATCGAAAATCAAGAACGATTTCATCAGCGTTATTTCATTTTTAAGAAGCATTTATGTCACAGACTCATTTTTTTCTTGGATTAATCTACCATCTGACATTTTCCAGACATAATCACAAATTCCAAGTGATTCTTCCCGGTGAGTAATCATTAAAACAATTCCGTGATAGTGTTTCTTAATCGCATAAAGAATAATTTTTTCATTAAGAATATCTAGGTTGCTAGTCGGTTCGTCAAGAATTAAAAATGAGGATTTATGCAGTAAGGCTCTTGCTAAAGTTAATCTTTGAGCCTCACCAGCTGATAATTGAAGATCTGTCGACGAGACAACTTCATCAAGCCCTTTTGGTAATTGTTCTATTAATTCTGAGAGCTGAACTTGTTTTAAAATCTGCCAAAGTTCTTCATCATTAAAAGAGTCATTACCTAAAGTTAAATTTTGGCGAATTGTATCAGAAAATACCTGTGGCTCCTGAGTTAAATAATTAATTTGTTCCCACAAACTATCACGATCAATTTGATCAAGATCCGTTCCATTGATCGTAATTGAATTTGGTTTTACATGATACCACTTCATAATTAACTTAACTAAAGTAGATTTTCCACTTCCGCTTTGCCCGATTATTCCACCGATTTCACCCTCACGTAAAGAAAAATTAATATCATTTAATACTTCGACATCACGACTTGGATACTTAAAGTTTAAATGGTTAACTTCAATGTCTTTAATTTGTCCGATTTGAACTGAATCAGCTGATTCAGTTTTAGGTTCAGGTGTATCTAAAAGTTCAAATACTCTTTTAGCAGCACCAAAACCTTTACTTAAAGGATCAGATAAGGCAGCTAATGCTTCAACCGGTTTAAAAGCAAACGGAAATGCCAATAAAAGCGGTAAAACTGTGGAAAATGGATATGCTTGAGTAATTAAAACCCCTGCAGTTAAAACCCAAGAAATAATCAAAATTATTAATTTTAACCAATTTTTCTGCCAATTTAAAAATCCGACTTTTTGACTTACTTTTGCTTCTGAATGATATTCTTTTTCGACTGAATCTACCTTCACAGGTACTGCGTTTAACTGAAGTAAAATATCTCTTCCCATAATAGCTTCAAACATTTGCTGCTGAATTTTTCCTTGAACTTTACTTAACTCAGCATTTTGTTCTTTGATTTTATTTGCCTTATATAACGGCAAAAAGATCCCGATTAAGGCTCCGCATAAGAAATAGATCAAACCGGCAGCTGGCGCTACTATTGCAAAAATAATTGAAATACCAACTAGAAAAATTAAACCAATAAAAAGCGGCACAATTGTATGGGCATAGAAAATTTCCATTGCCTCGATATCACTGCCCACCATTTTTAATAAATCTGCTGATTTTTTTTGATCTAAACCAGCAGGAGCTAATTTTTGAATCTTTTGATAAACCAGATTACGAATGGTTGCCAGAATCTTAAAAGCAACATAATGACCGCTATATTGTTCAGCAAAAGCAGTAATTCCACCAACAATAATAAAAATTAAAATTAGCCAGAGAGAATTTATTGAAAACGCTGACTGACTCAACATAGAGCCAGTAAACCAAGCTACAACTACTTGAACTGACTCGGCCACTAGACCGCATAAAAGGCTCAAAATTAAAGCAGGTATTAACGGTCTAACAAAACTAATCATTCGTTTAATCATAATTCTGCCTCCAAGTCTTTTTGCGTGGACATCATCTTTTTAAAGGCATCATTTTGTTGATCAAGTTCATCAACTGTTCCCAAAACGAAATGACGATCTGTCAGAAAATAAATAAAATCTAGTTGATCAATAATTGTCCACTCATGTGTTATCAAAAGCACGATTTTTTGAGCAGCCAGCTTTTTAATTGCTTTTAAAATGATTTTGCTGTTATTGGAATCAATACTTGCAGTAACCTCATCAAAAATGTAAACATCTTTATTCATCAAGATCAGGCGGGCAAAAGCTATTTGCTGTCTTTGTCCTGGTGAAAGTAATTTTCCTCCCTCACCTACTTGCGTGTTAAATCCTTCCGGCAGCTTTTCAACAAATTCGCACAGACCTAGATCTTTTAGATATCCTTGCCAATCACTATTAAATCCTTCTCCCAGGGTTAAATTTTCTTTAATCGTACCTGAAAATAGATAAGGCTGGGCACTTAAATATCCCACTCGCTGCGCTAATAAATTTGTAGATTCATTTTGATTGTCAGCACTTAGACAAGATACAATCCCACTAGAAATTTTTAGCTGCCCTCTTAGGACCTGGGCAAGTGTGCTTTTGCCGCTTCCATTATGACCAACTAGTCCATAAAGTTTTCCAGGTTTTAAATCAAAATTGGCATTCTCCCAAAGTAATGGTTTATCTGGATATGCAAATGAGGCATCTTCAACTTTAATTTCGTTGATTGATTCAACAGTAGAGTCTTTTTTGAATTCAGTTGGTGTTTTAGCATGATCAATAATATGGAAAATATGAGTCATTGCGGGTTTGGTGGACATAATAATATGGACAAAATAACCCAGCTGCCTTTCAGTAATTAAAAGTTCGGCCATTAAGACCCAAAGCACTAAACTTTGAGCAAGAGACATATTTTGATTTTTAAGATTAAACCAGAGCATTGCTGAACCAACAGCTAAAGTTCCAAAAATTAAACTATTTAAAATCAGTAATGACTGCAGCTGATACTTTAGCAGATCCATAGTTTTTTGTCGGAAAAATTCTGATTTTTCACTGAAAGAATCACGATAGCGCGTATCAGCTTTGTATACCATTAAAGTGTTAATTCCGTGTAAGTCGTCAATAAAGCGATGTCCCATTGAAAGCCAGCCATTCATATAAGCCCAATTTACCTGCGGACCAACTTTTTGGAGTAACATCATTCCTACCCCAATTAATAAAATACAAATAATTGGTAAAATCCAGACCCACGAGTGCCATGCAATTGCTAAGATCAACAATAATATATAAGATAAAAATTCAGCACAGAATGAAGGAAAAACACTATTGTAAAAAACATTTAAACGGTCAATTCCCTGTAAATCACGATTAATGACCGTTTCTGCGTTTAACTTTTCAGCTTTAACAGGGTCAGTGTTAAATACTCCTTGAAGATATTCTTTTCTAATTTGCTGTTTAGCAGTAATTGTCCATTGTTCGATGCGCGAGCGGGCACGTGGTAAATTGAAATAAATTATCGTTAAAACTAAGATTGCGATCAAAATACTCGTTAAAGTAAAATTTATTGTTCCTGTTTGATACCAAAAAAATATAACCGCGGCGGTTAAAACTGGCAAAACCATAATTAACCATTCATTAACAATCTGCTGAAGAGCTCCCATTCTTCCTGCTTTACCATAACTAAATAATCTTTTGATCACAACTAAGCCCTCCTATTAGTTTTAACTAAGTAAAGATTCGAACGCCGAATGACGGCATAAAATCTGCCGTTATTCGATCAATTTTAATGTTGGTACCTGGACGCAATGCGTTAAGATACTGATTATTTCCCAAATACAAAGCAACATGATAAGTTGCACCTTGAGCACCCCAGAATAAAAGATCTCCCGGCTGAAGCTGATTAAGTCCCACTTTAACTCCTGCTGATTCTTGCGGTACAGTCCAAGAACCAATATTTTGTCCAGTAACCTGCTGAAATACGTATTGCATTAATCCTGAACAATCAAAGCTATTTGGTCCTTTGCCATCCCAAACGTAAGGTTTGCCTAATTGCGCCTTTGCCGCTAAAATAACTTGATTAATGGCCTGCTGTTTAGTTTTGCCATTTAAAATAACTCGGGAACGCTTTGGAGTGATAGATTTAACGACTGTAGAAGGCAGCCATCCTCCATCACTTAGTTCATACCAAATAGTGTTGCCGTTTAAAACAGTTGAGTTCACTTCAACAATTGCACCTACATTTGCCCGATAAATACCTGCAGAATAGAAATTACTGTCATAATAAATTGGTGAATTTTTAACCACTTTTAATGCTGCAAAATTTGGATCCCAGATTTCCGCAGAAGTTAATGGAAAACTAGTATTGGTGACCTTAACATAAGCCCCAGAAATCCATTGGTTTTTTCCGACTTGATACCAAGAATTTCCCTGTTTATCAAGAGCTTTTTGAGAAAAAGTCCATGATGTTCCGTGTTTTAACGTTTGACCCGTTCTTTGGCGAGTAACTTGATAACTATTCCAAACGGCAATACTATATCCAGGAACATAATTTATTTTCGCGATTCCTTTATTGATAATCTCTGATTCAGTTGGTGTCGCACCTTGACTGCTGGAAACCCAGAGATTGTTTCCTACTTGATACCAACTTGTCCCTTGAGCTGTTTTAACTGCTGAATATTTCCAAGCACTTCCGTCAGCTAACTTTCTTCCAGTTTTTTTCTTATTTAAACCATACCCTTGCCATAATTCGACTCCATAGCCAGGAATATAGTTAATAGTAATAACTCCCTGATTTACTGCTGCTTGGACTGGCTGTTCTAAATTAGAAAATCCTAAAGCAAATAACATGATAAATAATAAGGTGATTTTTTTTCTTTTCATGTAATTAAGTATATCACGTACTTTTAGTTAGTAACATCTTGAAATTAACGAACAAATGTTCTAAAATTCTTATTTAGAATGGAGGACATGAAATGTATGACTATTCAAATGAACCGCATCATGTAATTTTTGTCATTGATTCCAAATCTTTTTATGCCAGCGTTGAAGCAGTGGATCATCAAAAGAATCCTCTAGCTGATCCCATCATTGTTGTTTCAAAAGGAGATAATATTGGCGGAGGAGGACTAGTTCTTGCAACAAGCCCCACAGCTAAACAGATGTTTGGATTGAAAACAAACGTTTCTCGGATTAAAGATATTCCCAATGATCCACGTTTAATAATTTATCCCCCTCGCATGAATCGCTATATTGCCAAAAATATTGAAATTAATAATATTTTTCGAAATTTTGCAGCAAATGAAGATCTTCATCCCTACTCAATAGATGAGTCTATTTTAGATCTGACAAATTCTTGGAATCTCTATGGCAAAACTGTTGATGAGGTCGCCCGCAAAATTCAACAAGAAGTTAAGAAAAAAACCGGAATTTATACAACAATTGGAATTGGTGATAATCCAACCCAAGCTAAAATTGCTCTCGATATATATGCCAAAAAGAATCCCTCTTTTCTAGGAGAAATTCATTATGAAACGGTTGAAACTTATCTCTGGCCGCTTAATAATTTATCTGATATTTGGAGCATCGGCAAAAAAACAGCACAAAAATTAAATAATTTAGGAATCTATTCTTTAAAAGATCTGGCTCACTTTGATCCTTATATTCTGCAAGATAAATTTGGTGTGATTGGTTCTCAGCTTTACGCATTATCTTGGGGAATTGACCGCTCAGTTTTGGGACATTACCAAGAACCTAAATCTAAAAGTATCGGTAATTCACAAGTTTTACCGTATGATTACACTCAAATTAAAGAACTTAGGATTGTTTTTCGAGAACTAGCAGATCAAGTGGCATCTCGTCTTCGCAAACAGGGTTATTTGGCCGGATGTATTAGCGTATCATTTAATGATTCAACCCGCAGTAATAACAGTAGATCTAAGCAAAAACAAATCGAACCTACAAATAATTCGTCAATAATCGCTGATGAAGTTGAAAAACTTTTTAAAAGTGCTTGGAGCGGTGAACAAGTTCGATATGTCGCTGTTTATTCGACTGATTTAACACGTTCAAGTAAAACGCAGACTAATTTATTTCTATCAGATGTTGAAAAAAATAAGAACGATTATTTAGATAATACGATCGATCAAATTAGACAAAAGTTCGGATTTACTAAACTAGTAAGAAGTACCTCTCTAAAAACCGGCGGGACTGCAATTAAAAGAGCCGGACTTGTTGGTGGACATGCTGGAGGAAACGCATATGAATAAATATCCTAATTATAGTTCTAAAAAACGCGATCAGTTTCTCCATGACTTTAAAGACCGGGGAATGATGCGGTGGTTTGGTTTTTATTTATCAGATCATAGCTTAGCAATTAGAAAACAAAAAAAGCAAGAACATCAAATTCTTGCCCAAAAGCACCATCTTCAAATGAGCTTTTCTGAAATAGCTGAAACTATTTCTCTTGCGTTAGTTCATCAGAGTCAGGTGATAATTGAAAAAAATGATACTGAAATTAAAAATGGTGAGATGATTGATTCTGCTCAAATTAAAGGATTTATTCAAGGATACTCAGATGATGGATTAGTAGTTGACGAGCAAGAAATTCCCTATCAAGAAATTAAATATTTAACTCTATATCAGGGAACAAAATCCTAAACTACTTTAAACCAGTTTGATTTTTAGCTGTCAATTTGTTTGCGGTAAATACAAAAGTTACGTTAGCTGTCTTAGAATCTGATGGATTAGTATTTAAATTCGAAGAAAAAATTGCAGTTTTAAATGTCTTTTTACTGGAAATGCTTTCGGTTAGACCATTAGGTTCGCCGAACTCTTTGATAACTTCATCATAAGTCGTTCCATTTTTGATGTTATTAAAATCGGATAGGCTAATTTTTTTCGGACGATCTACTTTAAAACCAACAATTGCCTTTGAAACTGCCCGCTGATTAGTAAAAGAAATACTTAAGCTAATACTATCCGATGTTTGTTTTCGAATATAAGTCCAATTTGCATAAGATGAAGTTGTCCCTTTGATAGTATTGGTTGTTAAATTAGTTGGTTTCCCTAATAATTTTTCAGCTTCGCTTAAAGTCGATCCTTTACTGTTTTTCTCGCTGGTATCAGCTACTTTTATTTTATTAAATTGTGATTTAGTAGGTTCTTTCTTTAAAAATTTCCCTTTTGTAATACTTGATTTCACCTTGGAGTTTGATGATTTATTAGAATTGCTGGTTGATTTTTTGACTACTTTATTAGTGCTATTACTAGACTGACTCTTATTATTGTTTTTACCAGTTAGTTTAACAATGCCAAATATCACAACTAAAGCAACAATTACTGCGGCAACTGCCATAATAATCTTATTTTTCTGATCCTTTTTTGGATTCATTTATATTAATTCTCCTTTATTTTCCAGTGATTAATTGGACCATATTTATGACCCACTAAAATAGAATCAGCTAATGCTCGATGAGTATTTTCGTTAGCTGTCATTATTGCCTGACGAATATTTTCGCCTTTAGCAAGTTCTGCCGTAATTATTGCAGACAGTGTATCACCTGTCCCATTAATTCTTTTTGTATCGATATAGCTATTTTCAATCCAAAAAGAACTACCGTCTTCTAACAAGACATAATCACGAACAACCTTTTGCTGACTATCAAAAGCATGAGATCCCTTAAGCATAATATTTTTTGCACCCCAAGAACGAAGCTTAGAAGCTGCCTTAATAATCATAGAATCATCTTTGATATCCATTTCAGTCAACCTTTCGGCCTCTTTGAAATTAGGGGTTAAAATTGTTGCTAAAGGGAGCAGCTTCGACCTTAACATATCAATCCCAGGGTCGTCCATTAAAATGGCCCCGTGTTTTGAAACAATAACTGGATCAACAACCAACGGGCCCAAATCATACTTTTGGTATTCTTTAGCAACCAGTGAAATTAAAGGCGCATCGGCAAGCATTCCAGTCTTTGCAGCTCTAATCTTAAAATCAGCTGCTAAGTTTTTAAATTCCGCCTGAATAAAATCTTCCGGCAGATTACAGCGATTAAAAACTCCATAAGAATTACCTGCTACGGCTGCAGTTAAAACAACTAATCCATAAACTTTGCGCTTAAAGAAAGAATGGAGATCTGCTTCCATTCCCGCCGAGCCATCTGAATCGGATCCAGCAATTGTCAAAGCCTGCGGAAAATCATTTTCCATTATTAATCTCCACTTAACAAAACTTTATCATAATCCATAAGCCATGTTACCCCGATTGATTTATCACCTAAATGGGTTCCAACTACTGGGCCAAAATAACTAATTTCATATGAAAAGTCAGGATATTTTTCTTTTAAATTTTGCATCCACCGCTCAGCTTCTTCCTCATCGTTACCTTGAATTACCAATACCTTAATTGGATAATCCAGTTTAGAAACATCACGCTGAAACAGCTCTTCAATCCTTGCATTAGCTCTTTTAATTGAACGAACCTTTTCAAAAGCTACGATCTTGTGGCTGTCGTCATCAAAAGTAAGCAGAGGTTTAATCTTAAGCACATTACCAATAAAAGCTCCGGCATTCGATAAACGCCCGCCTTTAACTAAGTTTTGAAGATCATTGACAATAAAATATTCACCGATAGAAGCTCTTATTTTCTTTAAATTATCAATTATCTGTTCAGGATCGGATTGATCGCCATCTTTTTCGATTTGTTTAGCGGCATAAAGAACTAAATGTCCCATTAAACGAACGGTAATCCAAGAATCAAAAACGTATACTTTCGGTCCTTTAAAACTTTTCAATTCTGATTTCAAATTGGAGACAAAACCAGAAATTGTTGATGTAATATGGATACTGATGATTGCATCGCAACCCTCATCTGCTAATTTCCGATATCGATCTATGGTTTCCGCAATACTTGGCTGCGAAGTTTTAGGCAATTTTTTACTTGTTTTTAACTTGTCATAAAATTCAGCCGTTGAGATATCTTCGCCTTCGTGATAAGTCTTCCCACCAATTTCAACTGGAATTGACACTACTTCAATATTATATTTTTTTATTTCTTCAGGAAATAAAGTTGAGCTGCTATCTGTCACTAAGCCGATTTTCATATAAAATACTCCTTAAAAAACTTTATTTATTATACAAGATTTACAAAATCAAACCAAACTACCAACAAAATAATATAAACTAGTTATACAAACAATTAAGAAAGAGACAATTATGAGTTTTGACGGAACCTTTATTCACAGTTTAATTAAAGAACTTAAACCTTCAATAGCAGGTGGCAGAATTACTAAAATTCAAATGCCATCATCTTTTGAAATTATTCTAACAATTCGCCAGCAGCGAAAAAATCGTAACCTTGAAATCTCAATCCATCCAGAATTTCAACAAATAAATCTTACTAACCAGTCGTTCCTTGCCCCTACGCGTCCTTATCCTTTTACAATGATTCTCAGAAAATATTTACAAGGAGCACAAATTAAAGAATTAGAACAAATTGGTAATGACCGCATTGTACTAATTCATTTGACTAATATCAATGATTTAGGCGATAAAATGGATTTTTCCTTAGTTGCTGAAATGATGGGAAGAAGAGCTAATGTCCTGCTTGTCGACGAAAAAAGCGAAAAAATCATCGATCTTTTAAAAAGAGGAAATATTGATACTGACCAAAAAAGAGTTTTGGTTCCCGATTTTCCTTATGAACTACCCGAATTACAGCAAAAATTAAACCCTTTTGATTATTTAACAAAAAGTAATGATTTAACTTTTCCGCGTCCAACAGAAAAAGAAATCAGTGAATTTTTAGCATATTTTCAAGGGCTGGGAAAAGATACCAAAAAAGAATTAGCTTTTAGAATGTTAAATAAAGATCCAATTAAGGCCTGGCAGGAATTTTTCGAACAGCTTGATCACCCTAACCCGACTATTTATTATGACGATCATAAACAGCCAGTAAATTTTACGATTTTTCCTTATGAGTCAATTGATCTTACAACCAAATCATTCGCTTCATTTTCTGAATTACTGGATTCATATTTTTCAGAAAAATCAGCTTTTGCGAGAAACAAACAGGCAGCTCAGTCAATGCTGACGCATGTTGACGGGCTGTTAAAAAAAGATCAGCGTAAACTTTTGAATTTAAAGAAAGATCTAAAAAAGGCCCAAAATTCAGATAATTACCGAATTAAGGGTGATTTAATTACCATTCATCTTAACGAGATTAAACAAGGATTAAATGAAATTACAGTTGAAAATAACTACGAACCAGATAGTAAAATCACAATCTCTTTAGATCCCGAACTAAGCCCACAGAAAAATGCTCAAAAATACTACAAAAAATACCGCAAATTGCAAAATTCGCTCAAACATATTGACCAGCAAGTTAAAAGTACCGAAGAGGAAATCAACTACTTAGAAACAATTCTGACGCAAATTGATTTAGCAGACTACAATACTCTTGATGAGATTAAAAATGAGCTAATAAAAGAAAAGTATCTGAAAGTCCAAAATTCTGCTGGAAAACATCACAGATCCGTTAAAAGCAAACCATTAGAATACATTTCTAGTGACAGGACTAAGATTTTAGTCGGGCGTAATAACATGCAAAATGAAAGGTTAACCCTCCACGACTCTCAAAAAACAGATTATTGGCTTCACACTAAAAACATTCCCGGATCACACGTCATTATTAAAGATCCAAATCCTAGCGAACAGACCATTTATGAGGGAGCAATGATTGCTGCTTATTATTCAAAATCCCGCCACTCTGCCCAAGTACCAGTCGATTATGTTCCGATTAAAAATATTAAAAAGCCTAATGGCAGTAAACCAGGGTTTGTTATCTTTACAGGTCAAAAAACAATCTCTGTTACCCCTGAAGAAAGTCTAATTGATAAACTAAAGGCCTGATTTTACATTAACAAACAAAGATAATGCTTCTTTTAAGATTACCGGATCAGAAAAATAAAATGCCCTCGATAATGATTTATCCAAAGTTAAATCTTCAACTTTTCCATCATCTGTTAGATTAAAAGAGTAAGTCATACACAGTTGATCTTTTTTTAGTGAAATTTGTTTTAAAAATTCTTCAATATTTCTAACCCCTTGAACAATATTATTTTTGTTTAATTCGATAACTTGTGAACAAACTATTTTTGAACCATCGCTAATAACTCCGAACTCAAAAGACTTTTTACTGATCACGGATAATTCATCAATATCAGCTTTAAAATCAACCAGCTCCATTGGAAGCTGAATAACACTCAAATCTTTAAAATCAAAGTTATCAAATGAGTTATTTAACAACAAAACTTTTTTGTTGTTTTGAACAAGTAATTTAATAATGGACCTTAAATAATAACGATAGACATTTGAATAATGATCTATTTTTTTTGTATCAAAACGAATGACAATTTGATCGTCTCTAACCAAACACTGATCGCTGACTTCTGCTTGAACTGGGAAAAATATATTCTGATCTTTATAATTTGGACTTTGCCAATTATTTTCTAACAGCTGATTTTTATTAACAAATACTTCTGAAACACATTTTAGAATTTCTAGAAATCCCTGGTCGATTTTAGTAATTTCAGCAATATCTTCTAAAAGAAAATCACGCTTAATCGCCTCCAAAATAAAAAATAAGCGAAAAATTCTAACGTTCATCATTTGTCTAACTAAATAATTATCTGAAAGTTGAGTTAAATATTTATCGATTTCGCTCTGATGAACTCCTCCCAGCTCGATCAAAGTATTTCTAATGCCTAATACCAAATTTGATTCCATCATCATAACTAAAGAATTAGCGCGCTTGCGAGATGCGACAGTTAAACTTTTTACTGAAGAATGATCAACTTCATGATAAGGGCCTACGATCGTAAAGAAATCTAAATCAGAAGCTAACAGGTTAGGATTAGTACGGCTTAATTCTAAAATAGTTCTTCCGCAAGCTAATTCGACAATAACTTTTGCTAGATTAAGGTGAAAAGTTTTAGTAACGATCAATTCAGAGGTTGTTAAGTCGCTATGAATTGAAAGCACACGAAATTGCCCAAGATCACTAATAGCAAATCTAATTTGGATAATTGGCGTATTTATTTCTTTCATAATTCGATGAACAATTCGGTCCATCTCATCAATTTCTCTTCTTAAAAGAGTAACCGCGGGATAAATAACAAGTGAATGATCGCGATGAACTCCTACGGGATCAATTTTTTCATTATGAATCAAAATTCTAATATTTTGATAGCGATCCCTTAGTCCAATTACTTCAACTTCTTTATCACCATGAGCAGACTCTTCCAACTGCAAAACAGTATCTTCACCTAAGTTATCTTGAACGGCCTCTAATAAACTTTCAAAATTATAAAAAAGCCCTAATGATCTGGTTTTCGGACTAATTAACCTTAATCTGGTAGGAAAAGTTAATGCAATGTCTCTAATATTATTATTCTTATTAGTAATAAGTTTGACACTAGGAAAGTTAACTTGATTTAGTTTAAGAAAATGCTCAGTTTCTTGGCGGTCAGTTAAAATCTTTAATGATTGATAGCTGGTCCCAACAAATCTGATTTTCTTTCGCTCTTCGGGAAAGTCCGAAAAAAATTGATAAATAAAAGATTGAACCGACTTTCCGCCGGCTAAAGTAAAGACAAAATTAATTTTGTTATCGGTGATAAATGACTGAAAGTCTTCAGGATTTAAATCAAACCGCATCTGTTTAATCTTAGAATTAATAATCTTAAAATCAGTATTAACCAAAAAAACTTGATCAAATCTCTCGGTCAAAGAATTAACAATTTCCGTTAAAAATTCATTGAGGATTGAATATTTATTGTTATTATTTTTTATACTTCCAATTAAAACAATATTACGCAAAGTACTTCACTCTTTCAGGCTAGATTCTCAATAAACTCATCTAAGAGGTAATTTCTTCCGCTTCCGGCATATTCTAGATCAAAAGAAATTCCAATTACATTATGTTTACGAATTCTAAAAGCCTTAACCTGTTGACGATTAACATCTGTAAAAAGAACAAAAGCAATTTTCTTTATTTTTTCATTAAAAGGGATTTCATAGTTTGAATCATCTCTTACCTGAGAAACTTCGCCAGTTGATCTTTCAACTACAAATTGAGTTTCATAACGCGGAATCTGTTCTTTTTCAAAAGAATTAATTTCAAAAGCTTTAGCAATTAATTCCTGTCCTAACCCAATTCCTAAAATAGAATACTTTTCAGACAAGTCAACTATTTCATCAATTAACGATGCTAATTCTGTTACGTTGCCTGGACCGTTAGTAATAATAATTCCCGAAGGATGATAAGAATCAATAGTTTCAACTGAGGAATCGTGGGGTAAAACCACACAATTGAGCCCTGCTTCAACTAAAGAACGATATAAATTGGTTTTTAAGCCCAAATCTAAAACAACCACCGTTTTTTTGATACCGGGGATTAAATAAGGTCCCTTTGTAGAAACAAAGTCCGTTAGATTATTAGGATTAACAAAAGCCCTTAATTGATCAAAAGCGTGATCATCTACATAATCGATAATCGTTGCATCCATTTCCTTGACGTCTTTAAGATGCTCAATTAATTTATGAACGTTTACGTTATAAATTCCCGGAATGTTTTTCTCTTTTAGATAACGGTCTAAATTTATGCCTTCTGGGCGGTTAATCGTTAAAAAGCTATTAACAATAAAACCTTTAATGTTTGTTTCTAAGGATTGTAAATCCATGGTTTCAATTTCTCTAATTCCCACAATCGGATCACTTGAAACAACAATAGATCCAAAATTATGAGGGGTGGTTAAAGATTCCGTAACGTTATTATTAACCAAATTAAATACTAGGCGCCCGGTCCCTACCGAATCACTGCCAAATGAATCACCCTCAAAAGTTGATCCATCGTTTAAAATTAAATACTTTTTCATTTTAGATAAACAGCATCTTCTCCATCAAGTTCATTTAAGTGGACTTCTACAAATTCAGATTTTGAAGTAGGTACATTTTTGCCAATGTAATTGGCACCAATTGGCAATTCACGATGACCACGATCGATTAAAACCGCCAGTTGAATTGCTTTAGGTTTTCCTAAAGACAAAATTTTATTGATTGCTTGTTCAACTAACCAGCCTTTAGACACAACTTTAGTTATTAAAATTACAATTTTTTCTTTAACATCAACGTTTTGTTTGATTATTTCATCTAATGTCAAAACCGGAATTGTAACATCTTCCAGATCATTAATTGCTCCAGCCAATCTTTTCGCAATTTCATTACCTGCTTCTTCAATGCCAACAAAAATTAAGTTATTTTTGTAATTATTGTTCTCTTCAATTATTTCAACCGCAATTCTCGTAATTGAACGTTTTAAAGTAATTGAATTAATTATTTTTTTAACCATTTTTTACTCCAAGGTATTTAAAATTTCTTCAAAATAAGCAGGTAACGGAGAACTAAAACTAAGAAACTCTTTGGTTCGAGGGTGAATAAATCCCAAGACTCCTGCGTGTAATAACTGGCCATTATGCATTTTGATTGTCTCTTTTGATCCATATAAGGGATCTCCTACTACGGGATGACCGATATATTTAAGATGAACTCTAATTTGATGAGTACGGCCTGTTTCTAGTTTACAACTTATAAAAGTAAAATTATCATATCTTTTTTCAACAAAAAAATGAGTTACCGCAGATTTACCACCAGCAATAACCGCTCGCTTAAGCCGATTCTTGGGATCCCGATCAAGCGGTGCATCGATCGTTCCCTCGTCTTCAGTTATTCTGCCGCTAACTAAAGCATAATATTTGCGAAGAGTTTCTTTCTTTTTAAGCTGATCGCTGAGACTTTGCAAGGCTAATTCAGATTTAGCTACCATCAAAAGCCCACTTGTATCTTTATCAATACGATGGACAATTCCCGGTCGAAAAGCATTATCATTTTCAGCTAAATTAGTGTGATACATTAAAGCATTAACTAAGGTTCCGTGAAAGTGACCGCTGGCTGGGTGAACAACCATGCCAGCTGGCTTATTGACTACAAGAACGTCATCATCCTCATAAACAATATCGAGTGGGATGTCTTCTGGTTCTGCCTTTAAAGGTGGCCTTTCAACTTCACTAACTTCAATCAAATCACCCTCTTTTGGCTTAACATTAGCTTTGGTAGATTTACCATTTAATGTAATATTGCCTTCACTAATTAAGCGTTGAATTTGGCTTCTTGAAAGTTCTAATTTCTCATTTAAAATTTTGTCTAACCGACCGGATTCTTTTGAAATCGAGATTTTATTCAACAGTGTTTTCCTTTCCGCTTTGAAAAAGATAAATGATCAAACAAAGAACCCCGATATTTATTGCCGTATCGGCAAGATTAAAAATAGGAAAATCCATAAATTTAAGCATCAACATATCAATAACCTGTTTTTGAAAAATCCGGTCAATAAAGTTACCAATCGTCCCACCTAAAATTAATGAAAGTCCCACGTTGAACCATTTACTCTGGTATTTCTTAAAAAATAAAAAGTAAACAGCAAATGGAATAAAAATAATCGTAACAATAATAAAAATCCAGGTTTTGCCTTCCCAAAGACTCCAGGCAGCGCCAGAATTTTTAATATTAGTAAGCGAAATAACACCCGGAATCATTTTTAATTCAGCACCTGTTGCAATACTTGTTTTCACAAAATATTTCAAGAGCTGATCGAGCAATACCACAACAAAAATGATCAAAGATTTAATTTTATTACTCATTAAACCGGTCCAGTAATATTTCCGTCTTGATCAAGATCAATGTTAAGAGCCTCAGGTTCCTTTGGAAGTCCCGGCATAGTTAAAATCTTGCCAGTATAAACAACAATGAAGCCGGCACCAAGTTTTGGCTTAATGTCTCTGATGTGTAATGTAAAACCGCGTGGTGCACCAAGAACATTTGCATCATCACTAAAAGACTGTGGCGTTTTGGCAATACAAATTGGCAGCTGATCCCAATGATTATCTTTTAGCTGTTTAATTGCCTTTTTAGCAGCTGTACTATATTCAACTTGCTCAGAGCGATAAACTTTTTTGGCCACTTTTTCAATTTTTTCTTCGAGAGTATCGTTTAATTCATAGAATCGTTTAACTTTTTCAGGTTTTTCTTCAACTAAGGAGTGAACAATTTCAGCGAGATCTTTACCACCGGCAGCTCCTTTTTCGTAAGTTTCACAAATTGCCCATTTAAATTGATCTTGATCTAAAAGTTCAGTTAACGCTTTAAATTCATCATCTGTATCAGTGTAAAATTTGTTGATGCCAACTACTACTTTGATGCCCGTACTAGTCAAATTTTGAATGTGCTGCTGTAAATTAGCATATCCTTTTTTGACATCGTCAATATTCTCTTCAAGAATTTGATCCATTGAGCCTTGGACTTGGAACTTCAAAGAACGGATACTAGCAACGATAACAATCACTTTTGGAGTGACTTCTAATTTACGAGAAACAAGATCAATAAACTTCTCTGCTCCGAGGTCAGAACCAAATCCTGCTTCAGTAATTGCATAGTCACCATATTTTAATGCTAATTTGGTTGCTAAAATGCTATTAGCACCGTGCGCAATATTTGCAAATGGTCCTCCGTGAACAAACGCTGGATTATGATCGAGCGTTTGAACTAAATTAGGACGTATTGCACTCGATAAAATAGCAGCCACTGGTCCGACAAATCCTAATTCTTTAACTGTGACGGGATTTCCTTCATACGTATAGCCAACTAAGATCTTGCCAATTCGCTCTTTAAGATCAACATAATCTTTCGCTAAACAAAGGATCGCCATCAACTCACTGGCAGCGGTAATTTCAAACTGATCTGGTCTGATAACTCCGTTTACTTTACTGCCAAGACCAATAATAGTTTCTCTTAAAGCACGATCATTAACGTCTAAAATTCGCGTGAAAATGATTGATTTTGGATCCAATTGATGAGGATTTCCCTGATAAATATCGTTATCAATAAGAGCTGCTAAAGTATTATTGGCAATTTGGAGAGCGTGGAAATCACCAGTAAAATGTAAATCAATTTCTGCACGAGGAACAATTTGTGAGTATCCCCCGCCGGTTGCTCCGCCTTTTCGTCCCATTACTGGTCCCATAGAAGGCTCGCGCAAGGCTAAAACGGTCTTATAGCCTAAAGAATTCATGGCGTCAGCGAGTCCAATTGAAAGAGTCGTTTTTCCTTCGCCTGCTGGTGTTGAATTCATCGCCGTAACTAGAATTAATTTATCATTCTTAACGCTTTGCGATGGAATCTTTACTTTAGCAATATAATTGCCATAAGGTTCATAATCTTCTCTTTCAATTCCAAGTTCAGTACAGATTTTCTCGATTGGTTCTTTTTTTGCCTCACGGGCAATTTTTAATTCATCCAAATTAACAACTCCTTTTATTTTTGTTCAAAAAATTGATCGAAAACTTTATTTTGTTTTGATTCAATGATTTTGATTTTTTGACTCTTAAAAAAACTTTTAAGCGAACTAAGATCTTCTTTTTTAAAATATAAGCACCATGAATCATCTTTAAATTTGATAATCATATATTTCTGATAAAAAACAACCTCAGCTAAATTAGAAAAAACTTCTTCTTTAGTTACCCACTGATACAAACTGTATTTGGTAATTTTTTCTTCATCAGTATTAATTACCATTGAATAGCGTGTAGCTTCAATAAAAGACAGGACAATAAATACAATTAAAAAGGCAACTGTCGGCCAATTTAAATACGTATATTCCATTTGAAAAACAAATGAAATAAATAAAAAAATACTGATCACTGCCCAATGAAATATTTGTAGTGGTAAACTAGGACGATAATTAAATTTGATAATACACCTGCTTTGCTTATGTAAAAATGATAAATTTATTTTACAATAAATAAAGTTCTAAGAAAAATTTACAATCAGGGAAGAAAAAATAGTGCGGATATTCATTTATGTTTTAATTGCCATTGTGCTTATCAATACAATCCTTTCAATATTTGTTGTCATGCGTACGCCTAGAGATATTGCTGCAACTTGGGCCTGGTTATTGGTTTTAATATTACTGCCGGTTGTAGGATTAACCCTTTACATGTTTTTCGGACGTGGGATGTCTAAAACTAAAATCAGCCGAATTCAAGACAGCTACTCGCAAGGTATCAGCAATGCACTAGACAGACAAAAAGCCTTAATCACCAAAAAAAGTCATAAATTTCCAGCTGACATTGAACAGCTCGTAAACCTATTCTTTAGTTTAAATGCCTCGCCAGTTTTAACATCTGAAAAGCCTCAAATCTTTACTAAAAGTAAAGATTTCTTCGATGAACTTTTTGAACTCATTGACGGAGCAGAAGAATCAATATACGTTGAATTTTACACTATTTACGCTGATAAAGTTGGACATAAATTCCGTGACGCCTTGATTAAAAAAGTCCAGCAAGGCGTTAAAGTTTACGTAATCTATGATGGCTGGGGGTCAATGGGAGTTTTTCGTCACTTCTGGCTCCCGCTTCGAAAAGCCGGAGGAAATGTTGAACTCTTCTTCTCTTCCCGTTATGTTATCACTGATTTTCGTTTAAATTATCGAAATCACCGTAAAATTGTCGTTGTTGATGAAAAAGTCGGATTAATTGGCGGTTTTAATATTGGAGATCAGTATCTAGGTCTTAAAAAGAAGTTTGGTAACTGGCGGGACACTCATATTCTCGTAGAAGGTGAAGCCGTTCGAGCTCTGACTGTTAGATTTATTATGGATTATAATGCAACCGTTGATCGTAAAAAATGGCTTGAGTATCCTCAAATTATTTCAACGCACGAAATTGCCAATCCAATTAGTAGAAGTAACACTTATATGCAGTTAGTCACGAGCGGTCCTGATGAAAGGATTGACCAAATTGAAATGGGATTAATTAAATTAGTTTCAACAGCCAAAAAGAGAATTTGGCTCCAGACTCCTTATTTGGTACCAAGCGACAGTTTCTCCGATGCTCTTGTCAGTGCTGCTAAATCAGGCATTGACGTGAGAATCATGATTCCAAGTTTTCCCGATCATCCATTTATTTATCGTGCAACCCAATATTATGCTAAATATTTTTATGATATTGGAGTTAAAATCTATATTTACAACAACGGATTTCTCCACGCTAAAACCTCAATTTTTGACGATATGGTGTCAACAATTGGTTCGGCAAATATCGATATTCGTTCTTTTAAGCTAAACTTTGAAGCAACTGAATTTATTTACGGCGAAAAGTTCAATGATGAACTTGCAAAAACATTCTTAGATGATATTAAAGAATGTACTGAATTAAATGACGAAGTTATAAATAATCAGAGTGGTTGGGAGCATTTCAAGCAAGACTTTTCAAGACTATTGTCACCAATTCTTTAATTTTCACCCCAAAATTGGAAGTAATCGGTTCTAATTGCCCCGTTAAATAACTTCCTTTTTTTTGTGGCTTTCATCCCATAGTAATCTTCAAAATCTAAATCACTTGTAATCACATATTTGCTCCATTTATCGAGCGGAATAAATTTCTTGCCCATTTGGCGGTAAAGTTCTTTTGCCTGCGATTCTTCTCCCATTCTTTTACCATATGGAGGATTAACGATAATAACCCCTTTTTCATTTGGCAGGTCTAAATCACGAAGAGCAATCTGTTTAAAATGAATTAAATTATAAATTCCTGCTCCGTGCGCATTTTGCTCACTCATAGAAATCATATTCTGATCAATATCACTAGCTGATATTTCTAATTTAACACTGCGGTCGATTGCTTCTTTGGCTGCTTTTTTCTGATCTTCTAAAATTTTAGAATCAACATCGTCAAAATGATTGAATAAAAAATCTCTCTTTAGACCAGGAGCAATATTAGCACCGATTAAAGCTGCTTCAATTGCTAATGTCCCAGAACCTGTCATCGGATCAACAAATGGTAGGTCCGGATGCCAATTAGTTAACATGATTAAACTAGCTGCCATGTTTTCTTTAAGCGGGGCGACACCTTTCTCGATTCGGTATCCGCGTTTAAAAAGACTGTCTCCGGTAGTATCTAAGAGAACCTCAGCCTTGTTTTTTTCAAAACGGATACTAAGACTGTACACTGCTCCAGATTCTGGTAATCTTCCTGAACGATGATAGATCTTCTGCAATTTTTTGATAATTGCACGTTTTGTAATTGCTTGGATATCTGAAAGACTAAATAGTTTTGATAATTTGCTTTTCGCATTGACAATAATTTGACCATTTAAAGGAATTATCTCTTCCCAAGACATTTCAAAAATTTTATCAAATAATTCTTCAAAAGAATGCGCTTTAAATTCCTTTAAAACGATCTGAATTCGATCTGCACTTCGAAGCCAAAGATTCGTTTTAGCAACGTCTTCATATTCTCCTTCAAAGTAAATTTTGCCATTTTCTGGTTTAGGATCGTATCCTAAATCAATTAGTTCTCTTTTCGTAATTGATTCGATGCCGCTAGCTACATTTGCTACTAATTTCATTATTTCCTCTTTATCTATAAAAAAAACCTAGGTCGCAAAAACCTAGGTACTGAAGTGCAAACTTCTATAAGCCATGTTCTGTTCAAAAAACATCCCAGTTAGATGTTTTCTTCGGTAATCATCTGTCTTCGCTTTAGCGATATCGACCTAAGTTTAATTCCTCGATCAATATGCCCCTACCGTAGTTTGGGTTGCTCACTCGTGGGGTTTACCCGTTCCACTTATAAATTTCTTTATAACTCGTCTCTGTGGCACTTTATGGAGGTCTGCATAGATAAAATCCTTAGCAGACTTATCCGCCGTTACATAGAAATGTACCTTGACTTATTGGGTCAAGCACGAACACTATTCGCATTTCAGCGAATGTGAGCATGGACTTTCCTCAGCCAGCATCAGCTAACCGCGATTACCCAAAGTCTGCACAAATGAATATGATAATATAATTAATCAGAATTATCCAGTTTCAGACCGAAAACTTTTCTTTCAAGATTAGAAATTCTCTTTAAAATATCATAATTTGTGACCGCACTATTTTTGTTCATGCCGCCTGTTTGTTTAGCAACGGTCAATTGTTTGCTTAATTCATCAGCTCTACGAATTAAGCGTTGATTCTCACGGGTCAGCCGATCAACTTCCTGAATATAATTTTCATAGTCTTTAATGACATCATCTAAAAACTCATTAACCTGATCTTTATCAAAACCACGTAATCTGGTATCAAAATTTTTATCGGCGATTTCGCGGGGATTTAGTTTAATAGAAAATTCATTCTCTGTTTCTGAACGATTTTGACTTGTCTCTTGCATATTATCCAATCTATTACCTCTACATATTCAATCCTAAAAGAATTATATCAAAGCTAGAGTTCATTGTTAACTAATCATTTAAGCTTAAAAATCATATAATTACTCTCATCACCATTGATTGCCTTATTATCAAACACAGTAGGTGATGGTAACTTCTGAGCGTAGTCAACAATATCTTGGTTTGTATAGTAACGCATGATCATTTTATCAATTTTTGGCTGATACTCTAAGCCTTGCGTTCCAGTATTATTATATAGCCAATAGACATGACTGTATTTATTTTTAATTTTTTCGATATTTTTCTTAAATTTCGAAAAAGGCATGTTCCAAAAGTAATCATAATCCCAAGGAGTATAAGTTAACTTCTTCATTGCTCGAATGTCAATCATCTTTTGAGTCGGTTTCATATAACCCACTACTGGGGTTGCAAGAAAGGCATTGGTATCAATCAGCACCGCATCACTTGGTAATTCTTTGTTGATGTACTCCCCTACTTCTTTTGATTCTGAAAAAGGTTCGTTAAAGTCCTGAACAGCATCCACTGCGTTACTGAAACTTGAAATTGCACCAACAACAACAATCGCTCCAATAAAGACATAACTAAACGTGTCCCCTGCTAAACCAGTTTTTGAAATTATTTCATACGGCTGATAATCATGGTCTTCTAAAATCGTCCACATAATATAAAGCAAAATATAAAATAGTGAAATAACTTTAGCCTGCATATAGATGATGGTGCTGTATACAAAAGCACTGACTAGTGCCATGAAAACGGTCGAAACTAATAAGATAAAAAATTGTTTACGATAGTAAATTCCTAAATAAATGAACAAAATCAGCCAGAAAATAACAGTAATTATAGCTGGGACTTTTAAAGTTACAAATGTATCTGAGAAAAATTTCCAAACAGTAGTCAGATAGTCACTCATAACAAAACCAGCAGTTGGTCCCGAAGTTGTGCCGACAATCACGTTGACTTTATTTAAAAATACCACCTGAATGAAGAGAATAATGGTACTGAGGGAAACTAGAATTAAAACTCCAAATTCGCTTTTTTTGCGGTCTTTTTCTTTCCATAATTCAATTAAATAAATGAGCCACAGGATAAACGCTACCCCAATCATCATTAAATGGGTATGAATCAAAAGAGCTAAAGAAATTCCGTAAGGCCAAGGATTAGTATGACGATTCTGATAAAAGACGCAAAGCAGAACCATTAATAATCCGATTAAGCAATAATTCCTTGAAATAACTGGGTAGTTATAAAGAAACATCGGAGTAAAAAGCAAAATAAGCTTAATGGTCTGACTAAATGGCCCAAATTTTAATAAAAGAAAGGCCGTCACTGTCATAACTAGTAAACTTAAAACATTAAGAGTGATAATCGGTAAACCCATCTTTGCAAAAATTGCAAGGAAGTAATACCACAAAGAAGGATGCCCTTGTTGAATTGAGCCCGTAAAAATCTGCCAAGTGCTTGAATCACGAGCAAAAAGCCAAGCGTTTATCTCATCACGCCATGGTTCGTGGTTAAAAAGTAAAAATAAGTTGAGGCAAAAATAAATTAAAGTTCCACCATATACAACTAACGGTTTAGTTCTTTTTTCTTCCAAAAATTTTCTCCCAAATTTTATTAGCTAGTTATTTATCGGAATTTATCAACGTCTTTAACCAAATAATCTTGATGCGAAAAATTCATTCTTACCAGTAAATCAAGATACTTGATAACGATTGTAAAAAATAGAAAAATTCCGAAAAATCCAAACGAAATGTATAACATCGTCGTCGACCAACCGGTTACAGCATTTCCTGATAAATATAAAACTAATGTATATATTACCGCAAAAATTGTTAATAACAGCATTAAAATAGATAAAAATAAAGAAAAACGATAGAAGAAATTAGTAAACAAAATTAGATTATTTAAAGCATGTGAGAATCGATTTTGGTTACGAGAAAGCTTTTTCTTATTGACATGAATTGTAGCTTCATAAGAAATAGTTTTGCGGTTTAAGCCTGAGTTAGCATAGGTTGCCTTACTGTACATCGAGTATTCATTTAACATCTTGACCCGATTAATAGCTCTCCTAGAAACAAGACGCATTCGTTCCGTGCCGATTTCATATTGAATATTAGCAAAATGATTAAAGACAAAATAAAACATCTTCGACATAAATCGCTCACTATTTTTTTCAGAAGCGACAACGATATCATTGTTACCAAGGGCTGCTTCATACATTTGCCAAAGAACATCGATTTTATAATTAATGAACACGGAATCAAACTCATAAACAAAGTCGCCTAAAGCTAAATCAGAACCAGCATTAAGGGATTTTTCTTTACCCTGAAAATAACTCATGGTAATAATACTTAAAGATCCCCCATTTTCAGTAGAAACAACCGATTTCAGCTCATCGATACTGCCGTCAGTGGAAGCATCATCAACGAATATTATTTCATAATTTAAAAACTTACTTTTTAAAAAGCCGTTCATTTCCTCGTAAAAATCTTTAATCAAATTTTTGTTGTTATGAACATATGCAACGAGAGAAACGAAGTTTTGTTCTTTATTACTATTTTCCATTTAACAAGACCTTATCTAAATCATAAACTGTATTTATTTTTCCTGATAAAACACTAACAAACATTGGACTTTCATTCATTACCTTTACAACAGTTGGCCTACTGTCATCAATTTCTGAAGCTTTTAAAATTGGCTTCATTGAAAACAGCGACTTTTTATACTTAAACTCATATTCATCTTTAATATACTTTTTGGCAATTGAACGCATATAAAGATAAGCAGTTAAAGGCCGAACCGGACAATCATTGCAATTGCCTAAGTCCTCAGGTGAACAATAACCATTGCTCCTTGCCTGACAAGGGAAGGTTGGAAGATTATCATAACTTGTTTCATGAGGAGTAAAAGTTACTGCCGTCAGTGAATGAAGTCCGGTTTTGCCAAATGGCATCAAGGAGAAAAATGGCCCGTCCATGACAGTTAACCCTTTATCTTTTAATAAATCGTTAACCTCGACCAGAATAATTTCACATTTTTCGTATTTAATTTGAAAAGGCTGATATCCTAAGAGACTATGAACCTCGTTAACTCCAGCATAAGAAGAATTCAAAATAAAATCCGTATCAAATTCTTTGCCATCAGCTAAAGAAACTTCGAAATGAGAATCTAACTGTTTAATAGCAGTAATTTTAGCCGAGAAAAGCATCTCAACGTTTGGAAATTGAGCAATTTCTTTTAAGAAAAAGTCACGAATAATATGAGCGTCAAATGTATACTCTTTCGTCAAAAACGCTCCGTCGCACATCTCAGGATTAAAATAATTTTCCCTTGGCATTTCCTCGCAAAAAATCCCGGCATCGCTGCAGAATTTTTTAAATTCATCCTTATTAGTCCAACTAAAGTGAGATGAGGTGGCATAAATTTGATCAAAAGTCTTTAAAATTGCAAAATCAAAATCTTCAACAAAACGATCAAAATACTTTTTAGATTTAATGGCAGTAGAAATAGAACGTGGATAATGATACCCCATATGGACTCGTGCTTGATTGATATATGTAGCACGCATAAAAGGTTCGGGATCCTTTTCAATCAGTAAGATCTTCTGATTACCCTGTTTTCCCGTTAGCCATGCGGAATAAAGTCCGTATAGTCCGCCGCCAATGATTATTTTGTCGTAATGTTTCAAATTATCCTCCTGCTATTCTTTTATTTGTATCAATGAAGGATATTGTAAATCCATTGATGATCCTTCAACAACCACCTCAATCCCTAAATTAGTACGAGATACTTTTTTGATTTTTATGGTGTTATTTTTATTATCAACTAACTTAGAACTCATTTTTAATCTATTAAATAGTGATGGATTATAATCAAACAAAACTTTATTTTGAGAAATCCCATTAATCCAAAACTTATTGTTTATATCAGAAGCAACCCATGCATTCAACCATTGAGAAGATAACTCATTATCGCTAAAATATAAAACTTTTACGTTAGTTTTCTTTGTATCGAATATGAAAACATTAGAAATGGGATTCATTGCCCATTGAAATTTTGAATCTTTTAAATCATTTTGAATTAGAATCGTATATCGTTTTCTACTTTTTTTTGTATTTTGAAATAAACTGCTAAGAGATTCGGTATCTCTAATTCCATGATCAAAAAGCAAATCAGTATAACCTCTCACTGGTTGTGTTGCCCCAAAAATAGATGTTTCTAAGTACGGTTTCATATAGTGAGCAATTTTTTGGTTATTTTTTCTAAAATCTGTATTCCAAACATAAGAACTGTCATAATTATAATTAATGGTATTCATTATGCCTACGAATAATACTAGTGCAGTAATAACCAACCTTTTTTTATAATAAAATATAATCATAGCACTTATATCACAAATAATTAGAACTAAAATAAATACCAATTTCATTCTATCAAAAGTGTATAAAATAGCATGTTCTTTCATTAATACATTTTCTATCATAGGAAATAAAAATAAAAATAAAAAATATTTATTTTTAACAAAAATGGATGAATATTTTCTATATGAATTTCGTTTTTGTTGATAGATAACAAAAGAAACTATTATAAGAAAAACTAGAAGAACAAAAGTAAATTTAAATGAAGACCAGTATCCTAAAAATAAGCTATTAATAGAAAGATGACTTGCTATACTACGGGAAAAGAATCGTTCTTTCATTGCTTTTATAAAATTATTAAAGCTAATATTCAGAAGAAAATGACCACAGAAAATTAAAGCCGACAAAGTAGAAAGGCCCAAAATATATAGTCCTTTAAAAAAAGCTTGTTTTTTACTATTTTTCCATTTAGAAATAACCTCAATGATAGCAAAACCAATATTGGCAACATACCCTGTCCATTCAATATAAGGATTTAGTAAAGTCATAATCAAAAAAACAATATAAGCATTTTTAGAGTTAACCGATCTGTAACGATAATATGAGTAGAACTGAATTAAAAGGGTCACTTGCATCAATGAATGATGCCAATAAACAATTCCCATGTTGTGAAGTAAAACTGGTTCCATAGTATAGACAATGATACCAATCATAGAAACTGTATAGCGACCTTTGTAGTCCTTAAATAAATCTAATAAGAAAAAGCTAAAATTAAGGCTGAGATAATAAATAAAATAGTGTTAAACAGATAAATTGAAAATTCATTAAATCCTAAATTAAACAACTTTAAAAATAAATACGGTAATGCATAACCGATACCTGAAAAAGATGTGTAATAATAATTTCCACCGTTTCCAAGAATTGTTAATCCCCAAGGGATATATTTATTATCAATTCCACCTAATGAGGTTAATGGAAGGAATTTATGAACACTTAGAGGCGTTTCATCAAAACATTTCAAAGTGTATAAAACATGCCAAGTTGCATCTGAATCTATATAATTTATTTCTCCGCTTTTATATTTTACAAAAGCTAAAACTATAACAATTAAAATGGTTAAAATTATGACATAAATTTTTTTGTTCTTTATAAAATTTTTCCTGGAATCCAAGACTTCACTCCTTAACTATGTATCATCAGTATACATGATTATACATTTTACTGGTTAGAAATGTTTTTATAATCATATTTTATTATTTCTGAAATTTTAGTACTCTCAATTATTAGGTTAGATTTATTTTGTGGAAATGGGAACAACAATGCCACTCCTTTTCCATTATTTAAATACACCGGTATTTCATATTCGCCTTTAATTGGTAAATTAAAATAACTAGAGCCAGCCTTTCCGGCAAATTCATCTGGTAATGCAGAAATGATTCCAATATTCGAATGTATGGTACCAAACGTTTGATCTACAACCTTATACTTTATTTTAAGACTAGCTATTCCATTAATTTTTTTGGAAGTTTTTATTTCAATTCCTGTAATATCAGACACTCCTTCCATTACGGTGACTTTAATTTTTTGAGTTAAAATAGAATATTTGCTTGAAATGATGCGATTTTTATTATCTTTCCTCCAAATATCAGCGTAAGAATGAGTATCAACATAGTGATAATGTTCAAAAATATACTTGAAAAAATACCAATTACTATTGATTATCCATTCATAATAACCTAACGAACTTTTAATAGAGGGCGTCAAAAAAACATTATAATTATTTTTTTGAAAATTTTTAAGATAATTTTTTTGTGCTTTTGGTCCAAGAGCGTGAATTATATAATCTTCATGCGATTTAGAAAATTTATTATTAATAACTTCTAGAGCAGAAGAATAAGTAGAAAAGAAATTTTTACCTTTAGTTTTATCAATAAGAGTATCAAAGCCTTCATCACTTACACCTGGTACACCGGCATACAAAGAAACACCATCATTACTTAAATATCCCCCTAAATTTTTATAATAAACGCCATTTTCTGCACGAGTTGCGTAAGTATTGATAACCTCTTTTGATAAATTAATTTGACTAATAGCAAAACAAGAAATACAAATAATTGATACTAAAAAGATCGAAAAACTATTTTTGGTTGAACTTTCTGTTTCTTTTCCTTTATGCACTAATAAATTAAATAAGTAGCCAAATGTAGAGGAAAAAAGAACTAAAGCAATAAAATCAGTTTTTGTGGTGGAGCTAAAAATTGCATAGAGCCAACGATCAAAAAAATAAGAGAGATAAATGAATAATAATCCTACGTGAAATAAATATTCATTTGTATTTTGCGTTTTAATCGTAAGAATAAATTCAAGAACTATATAAAATAATAACAAATAATCAAAAAGTTTAAAGTGGGTAAAAATATCAAAAAAAGAAAAAACGTAAGTTTTAGGAAAAAGTTGATAATACCAAGATTGTGCGCCTGAAGTTCCCAAAATAGACTCAAAATAGCTTCCAATGTTTACGTGTGTAGTTATTATTATTATTAACAGCCATATACTTAACGTTCCTAAAATCCAAATTATAATATACTTTAAATTTTTTTCCAATCGTATTTATATTTTTTTATTAATAATATTAAAAAACACAACGAAGATGCAACAAAACTAGAAATTCCAGTATCATTTGAAAACAGAATTAAAAATCCATTAAAAAGAGATGTGCAAATTGAAAATTTTAAAAAACTTTTAAAATATAATTTTTTAATAATTAAGAATACAATCAGAAAATATAAAATAACGCAACTTCCACGTAAAATTCTTGCTGAGGGTCCTGGCGTAATGTAATTAGTTGAAACACTAAATATTTTTTTTGTTAAATAGTCAATGACACCAGGGTAGACTTCGTAACCAACAACAAATAATGTTGAAGCTAATAACGAAACATTTGTATTTTTTGTTATTAATTTAACGATTACAAATATTATCGACGCAGTTAATGTAATTGTTAGAAAAACTCCGACAAAAAGACTACTAGCGAATGTTCCTCCAAAAATTAAGGTAAATAAAGCTCCAATATATAGATGCCCCAATCCCAAATAAACAGAAAAATCTCTAAATGGTACAAATCCATGAAGTATTCTTCGCCAAGCATCATAATTTTGGAAATCTCCATCGACTGCATAAAAGTCAACAAACGCAGCTCTTTTAAATGCCATATTCATTGCATAAACTAAAATTAGTAAAACAAACATAAATGTGATAATTTTACTTCCATTTTTTTTAAAAAAATTGGCATTGACAATTTTTGATTTTGATTCTACTTCCTTATTCAATCTTTTACTCCCGAATTAAATTTGAGGCTTATATACACCATTATAATTATGCCATAAGATCTTCAATAGTTCTAAATTGCCTTTTAATGGGCTGATTTTAGTTGGGGTCTTACCTTTGGCTGGATACTTTCTTTTTACTGGTACTTCAGTAGATTTCAAGCCAATTTGATTTGCTCTTACTGATAAATACGCCAATAATTCATAGGTTTGAAAAATATCACGCAAAGGCATTACTCTTGGATCTGATAAATATTTACGAGAATAAGCTCGATAAGCATTGGTCGTATCTGTATAACGTTGTCCGGCAGTTAGTGAAATGACTGGAGCATGAATTAATCTCACTGATAAATCACGAACTAAAGGAGTGTTTATCCCTTCTCCTCCCTCAATAAAACGTGATCCTTGCACTAAATCATATCCTTGATCTAATTTTTGAATAAATTCAGGAACGTCTTCAATACTATCTTTATCATTACCATCAATGGTTACAATTCCCTGATAATTACGATTTAAAGCCCAATAGATCCCCATTCTTAGCTGAGCTCCTTGGCGTCCCGGACCTTTTTTCGTTAAAATCGTATTCACATTAAGTGATTGTAATAAAGATAAATCATCAAGGCTTCCATCATCTGATCCGCCATCACAAATCACAATGTCGATTATAGTTCCGACCTTAGCTTTTTGCGCTCTCCTCAGCTCATTAATAATTCGATCCCCTTCATTGATGACTGGAATCAATAATACATATTTATTTGACTTACTATTCAATTCAAGTGAATCAAAATCCGGTACCCCGGCAATTTTTTCGTAATTAATCGATAACATTTGAAAAATATTCCTTAATCTCTAATATTATTTCTTTGGTTGCATTTAAATCATTTAAATTTTTCATTTCAATTGATAGAAAGCCCGAATAATCTTTTAGATGCTGTGACAAAACCGAATAAAGATTTTCATGGATCAAAACCTTCTTTAATGACGGTTCTGATAAATGAATATGATTAATCAAGTTTAAATCATTGGATAAAATATCAGATAAATCTTCGTTATTTTCAATGACCGTTCCTAAATCAAGATTGAGTTTTAAACCCTGACTATTTACTTTTTTAATCAGATCGATCGCTTCTTTTGTGGTTAAAATAAAGTTTCCGCCATAAATAGAAGGATTGGCTTCAACTGCAAAAATAGTTTGATTTTCAAGAGCATAGTCACCAAGTTCTTTAAAAATATTAATAATTTTATCTTCTGAATAATTATCTGGCAGCAATCGATTTTTCGGTGATCCGAAAACTAGATTCTTAATTCCTAATTGTCCCGCAAAAGAGATCGCTTTTTTTAAATAGTTAACTAATATTGGACCATCTTTTGGATCAAAAATATTTTCTGTTCGTCCATAAATCAATGACTGCATGGACGGAACTACAAGGTGGTATTTACTTAATTTTTCAAAATATTTTTTAAACTGCTCGACGTGATCATAAGGATTTTCAAGTTGAATCTTGGTTGGAATTAACTCAATTCCCTGATAATTATTAGTTTCAAGAAACGGCAAAATTTCGTCATCGTTCTTAAGATCCCACGCTATCTGAGAAATTGCTAGTTTTACCATTGTTTATTAGTCTCGATAAATTTTACTAAATCGCTTAAAGCAGTCTTTTTATCAACTAGATATCCATTTGAGCCGTCAAACACTCGGTCATATTTTGTTTTAAAGTCATAAATTAAAGGATCTTTACGAATAATATTTTTAAAATCTTTGCCTGTTACCGCATTATAGAGTTCATGAGCAGAAATGGGCTCAACCGCCATATTAATTAAAGGAATTTTATTATCTATAATGGTTTGAGTATGCTGCCAGATCTGTTCCATGTTGTAGAAAGAAAAAATTGTCCGACTGTCAGTAAAGTTTAGCGAAGTGAAATTTAATTTAATAAATTCTTGCCGCAACAAGTTTATTTTATTCTGATCTTTAACGATTAGCTGATAAAAGCCATTAGGCTGAAGTTGATATGAATCTTTTATATCAACACTTTGAGAACTGAGTTCATCGTATTTTTCCTTTGAAAGCATTGAAGGAACCAAACTAATTAAATCAGAGACAAAATTTTTCTTTAACCCTGGTCCAAAAAGCGCCGGCAGCCGAATGATTGAAGAATTATCAATGTTATCTCTAACCCATTTTTCTAAATAAAGTCTGTCCTTACCGTATGGCTGAACAGTTGAGTGATCGATTGGTGTATCTTCATCAACTGCATTGGGAACTGGATAGACGTCAATTGTTGAAATTAAAACTAATTTTTTTGGATTAATCATTTCAATGTTGTGAATAGCGTCTTTAATTGAAACAAGATCTTCTTCCGGATGAGCATTTGCCAGAAATTTTTCAGCTCTAACACCTGCATAAACTAGTAAATCAGGCTTTGTTCCATACGCTTCTTTAATGTCCGTCGAGTGATAACTTCGATCGAAATGATGCTGTCTAGCAAAATTCCCGCCAACAAAACCTGTAACACCAACTAACGATTCCATTTAAATTCCTTACTTTCTACATATAAATATCAAGAAAAATTATAACATACGAAAAAATCTTCAATATTCAGAGATTTGTATAATTTATCTACTTTTCTAAAAAATTTACAATAAAAAAGAGCAGCACCAACTACTCTTAATAAACATGGAGAATATCGGGTTCGAACCGACGACCTCTTGCATGCGAAGCAAACGCTCTCCCAACTGAGCTAATTCCCCAAACAAATAAAATTATACACTTTATTTTATTGTTTGGGTTTTAAAATTTGAGACTAATTTGGTTCGGCTTAATTTTTCATACCACGTCCGATGTCCTGTTTTTAAAACTAATAAATAATCGATTGCAAAAAACATCAAAGGTAATAATAAAACTAAAGACAGACCGATATAAATAAATCGATCATCAACTTTTACTTCCCAGATCATTTTCAACGCTATATTAAAAGCAAAAAAATTACCTAACGTCAATCCAAAACCAACAATATTTCTGGTCAAAAGCTGCCACAATTTCATTGATTTATTGTTAATCGTTGATCCATATCTAATTTTAACTACTTTCATTCCAAGAGTGGACCATTTAAATATCAAAGGAAAAATAAATCCGACAATCAAACATCCCAAAATCTCTTCAATCCAAAAAAGTTGCCGATTTTTGATAAATAATTGAATAATTGCAGCTATTAATTGAATCATCAAAATATCAATTAAAAATGCAATTAAACGTCTCACGAATGAAATCTTTTCCGATTTTTCTTTTGACTTTTCGGTTATTTCATGGAGATCTGGCAGCATCTTTTGAAAAATTGGAACTAAAGAAAAACCAATTATTCCACCTATAGTATTTAAAATTAAATCGTCTACATCAAACAAACGATAAGGTCTCGCATACAATCCGTAAAGACCGCTTAATTGGGTTAACTCAAAGAAAAGCGAAAGGCAGAAACTGATAATGACGCAACGCTTTAAATTTGCTCGAAAATAATAATGCAAAAAGAAGCCAAAAGGAACCGTTAAAAGAATGTTAAAAAAAGGCTGAATGAAGGTTCCGTCTTTTAACCCTGCTTTCCACGCAGTAAGTCCTTTTGTAATCAAGGGATTAGTTTGAATAAACTCCTTTATTACCATGAGCGGATCCAAATTATACGTAGGATAATGATTTGCCGCTAAACGAGCAACGTACTTTTTTGAAGGAAGGGGCAAAATTATCAAAAAATAAGCGGTCAAAAGATAAAAGACAAAACTAAAAGTAACAGCAAACCGCCAAGATGAAATTGATCCGTATTTGCGATACTGCCAAATTAAAAAAGGAATTAGCAATAAAATTAATACAAAGGGAAATAATATCAAAGCAGTTCTAATTGGAATTGTATATACCATCATAAATCCTAATCTGTTAAGTAATAAAAATAAACCTTCTCCATTATAGAAGAAGGCCTATTTTTGTGAAATTTATTCGAAAGAACCGATATTCTTTCTATCTTATTATATTACTATTTGCGTTAATAAAAAAAGACAATTTGGTAAAATTCTTTAAAAATTATTCTTCTGAAGCTGCTTTTTTAGGCAATACTAAGTTTAAAACAATTCCCAATAAAGTTGACAGTGCGACCCCTGTAAATACCAATCCATGTCCTAAATCTAGTTGAAAATTCCCAATTCCCGTTACTAGAACTGGAGCAGCAATCATGATATTTCTTTTTTTACTAAAATCAATCTTGTTATCAACGATGATCTGTAATCCCGTTGAAGCAATAACTCCATAAAGCATAAAGCCCACTCCGCCAATAACCGCACCAGGAATTGATGAAATTAGGGCACTTAATTTACCAACAAAACTAAAAACTATCGCAAATACCGCAGCGCCGCCGATTACCCAGACTGAGTAAACTCGACTCAACTGCATTACTCCAATATTTTCTCCGTAACTGGTAACTGAAGGTCCACCAATCAAACTGGCAGCAATCGAAGCTGTACCATCACCGGTTAAAGTTTTGGATAGTCCTGGATCTTTAAAGAAGTTGCGATCGGTAATTTTATTAAGAACCATTAAATGTCCTAAATGCTCAGAAATGGTTACAAACGCTAGTGGCGCCATACTGATAATTCCGCTGACATATAATCTCCGACTTTCAAAAATACTGTTGAATTTCGGCAGGGCAAACCAACTCGCTTTTGCTACTGGTGTTAAATCTACTAAGCCGAAAAGAATTGCAAAAATATAACCAGTAATAATTCCCAATAAAACGGGAATCATGCCTAAAAATCCTTTGAGAAACATGTTGTAGCCAATTGTAAAAAGCAGGGTTAATAATGCAACGATAAATATTCTAATGTCATATTTACCTGTTTCCACTCCTCCTACTCGTGTGGCGTTAAGAGCTGCCGATCCAGCTAAACTCAGACCAATGACTACTGCAACTGGACCAACAACTTCCGGTGGGAAAATTTTGTCAATCCAATTTGTTCCAACCTTAGCAACTATTAAGGCAACAACGATATAGACTAAGCCCACACTGAAAATTCCTTGAGCAACAGCAGGATAACCAAATGATTTCATTAAACTGGCCATTGGAATTACAAAAGCAAAGCTCGATCCCATGTAAGCTGGGATTTTCCCACGTGTAATTAAAATATGGAGTAAAGTCCCTACTCCCGAAGAAATTAAAGCAACACTCGGGCTAAGTCCGACTAACAAAGGAACCAAAACCGTTGAGCCAAACATACTAAACATATGCTGCAGTGAAAGTCCAAACCACGTTCCAAGCGGCGGACGCTCATTTACATCATATATTGCATTATTAGATTTAATTATTTTTTCGTTTGCCATCATTCTCTCCTTTTCATTTTTGGGCAAAAAAAAACTCCTCTTGCGAGAAGTAAAACTAAAATTTTAAAAATGAAACAACTAATCCTTCAATAGAAACACTAATACCTTCAGCTCGTGAAAATATTTTTGTTTTTATCTCAATTCGATTAATCATTACCATTTCCTCAAATTTTTTATATTGAAAAACATATTACTCACTTTTTAGATTGATTGCAATGGTTTTTTAAATAATTTTCTTTTTTTTGTCGATTAAAGCGCTTAAACTTTAATTCAAATGAAAGAGCTTCTCCTTTTGAAGGAAAAGTTTCTTGATAAATTAGCTTCACTGGTCGGTGAGCTCTTGTATACTTTGCGCCTTTGCCGCTATTATGAGCTTTGATTCGATTTTCAACGTTATTAGTTGTTCCTGCATAAAATGCTCCATTACTACAAAGAACAACATAGAAATAATATTCATCCATGAATAATTTGGCTCATCTCATTTGTATAGACATCTTCTTTTTCAAAAATATAAAGGGGCGGTTCAACTTTAATTCCTTCACTGCTCTTACCTTTGATTGCTTCAATAAATACCATTTTCGAGTTTGCATCCTTAAAAGAATGAATAAATTTCAATCGATTAATTCCCAAATTATATTGATCAAATACTGCTAAAATATCAGTTAATCTTTCGGGACGATGAATGAAAAAAGCCCGTCCCCCACTTTTAAGTAACTGCATGCTCACGTGGACAATCTCATCTAAATTAGTTTTAATTTCATGACGAGCGATTGCTAACGTTTGGTTGGGATTTTGCTGAGAAGAAGGAGTAACCTTAAAATAAGGCGGATTACAGCAAATTACATCAACTGAATCATGTTTCAAGTATTTTAAAGAATCCTTTAAATCAATATTTAAAATATTAATTTGATCTTCGGCTTGATTTAAAATTGCAGTTCGCTGAGCCATTTCAGCTAATTGTTCTTGAATTTCAATCTCATAAATTTTAGCTTTAGTTTTCCGAGTAAGAAAGGTTGCCACTGCCCCATTTCCCGCACATAAATCAACAACTACTTTTGCCCGACTGGAAATCCTAGTATAATAAGCCAAGATCACTGCATCAAGTGAAAAAGAAAATACTTCCTCACTCTGGATAATTGGCATTTTTTGATCGAAAATATAATCAATCCGTTCATTTTCTTTTAAATCCATTTATCTATCTTAAATCAATCAGTATTGGAGATTCAAATGTTTTATACTTTTATGCGCTATTTAGTCGGTTTCATTGTTTGGGTTTTAAATGGAAAAATCGAAGTCCAAAATAAAGAAGTTCTTAAAGATAAAACTTACATTTTTGTTGGACCACACAGAACTTGGTGGGATCCAATCATGACTGCTCTCGCGGCGTGGCCGCTTAAATTTTCGTTTATGGCAAAGAAAGAACTTTTTAACAATTTTGTCATTAGATTTATTTTAGTACATATGAATGCTTTTCCAGTTGACCGCAAAAATCCCAAACCATCTTCAATCAAGGTGCCAGTCAATTATCTGAAATCTGGTAAATTATCACTTCTAATGTATCCGTCAGGAACTCGGCACTCTGAAGCTATGAAAGGCGGAGTTGCTTTAATTGATAAGTTAACTCACTCTGAGATTATTCCTGTAGTTTATCAGGGACCAGTCAAATTTAGCGGCCTTCTTAAACGTCAAAAAATAACGATTCGATTTGGCGAACCATTAGACGTTGACTATTCAATTAAAGACTTCAAAGCATTCAGTGCTGATATTGATTCAAAAATGCAAAAAAGTTTTACTGAAATTGACCAGAAAATCGATCCAAATTTTAAATACGTGCCTAATCATCAAAAGCTTGAAAAAGAAAAGAAAAAAGGACAGCTATAAAAAATACCGACTTTATTGGTCGGTATGATTTAATCAGCGTTATTTTATTTTTAAGGGACAGTTATGTCACAGCCTCTCAAGCAATTCCTAACGCAATTTTAGCGTAACGAGACATTCGGTCCATTGACCACGGTGGATCAAATGTTAATTCGATCGTAACGTCTTTAACCTCAGGAACATTTTCTAATTCCATTTTTATCATTTCCTGCAGTTCAACTGTTAAAGGACAGCCAACCGTGGTTAATGTCATTAAAACATTACATGTCCCTTGATCATCAAGATCGATGCGGTAAACTAGACCCAAATTAATGATATCCATTCCTAATTCTGGATCGATAACATTTTCTAAAGCTGTTAAAATTTCCTTTTTGACCTTTGTGTCATGATCTTCTTCAGACATTGGATTTTCACTCATTCTTAATCTTCGTCACTTCTTAATTTTCCTGCATCAGCCATTCTACTAGCGGGAAATTCATTTAATACAATATGCACATGTTCAGCAGGTGCATTAAGATCTTTACCAATCACGTCAGTAATATCTTTTACTAATTTACGTAATTGATCATCGGTTCTTCCTTCGATTAAATCAATATGAACTAAAGGCATTTCAAATCCTCCTTTTAAATTTCTTTCTCTGTAGTTAACTTAATAATCTGGAGCAGCACATCTGCAGCTTTTTCCATTACTTCAAGTGATACAAACTCGTAACGACCATGCATATTTTCTCCGCCAGCAAACAAATTAGGAGTAGGAAGTCCCATAAATGAGATCTTAGAACCGTCAGTACCACCGCGCACAGGTGCAATATTGGGCTTAATACCTAAATCTTCCATGGCCTTTTTAGCAAGCTCGACAACGTCCATATGGTCTTTCATCACTTCTGCCATATTATAATACTGATCGTGCATTTCTGCTTGCACTCGTTTTTCGCCATACTGCTTATTAAGGCGCTCAACGATTTTATTAACTAATTCTTTGCGTTCTTCTAAACCGTCTCGTTCAAAATCACGAATAATGTATGACATGCGAGCTTGATCAACAGATCCATCTAGGGATAATAAATGGAAAAATCCTTCTCGATCTTTGGTATTTTCTGGAAATTCATCTTGGGGTAATGAATTATGAAAATCAATCGCAACTTGCAACGCATTAATCATTTTACCGTAAGCTACGCTAGGGTGAATATTATATCCCTGAACTTTAATTTCAAGACTTGCTGCGTTAAAGGTTTCCCATTCTAATTCTCCAAGTGGCCCTCCATCAACGGTATAAGCAAAATCTGCTCCAAAATCTTTCACATCAAATTTATCTGCCCCAACCCCAATTTCTTCGTCAGGACCAAAGGCAACTCTTATCTTACCATGCTTAAATTCTGAATGATTAATTAAATATTCCATCACGGAAACAATTTCGGCAACCCCAGATTTATCATCTGATCCTAGTAATGTCGTTCCATCAGTAGTGATTAACGTATTCCCCTCATATTTGCTTAAATTTGGTGAATTTTTTAAATCCAACTTAAATCCACTTTGTCCAAGAGGAATATCGCTTTTACCGTCATAATTTTCGATAATTTGCGGATTGATATTTTCAGAATTAAAATCTGCAGTATCAACATGAGATATAAAACCGACAACTGGTACTTTTTGATCGATATTACTTGGAAGAGTTGCAGTAACGTAAGCATTCTGTTTGTTGTATTTGACATCTTCTAAGCCAATTGATTTTAATTCATCTGCTAAATCGTGTAAGAAATGAACTTGGGACTTAGTTGTTGGAGTTGTATTGCTCTTTTCATCTGAGCGAGTATTAACTTTAACATATTTTATAAAACGATCTTTTAAATTTGTATATTTCATTTGTCCTCCAGGTATAAAATTTCCATTTTGTCTAAATCATTAGCTTCAACTGTCAAATTTAAATTTTTATTTATCATTATTGCCATTCTCTCGGCAAAAATCTTTTCAGCGACATGACCCACATCTAAAACCGCATAACCCGCAATTTGAGCATCTAAAAAGTCATGATATTTAACATCTCCAGTAATAAACAGATCAACGCCGCTGTTAAATGCAGGAGTGATAAATTCTGCTCCCGCACCGCCAACAATTCCTACTTTTCTTACTGGCTTATAGTTAGATAAAAGTCTAATCATTTTAATTTTTAATCTAGATTTAAACTTCTCTACAATTTCATCAACTGTTAACTGAGTGTCTCCCATGCGGCCAATGGATTTAACACCTTGTTTTGTTTTCACGGGACAGATCCCTTCGACGTTAGTTAAACCCAGCATTTCTGCTAACCCGTCATTCATCCCGTTTGTTCCAACATCAAAATTAGTATGCATGCTGTAGACATTCAAATTATTTTTGATGATTTTTTGGTACATTTCATTACGCGGAATGGTTAAATTCATCGATTGAATCGAATGAAAAAGCAGCGGGTGGTGACTTACAATCGTATCAAAACCATTTTTAACTGCATGATCAACAACCGAAGGAGTTACATCAAGCGTTGTAAAAACTTTTTTGACCACCCGTGTCGGATCTCCAATCTGCAGACCTACATGATCCCATGTCATCGCGTCATTTAAGGGATATTTTTCCTCTAAAAAATCCATTAAATTTGATAATCTAATTTCACTCATAAGTTATCCTTTATTATTTTTATTTCTTGATCCAAGTCCTTAGAAGAAATTAATTGATTTGATTTCTGACGGTTAGCCTTGACCAATTCTCTTTTATTCAATTCTTTGAGCCATTTTTTAGTGAAAACTGCGTTTTTTTCTTTTCGCAAAATTGGACCTAATAAAAGATCTTCTTCACTGTAAGAAACAGTTTTGGACTGATGATTGGCTGCAATAAATTCATAAATTCGATCTTGGACTTCGATTATTTTCTCATTAGTAATTAAAAAGTTATTAGCCATTAGCCAGCGTCTGAGAAGAGGTTCACTGGAATTTGGTTCAAAAATATAAGTAATCTGATTAGACATTTTGGAAGAATCTTCCATGATCTGTGCGATTAACTTACCGCCCATCCCAGAGATTATGACTGTATCAATTGAACTTTCGTCAACAATCGGCACAAGTCCTGGACCTAATCTAGTTTCAATTTGCTTTTTTAAGCCAAATTTTGCAATATCATTTTTGGCGTTAAAAAGAGGACCCTCCTTAATGTCTGTTGCAAAAACATAGTGAGTCCTCCCGGATTGAATCAGATAAATTGGTAAATATGCGTGATCTGTTCCAATATCGGCAACACAATCACTTTGTGCTGGAACAAAATTTGCTAAAGTTTTTAATCTTAGATCAATATTTATCACTTATAGAAAATCCTTTAATTGTCTAGAACGGCTTGGGTGCTTCAATTTTCTTAATGCTTTAGCTTCAATCTGACGAATTCTTTCTCTCGTTACGCCAAATACCTTACCGACTTCTTCTAAGGTCCGAACTCGCCCATCGTCTAAGCCAAATCGAAGGCGAAGCACATTTTCTTCACGTTCAGTTAAAGTATCAAGCACTTGTTCAAGCTGTTCTTTTAATAATTCATAAGAAGCATGTTCTTCTGGACTTGTTGCATCAAAATCTTCAATGAAATCTCCCAGGTGAGAGTCATCCTCTTCTCCAATTGGAGTCTCTAATGAAACTGGCTCTTGGGCAATTTTTAAAATTTCACGAATCTTAGAAGTTGGAAGATCCATTTCAGCACCTAATTCTTCCGGTAATGGATCACGACCCAAATCCTGCAAAAGCATTCTTTGAATTCTAATTAACTTATTGATTGTTTCAACCATATGAACTGGAATTCTAATTGTTCGAGCTTGATCGGCGATTGCACGGGTGATGGCCTGTCTAATCCACCACGTTGCATAGGTAGAGAATTTAAATCCCTTAGTGTAGTCAAACTTTTCAACGGCCTTCATTAATCCCATGTTACCTTCTTGGATTAAATCAAGAAACTGCATGCCTCTTCCAACATACTTCTTAGCAATCGAAACAACTAAACGCAAATTATCTTCTGCAAGTGTTTGTTTAGCAACTTCATCACCTGCTTCAATTCTTTTAGCAATTTCAACTTCTTCTTCTGCTTTCAGTAATGGAAATTGACCAATTTCTTTTAAATACATCCGAACTGGGTCATTGATCTTAACTCCAGCAGGTGCAGTTAAATCGTCTTTCTTGATCTTAACGTTTTGTGCTTTAAGTGCAATATCTGTCGGCTCACCTTCTTCATCAACAACACCAATTCCTTCGTCTTCTAAACGACCAATTACTTTTTCAATTTCGTCAGCATCTTGATCTTCAGAAAGTTCCAAGCGGTTAGCTAGTTCATCGTATGTGATTTCATGAGCTTTTTTGTATTTAGTAACTAACTTTTGAAATTCTAATTCTTTTTGATCAACAGCTGGTGCATTAGTTTCTTTTTTACTTTTTTTCTTAGCAGTTGTCTTTTTAGGTGCCTTACTGGCAGTTGTCTTTTTAGGCTCTACTTTTTCTTCTTTAACATTTTCTTTAGCTGCTGCAGCTTTTGGAGTCTTTTTGACTTTTGATTTTACCGAAATTTTTACCTTGCCAGTGCTTTTTGTTTTCTCTTTAGCCGTAACCTTCTTTGGTTTTTGGCTATTTTCTTCGTTATTTGATGTCTTTTTTGCTGCCATAAGATTCCTCCTGCTGTTTTACGCGAATCAGTTCAATTAGTTTTTTCATACACTGATCTAACTTTTCTTTTTGACCTAATTTTTGATACTCTTCAATTTGTTGTTTTAATTTTACAATTCTATTTTCAAGATTCTCTTTCTGGATAACATCGATTAGTTCTTGAACCTCCTGTTCATCCGTTGAAGTTGGACGATCAAGTGAACTGATATTTGTGGCAATATTTGCTAGTTCTGCCGGCAAATCATTTATAAATTCATAGAACTTAATGTTATCTTTATTATCCTTATAATACTGTGAAAACAACTCATAAATGATCTGATAATCAGTATTGGGAAAGAACCAATGATATTTTTGTTCCAACCAATCAAAGAGATCGTTATTGAAAACAATAAACAGTAATTCTTTTTGAGCTCTTTCAAATCGATTATCAGTTTTTTGCTTGACAGGAGTTGATAGTGGTCTTACAACTCGCTCAACACTCTTAGTATTTTGCGCAACATGCTGATTAAATTGATTTTGAAGATTTAATAAACTGATCCCCGTTATCTTTGATAGCTCTTTTAGATATAATTCTTTTTGAATTGAATCATCCTTAAGGTCAACAAACTTATCTAAGACCCGATTTACAAAATCTAATAAATCTTGTTCGTTACTGAGATTAGCGGTTTCTTGGTAGTAATCGAGTCTAAATCGATATTTTGAAACCCGATCTTTAGTTACAAGTTTTTTAAAACTATCAGCCCCATACTTTTTAATATAATCATCAGGATCTAATCCCCCAGGAATCGGTGCAACCATAACTTCCAAATTATGTCGTCCAGTTAGACTGTCGATGGCTTTATCAATTGCCGCCTTTCCAGCAGAATCACCGTCATATACTAAGATTACGCGATTCGTAACTTTATTTAGTAAACTGAGCTGCTTTTCTGTAAAACTTGTTCCCATGGAAGCAACGCCGTTTTTTAAGCCTGCCTGCCAAGCGCTGATTACATCGAAATATCCTTCTAATAACACTACTTCATGTGCTAAAGCAATTTCCTGCTTTGCATGATTTAAATTAAATAGTAGATTACTTTTATTAAAAACTTCATTTTGTTTACTATTTAAATACCTTGGTTCACTTGAATCAGTATTATTAAGCAGCCTGCCGCCAAATCCAACTAAATTATTATTTTCATCAGATATTGGGATCATTACCCGATCTTTAAAATAATCATAAATTTTAGAATCAGCTTCTGTAACAATCCCACTCTTTTTTACTGCTTCTTGATCAAGATCAGCTGCTGATTTTAATGATTCTGATAAAAGATTGTTATCAGGCGCATATCCTAATTTGAAATGTTCAATTGTCTCAGGTAGAACTTCTCTTTGCTTTAGATAATCAAGCGCTTCTTGACCGATTTGCGTATGCTGTAAAACATGATGATAAAAATTGCATGAAAATTTCAAAACTTTTTCAATTGGTTCATCGATATTTCTTCGTTTAGAATTCACCTGGTAACGGTATGAATCAAAAGGAATTCCGCCAATTTCTGCAGCCTTGGAAACAGCCTCAACAAAGTTAAGATTATCAATCATCATGATAAAAGTAAACACGCTCCCCCCGCGTCCGCAGGAAAAGCAATGAAAAATTTTCTTTTCCTCGTTTACGGAAAATGAGGGAGTCTTTTCAGTTTGAAAAGGACAAAGGCCAAAATAATTTGCTCCTTGCTTTTTTAACTGAACGTATCTGCCAACAACATCAACAATACTAACCCGTTCTTGAATATCATTGATTATTTCTTTTGGAATCCTTTGTGCCACTATTCACCTATTTTATTAAATAACAATTTGAGTTAGGTCTCCAAAATAATTAATTAGATTAAGTAAAGATGTCATCTGAACGTATCTATTCTCTCTTAAATTCTGATCATCAACATTAATCATCGTTTGTTCAAAATAATCCTTAATTACTGGAATCATATTTTCAAGATTTTGATAAAGTTTAGACAAATCTCGCTCTTGATTCCAAGAAGTTGTGATTGACTCAACTTTTTCGTTTAATGATTTTTCAGAATCGTTTTCAAAAAGATCTTGCTTAACTACTTTCCCTTCGAAATCTTTAGGATTTTCTTTCTTAAATAATCTTTGTACCCGAGCTAGATTTTGAATCATCTCAACAAAGTCTGCATCTCCATGATGATTATTTAGAATTAAACAAGCTTCCTCAATTTTAGTAGGATTGAGATCTTTTATTTTGTGAACCGTTTGGATTAAATCATTAGGAATCTTTTGATCCGCTAAGTTCTGATCAATTCGATCTCTGATAAAACTATCAAGTTCTTTTTGATTATTTTTTAAACCTGCAGGATCAATCAAAAATCCATTTCCTTCAAATAATTCATTTAATAATTTACTTAAGGAGATGTCCCAATGATTCTGCATCATAATTCTAACAATTCCCATCGTCTGACGTCTAAGTGCATAAGGATCGTTAGAGCCACTAGGAATTTTACCAATGCTGAAAAATGAAAGAAGCGTATCAATTTTATCGGCTGCTGAAAGAATTGAGCCGACAACAGTTTTTGGCAGCTCCCCGTTAGCTGAAAGCGGAAGATAATGTTCAAAAATTGCCCCAGCAGCATTATCATTTACACCTTCTAATTTGGCATAAATTTCACCCATGACACCTTGTAATTCAGCAAACTCTCCCACCATTTGAGTAACTAAATCAAAATCATAAATCGAACCTGCTTGCTCTAAATCAGCTCGGTCAGCTGCACTTATGCCTAATTTATCTGCCAAAAGTAAAGCAATTTTCTTGCTGCGGGCCATTTTGTCATAAATATTACCCAACTCATCGTGGAAATTCACATGTTTTAAGCGTTCAACATATTCTTTAATTGAATGCTTTTGATCTTCACGATAGAAAAACAGGGCATCTTCCAATCGGGCAGTCAGAACTTTTTCATTTCCTTTAATGACATTTTCGAGATGATCTTTATTTCCATTTCTCACAGAAATAAACTTCGGCAATAAATTACCATTTGAATCAGTTATATAAAAGTAACGTTGGTTATCCTTCATTGAAGTTATTAAAACTGCATCAGGAATTTCTAGATATTTCTGATCAAATCCTCCCATAAATGCCGTTGGATATTCAACAATATTTACTACTTCATTAAGTAATGATCGGTCAATCTCAACATTAAAGTGATTCTCACTTGAAATTTCATTAATTTGATCGAGAATCATCTTCTCTCTTTTTTTAGGATCTGCAATAACGTGATCTTTAGTTAATGATTCTTCATAATCTGAAGCTTGCGATAACTCAATTTCTTGACCTAAAAAACGGTGTCCCCGTGTTGTGCGGCCGGCTTTAATTCCCAAAATTTCAAAAGGTACAATTTCTTGATCTAGTAATGAAACAAACCAGTGCAAAGGTCTAATATATTCAAATGAATGATTAGCCCATCTCATTCTGGTCTTAAAGGTCAAAGATTCAATAACCTCTTTAATCTCTGGCAATAATTCTTTGGTAGGTTTTCCGGGAATATCTTTTTTAACAAAAAGATACTCTACATTTTTCACTGTCGTCGTTGTTAAATCATCTGGTTCAACACCATTCTTTTTAGCAAAACCTAAAGCTGCTTTACTCCAATTTCCATCTTGATCTTTGGCAATTTTTATAGCAGGTCCTTTTGCCTCTACTTTGATATCATCTTGCTTTTCAGCAATGTTTTTAATTAAAAGTGCTAAACGGCGCGGTGTAGAAAATTCTTGAATTTCATCATAATTAATTTTGTTATCTTTTAAAAACGATGCTGTTTTAACTCTAAATTGTTGAATTGAATCGTCAATTACATTAGCTGGCATTTCTTCCAATCCAACTTCAATTAAATAGTTATGGCTCATTTAACTTTCTCCCCTTTATCTGCAAATAATTCATCATTTTTCAATGGAAAGCCAAGTTTTTCTCTCTCTTCAATAAATACACTTGCAACTTTATGAGCCATTTTACGAATACGAGCCATATAGCCCGCACGTTCGGTAACTGAAACGACACCTCGGGCATCTAACAAATTAAAGGTATGTGAACATTTTAAAATATAGTCATACGCTGGGTGAACTAAACCTAAGTCTAACAATCGATATGCTTCTGTTTCATATTTTTTAAATAAATCAAACAGCATTTTTTCGTCACTAATCTCAAAAGAATACTTTGAATGTTCTGCTTCTGGTTCAAAGAAAATATCCCGATATTTAACGCCATTACCCCATTCAAGATCATAAACGGAGTTAACATTTTGAATATAAGAAGCAAGTCGTTCTAGCCCATATGAAATTTCACTTGTCACTAGGTCAACAGGAATCGAACCAACTACTTGAAAATATGTGAATTGCGTAATTTCCATTCCGTCAAGCCATACTTCCCAACCAACACCAGCACAGCCCATTGATGGATTTTCCCAATTATCCTCAACAAAACGAATATCATGTTCTAAAGGTTCAATTCCTAAATAGCGCAAACTATCAACATAATATTCTTGCATGGCAGCTGGAGAAGGCTTCATTACAACTTGAAACTGATGATGCTGATAAAGACGATTGGGATTTTCTCCATAACGACCATCAGCTGGTCTTCTTGATGGCTCAACGTAAGCAGCATTCCATGATTCTGGACCTACTGCGCGCAAAAAAGTGTACGGACTCATTGTCCCTGCACCTTTTTCTGTATCATAGGCTTCCATTAAAAGACATCCTTTTTTACCCCAAAAGGTTTGAAGTCTTAAAATTATCTCTTGCATAGTGAGATACTGTTGTTGCATGCTAATTCCCCATTCTATATTTAAATACAATCTATATTTTACGATTCATTGCGCAATTTATCTATAAACGATTTTGTTTTTGGATAAATGCCAATATAGTTGCGATAAATCTCATCACAAACATCACGTAAAATTTTCATGTTTTTCTCATCTAGATTCATTTTTGAAATTGACTTAATTGTTCCAATAGTCAAAACCTGCAGACATTTCACCATTCTAGAATCCAAATGAAAACGAAAATCATCAAGATTTTGGTGATTACTGCAAATCATTCCATCATATTTAAAAGATAAATCCAGCGGTAAATCATCTCTTCCACAGATTTTACAGGAAAAGAAATCTAAATTAACTCCAAAAACTTTTAATAATTTTATTTCAAATGCGTGGGCAATCAATTCGGGACTTGTATCATGATCAATTAGTTCAAGTGATTCTCGCAAGATTCGAAACCAAGCAGGAATTACTAAGCCGTCTTCAAATGCACTATCAATTAACGAAAATACATATTTTACATAAGATCCCTTATCAATATCAGAATAAATTGAAGAATAGATTTCTTCATTAATTACTTCATTAACAAAAGAAAAACCATTGTTTGAAATTCGTCCGGCATAACTGCCTAAAGTAAAATCCTGAAGTCCGTAACTCAAGCGATTTTTTTTCCGACTGCCTTGACCAATGAAAAAGGACCTTTTGCCATAGTCATCAGTCAACATCTTAATTAACAAATCATTTTCTCGATACTTCTTACGATAAAAAATAATTCCGTTAAATTCTTCCATCTAGTGCTTTTCTTTTTTATACCCTAAGCTGTTCAAATAAGAAACCGTATTTCTCCACTTTGGAGCTTTTTTTACCCAAAGTTTTAAATTAACGCGTTCGCCCAGAAGTTCTTCGATCTGTTTGCGAGCTTGAATGCCAATATTCTTAATCATTGAGCCTTTAGAACCAATAATAATTTTCTTCTGAGAATCACGCTCAACATAAATCGTTGCTTCAATAATTCTTTTTCCGTTTTCAAATTGACTCATATCAAGGACTTCAACAGCACTGGAATGTGGGATTTCTTCACTAGTTAATTCTAAAATTGCTTTTCTAACTAATTCGGCAACAAAAAAGATCGTTGGCTTATCAGATAAATCATCAACATCAAAAAGAGGCATTCCTTCTGGCAAATAGTTAACAATTTCTTCTTTCAAGGCAGGAAAATTCTGACCAGTAACTGCTGAAAGCGGGATTGCTTTTTCGTATTTTAGATGTTCTTTAAAATAATCGGTGATTTCTAAAAGTTTATCGGGGTGAATTAAATCAATTTTATTGAGCACTAAAACAATTGGAACTTTTTGATCATTTAACTTGTCAATCACATACTGTTCACCTTTTCCAAGCTCAACACTAATATCGACAACATACAAAATTAAGTCAGCATCTTTAAATGATTGATAAGAATAATCATCCATCTGCTCACTTAGTAAGTCTTTTGGCTTATGAATACCGGGTGTATCAATAAAAACCACCTGTTCATTTTCAGTAGTGTAAATTCCTTTGATTGAGTTTCTTGTCGTTTGAGGCTGTGAAGTAACGATCGATAATTCAGAACCAAGAAAACGATCCATTAGTGTTGATTTCCCAGCGTTTGGTCTTCCAACAATTGCGACAAATCCAGATTTAAACATTGCGATCATCCCCTAAGTTAAAGCTAACTGGCAAAAGTTCTGAAAATTTATATGTTTTCTTTAAACCTGCCGTGTTGGCTAATAATATTTCTGTTTCGGCATCAAAAAACTCCGCCATTACTTGTAAACAAGCACCGCAAGGAACTGTGACATCTTCAGTATCTCCCACGACAACTAGTTTTGAGAATTCTTGCTCACCGGCTGTTACTGCTGAAAAAATTGCATTTCTCTCAGCACATGAGGTCAAGCCGTAAGAAGAATTTTCAACATTACAGCCTGTAAAAATGATCCCACTTTTACTTAAAAGAACTGCTCCGACCTTAAAATTTGAGTAGGGGCTATAAGCATTCTCCCTAACTTTTACTGCTTCTTCATACAAAGTATCATCCATTTAAAAACCGCCTAATTTAACTATACAAAGTGCTCCAACAATTATCACTAGTGAAGCTGATAAAAAGAACACGGCACCAGCTGCCATATCTTTCAAGATTTTAACCTCTTCGTTGTAATCTTCTCCCCAGATGCGGTCAATTACTCGTTCAAAAACTGTATTGATTACTTCCATACTAACAATTAATGCCCAATTAAGACAGCAAATGATCTTTTCTACAACCGAAAAATTAAGTGACAGCATTATGCACCACAAAACAAGAAATACTAAAATATCAATTTTAAGATTTCTTTCTTCTTTAAAAGCATAGAAAAGCCCATTAACTGCCGATTTAGCTGCTTGGAACAAATTGGTATGTTTATAACTATTATCTTTTAAGGCCGTACGTTTCAAGAATTTCCTCCTGTAAAGTTATCATTTCGGCCTCATCTTCTGGGGTAATATGATCGTAACCACTCAAATGAAGTAACCCGTGAATTACTGTATATCCTAATTCTCTTTCTTTGCTATGCCCCATCTCTTCAGCACGCTTAAACACAAAGTTAGGAGCGATAAATAAATCTCCTAAATCGCGAGGAATCCCCTCATTTTTGAAAGCTTCCAAAACGTTTGGATCCTCATCGTCTTCAATTGCAAAACTTATAACATCGGTTACAAGATCTTTATTCCGATACTCTTTATTTATCGAGTGAATTTCTTCATCGGAAACAAAATTAATCGATATCTGGGTATCGTCAAGATGTTTAAGTTTTTCCCCGCCTAATTCAATCAGATCTTTAACTTCTTTCAAATACTTATCTGGTAAAGAATTCTCTTTATTGTTAATTTCGAGATCCAATTAACGTCCATCCTTTTCATATGCTTCGATAATTCTAGAAACTAGGTGATATCTAACAACATCTTTAGCTTTAAACTCAATAAAACCAATTCCTTTAATATCTTTCAAAATATTTGGTGCTTGAACTAAACCGCTGCGAGCATTAGCTGGTAAATCAATTTGAGAGATATCCCCGTTAACAATCATTTTAGATCCCATCCCAAGTCTTGTTAAAAACATCTTCATTTGAGAAGAAGTGGTGTTTTGAGCTTCATCTAAAATAATAAAAGAATTATTTAAGGTTCGACCTCTCATGTAAGCTAGTGGTGCGATTTCAATTACTCCATGTTCAATCATCCGGGCACTTTGGTCAGCTCCTAAGATTTCATCTAGAACATCATAGACCGGACGTAAATAAGGATCAACTTTTTCTTTTAAATCACCCGGCAAAAATCCTAGACTTTCACCAGCTTCAACAGCGGGGCGCGTTAAAATAATTCTTTCTACTTGATGATCTTTTAGACTAGCAACTGCCATTACTGCTGCCAAATAGGTCTTTCCTGTTCCCGCAGGACCCACTCCAAAAGTAATGTCGTTTTCTTTAACAGCTTGAACAAACTTCTTTTGAGTTGCATTCTTTGGACGAATTACTGCCCCTTTTTTGGTGCGGTAAATCGTTTGTTGATAAAAGTCCTGTTCTTCTTTTGACGACTCTAACTGGCGATTTAACAAATTTTTTAGGTCAGTTATATTAACTTCAACTCCCGCATAAATCATTTTTTCCAACCGAGAAATCACTTCTTTAGCTACAAAAACATTATCCTTAATGCCTACAAGATGAAGTTGATCTTGAGAGATATTGATATTTACCTTGAGCGATTCCTCGATCAATTTTAAATATATATCGTTAATTCCAAAAAGCTGATAAATGTTTTTCGGATACGGCAAGTAAAGTTCAAACTGTTTCAATGATGTATCTGTCAAATAAACTCCTTAAATTAAAAATGCTTCTACTTTTAATTAATTAGCTGATTTCATTTTATCCATAGTTTCGTTTAAAACTCGGTCAACAAAATTATTTCCACTACTTGTGGCATGTCCTTTAACCCAAACAAACTCAATTTGTTTAAAAAACTTCAATAACTGATAAATCTCGCGCCAAAGATCATCATTCAGCACAGGTCCTCCACCTGATTTTCGCCAGTTTCTCTTCGCCCAATTATCCAACCAATGCTGATTTATTGCATCAACAATGTACTTTGAATCAGAATAGACGGTGATTGGAAACATGTTACCTTTTGAAGACTTTAATTTTTGGAGGGCTTTTAATAATCCTGTTAATTCCATTTGATTATTAGTTGCTCCAAAGACACCATCACTAGCATAAAACTTTTTTCCGTCATATGTAATTAAATATGCCCAGGCTGCCAGATCCGTTGAACGAACCTTACCGCCTTTAAAGTTACCAGTGTTTCTAGTGCCACCATCGGTAAAGATTGTAATTTTCGGCAAAATTATCCTCAATATAAAAAAAGACAGTTGATGCTGTCTTTCGTCATTATTTCTTTTTTCTCTTGCGTGCTGCTTCTGACTTTAACTTACGCTTAACACTTGGTTTTTCATAGAATTCACGTTTACGATATTCCTGTAAAGTTCCACTCTTTGAAACTGCCCTTTTAAAACGTTTTAAAGCATCATCAAGAGATTCGTTCTTCCGAACAACTGTTCTCGTCAAAATTCAAACCCCCCTCCGCTTATATAATTAAGATTTATACTACTAGAATAATCAAGAGTTGTCAATTAGAAATTGCCGATAAATAAGCAATTCTATAGATATTATTAAAAATATGTACCTTACCATAAAAAAAATCCCATTAAATTGGGATTCTTAAAAAATAAAATATCTACCAAGTGTCACAGGTGAGATTCGAACTCACGACCTACGGTTTAGAAGACCGTTGCTCTATCCAGCTGAGCCACTGTGACATAACGAATTGAATTATATATAATTATTCGAACAATTGCAAGATATAATCACCGATTAGTTCACTTTCTTCTCATAAAAATTACCATACAGTTTAACAACACTTGTAATGCTCACAAAAGAATGAGGATCGGTCTCCTTCATAATATTTCTAAAATCATATAACTCATAACGAGAAATAATAGTTAATAAAATTGTTTTCTCATTTTTGCTATATGCCCCTTTAGCTTCTCCAATAATAGTTACTCCTCGATGCAGCCCAATTTTAATATTTTCAATTACACTCTTAGGTTTATCGGTAACAATTAATACTTGCATTCTTTGCTGACGGGTATATAAAGCGTCCATTACTCGCGCACTAACGAAAATTCCAATTGCACTATAAAATGCTGTCGACCACCCAAAAAGAATTGCTGACGCCAACAAAATAAAAAAATTAAAAATCATATTAATAGTTCCAATTGTCCTGCCAGTTTTGCGGCGCATTAAGATCCCAATAATATCTAAACCGCCAGTTGAGATGCCGGTTCTAAGTGCAAAACCTGTCCCAGCACCATTAATTAATCCCCCGAATACCGCATTAATTATTGGATTACTGGTTAATGGTTCTCCAGAAATAAAATGCATAAAAATTGTTGATAGACCCAAGGCAACGATAGTATAAAAAGTAAAATGATGCCCAATTTTTTGCCATCCGATAACCATTATTGGAATATTTAGAACAAATAACATTACTGGAGTCGTCATAAAATCTATGTGGAGGTAACGGCTTGTAATAGTTTGGATGAGCTGAGCAAGTCCTGTTACTCCTGAACCGTATAAATTACTTGAAGACCAAAAAACATTAATTGCAATTGTGACCGATATCGCGTAAGTAATCGCGGCCATTAATTTGTTCCATCGCTGGTACCGATGTAAAATTTCAGAAAAATTTGTGTTCATTATTTTATTATTCCCGCAATGTTAAATATTTTCTTCCTTACCTTTAAAAATAAACTATTCTATTATAGATACTTATGCAGATATTTAAAGCATAAAATTCAAAATTTATAACTTATGCTATAATTTACGTCGAATATTAAGCTAGCTGGGAGTCCTTACATGAAAAAAAATTTAACAGCATTAACAATTTTACTATCTACAGTGGTTTTATTTGGCTGTAGTAATACAGATTCTAAAAAATCTACTTCTTCTTCACAACATATTAGTAAAAATAAAAAGAAACTCACTTCCCAAGATAAAATTAAAACTCAAAAGTTTAACTTTGAAAATAAACAAGTCGATAATAGTGAGTTCACAATTAAAATAACCAAATATCGGGTGATTAAACCTGGTAAAAAAGGAAATAAGAACGGGAAATCGCCAGTTATTGCCTTTTGGTATCAGGTTAAGAACAAAAATAAAAACAATCACGTTGATCCAATTACAGCATGGCAAGCCGTTTTTAAAGCTCAGCAATTAGGATCTAACAATAAAAAGTATGATTTACAGATAGCCGCTTTACCTGATGATAAATACCTTCAATCTCAAATGACGGAGATTAAGCAGGGTAAAACCGTTGAAAATGCAATTGCCTACAAACTTAATAATAAGAAAAATTCAGTCGATCTAATCTCCATAAAAGGACCATTTGGTGAAGGGTCTGGTAAAGAAACATTTCCAATTAAATAATTGTTGTACTTCAGACTCCTCGTTGTCTTAATGACGACGGGGAGTTTTTGCTGCAAAAAAAAAAGAGTTTCAGAAATTTGAAACTCCCACAAAAAACTATTTAGGCATTTTAACTGGACGATCAGATGAAGAAACGTTAGAAGTAAAACTTACAGATCTCATTGACATCGGGGTTGAAACCCAGACAGTTTTTTTTGCTCTCATACCTTTAGTAAGACCTTTTCGATTCCGATAATTCGAATTAGAGCGAGTTTTACTAGAAAAAAATTGTGCAAACATTATATGTGCCTCCATATCATAAAAAATTTAAATTATTTATTCTACAGAAAAAAGTGCTTGGTACAGATTACTTTTTACACGTCATTAACCCTCAACTCTTTTTATTTCAAAAATCGATTTCAGAATAATATCTGGATTAATTACTTGTTCAAGTAATTATCAAAAGTTTTATCTGTCAACATTAATTTTCTTATTTTGGGTCTATATTCCCACCACTTATTTTAGCATGTTTAATCATAATTAATACCGATTAAAAATAAATATTTTGTTAAATTTAGGTTACGTTTAATCACGATAAATACTCAATTCTTGACTCAATTTGCTCTTTAAGAAGCTTAACAAAAGACTGATCATCTTTATTAGCAAAAGATTCATCAAAAGCATTAAAAAAAATAAATGGAGATAAAGCGTTTTTATCTAAAGCTTTTTCAAAAAATTCGTAAATATATTTTTTTGAAAACGGAAAGTTAAGAAAGTTTTTTATTTCCTCTGATTTAAGCAATTTAACATAATATTTTGCTTTCTTTAAATCTTCAAGTTCATTGTTCTTATAAGGGGCTCGAACTAAATATTTAAAAATTTGTCCCAAATTATAACTCATTTGGGTATTTTCAATCACATCTATGGGCTGTAAGGGATAATATTCTGTATAATGCCGCGGGTTATTAACATCGTCGTAAACTTCCATTAATCTATCCTCCGATCATTTAAAATAATTATAGTTTATGTAGAAATTTAGTTATACTTATTAATAAAAGTGGAGGAAATAATGGATAAAAAATTAACTGTTTACGCTGTATCTGATTCTTTAGGCGATACAGCAACAAAAATAGCACGAGCAATTATGGCTCAATTTCCAAGTATTGAGGTAAGTTACATAAAGTTTCCTTTTAGTAACGATGAAAAAAAGATTACTAAACTAGTTGACGAAGCAGCAGACAATAATGCAATCATCATCTTCTCGTTAGGCGGAAAAGGTTTAGCTAAATATATGACTAGCTATACAAAAGCTCGAAATGTCCCAAGTTTTGATTTAATGAGTCCGATCATTGATTTTGTTAAAGAAAAGACCGGAATTGAGCCTAGTGGAGAAGTGGGTGCAGTTCATCGATTAAATGATAATTATTTTAATCGAATTTCAGCAGTTGAATTTGCGGTACTTTATGATGACGGTAAGGATCCAAAAGGATTTTTAGAAGCAGATTTAGTTCTAGTCGGAGTCTCTCGAACTTCAAAAACTCCTCTATCGCTCTTCTTAGCTAATCGTAATCTTAAGGTGGCCAACTATCCTTTAGTAAAAAATGCAGACGTGCCAAAAGAATTATTTCAAATCGACAGTAAAAAAATAGTTGGTCTAACGACTGATCCTGAGGTATTAAATAAGTTTCGCAGAGAACGTCTGATTTCTTATGGACTTAGTCCGGATGCGACTTATTCAGATATGGACAATGTAAAAGAGGAACTATCATATGCCGATGATATATTTAAAAAATTAAACTGTATTGTAATAAACACTGCTCATCGTTCAATAGAAGAAACAGCTGCGCTAATTATGCAGCATTTAAATTTAGACGATGAAGGACAGCCAATTAAAAATAGATAAAGCATGATGAAATATAATACATTTTCAGATTACCGTAAATTTAATCCAAAAGAAGAATTAAAAAATATAAACTTTTATATCGATATCCCAATTTTTTCAAAAAGAATCGAGTTTTACTTTAAAGCTTTAATTGTGCAGGAAAGTTTGACAAAATCGATTGCAGTTAATGAAAAGATTAATTTAGAACAGTTGCTTGATTCTTCGCCTGACAATATCTATGCTGAAGAATTTTATACCATTATTCTTCAAATTATGGATTTTCATTTGGGAATTGAATTCAAAGTTGGCAAATCTTTTGCCTTTCTAAAAGAAATTAACCAATCGATTCTTGATGATCAAGTTGTCGATCTTACTAACATTGATGATTTTATTTTTAACGCGCTTAACCTACGAGCGGCAAACGGGCTATCATTAATCGACAATTTAACTAATGATGACTTTTTAGTTAATCGAGTTGAGAACAATTCAAAGCCAATCTTTTTTGCAGGAAAATCACTTCCTGTTTTCAATAAATTTATTAAAGAAAGTTATTATATCGATACGAACATTGATACCGATGATGATGGATTTAGCGATCGAGTTTTGGTTCAAGTGACAAGACCCGATACAACAAATAAAGTTCCCGTTCTTCTTTGCGCTGATCCCTACTTTGAAGGAACCAATGAGATGGAACAAAATTTAAACACCATTGAAGGAAATCTCAAAGAAAAATCGGTCACAGAGTTTAAGACTCAAAAAATTAGTAACTATCCAACTGCCCCTGCTAAGATCATAAAAGACGGGATCAAAAAACCTGAACATCGATCAGAAAATCAAGAATCTAATAACATCCCCCTTAATGACTTTTTCATTCCCCGAGGATTTGCTGTAGCTTATGTTGCAGGACTTGGGACCCGTAATTCTGATGGAATGAGGACAACTGGAGATCGAGCTGAAACTTTAACATACTCTAAAGCAGTTGAGTTTCTTAGCGGCAACGAAAAAGGATTCTATACGAGGTATGGTGAAGAGAAAGTAACAATTCAATGGACCAATGGATCTGTGGCAATGACCGGACGCAGTTATCTAGGTACCCTTGCTACCGCTACTGCAACTCAAAATCCCCGTGGGTTAAAGACTATTATTTCAGAATCTGCCATTTCAAACTGGTACGATTATTACCGAGAAAATGGATTAGTGGTAGCTCCTGGTGGTTTTCCTGGCGAAGATGCCGATGTTTTAGCATTAGACACCTATTCCCGCTGGTTTAGCGGCGCTGACTATTTAAAAACACACGAGAAATTTCTTTCTCATATGGAGAAGTTAAGAGAACAGCAAGATCGTGATACAGGCAACTACAACAATTTTTGGAACGATCGCAACTATTTACTAGAAGCTTCTAATATCAAAATTGATTGTCTTTACGCTCACGGTTTAAATGATTGGAATGTTAAACCGATTAATGTTTATAACGTTAATCAAATTGCTAAAAATGCAAAAATAAAAGTGATTCTTCATCAAGGCGAACATATCAGTCCTCACAACATTCAATCGATTGATTATTTAGACATTTGTAATCTTTGGTTGTCCAATCATCTATATAATATTGACAACAAGATAGTGGATACATTACCAAATATAATTGTTGAAAATAATCGAACTCCTGACCAATGGAAAGAGCAGTCTGCTTGGGGCGGCAAAAATAATAAAGAAATTAAATTAGGAAGTTCAATTGTTTCCTATAGTGATAATTTAACTCATATTTTTAAAGATAAATTTGATCAAAAGTTAACTAAATATGAGGATTCTTTTGCTTTAAATGATCCGGTGTTTAAAGATCAATGTTTTGTTTTTAATTATCAGCCGGATGAGAAATTCACCATTAACGGACAAGTTAAAATTGAGACTGAAATTTCAACAAATCAAAGAACTGGCTTATTAAGTGCAGCGTTGTATGAAATTAAACCACAAAAAATTTCAACTAAGACTCCCGCTCCCGTACCTGATCGCTTTTTTCAAATTACACCCCATCAAGAACGAACTCCTCTCGTTAATTTCAACCAAAAATCATTTGAATACCGCTTAATAACGTTTGGACACCTTAATTTACAAAATATTCAAGGACCTGGAATAGTAAATGAAATAATCCCAAATACTCCGTTAAAATTGACACTTGCTTTACAGCCGACAATCTACGAAGTTCTAAAAATTTCAAAACTAAGATTAATTCTTTTTGGCAGCGATATGAAATATACGATTCATGTCGTCACACCGCAAACTTACCAAATTAATTTAAACAAATCTAAATTAAAAATTCCTTTTTCTCTTTAACAAAAAAACAGTTTAAATCGATTCAATGAATCAATCTAAACTGTTTTTAATTTGTCTTTTTAAAGGATATACTCGCTAAGATCACGGTTAGAAATAATACCAGTTAATTTATCTTCAACGTACTTATCAGTAATTTCAATCTTTCCTGTCTGCATGCCTGGAGTTTCAAAAAGAATGTCTTCAAGCAATTTTTCAATTACTGTTGCCAAACGACGAGCTCCAATATTTTCATTCGTTTCATTAAGTTTAGCTGAAATCTCAGCAATTTTATCAATTGCCTCAGAACTGAAGCTTAAATCTACTCCGTCTGTTTTAATTAATTCAACATATTGTTTAATAATTGCATCATCCGGCTCAGTCAAAATTCGTCTAAAATCTTCTTCAGATAAATTCTTTAACTCTACTCTAATTGGAAAACGGCCTTGTAATTCAGCAATCAGATCACTTGGTTTACTTTCTTGAAAAGCTCCCGATGCAATGAACAAAATATGATCAGTGTCAACCATTCCATATTTGGTTTTTACTTGCGATCCTTCAACAATTGGTAAAATATCGCGCTGAACCCCTTCTCTTGATACTTCCCCACTATTTCGTGAATTACTAGAAGCAATCTTATCAAACTCATCAATAAAAATTATTCCTGAGTTTTCAGTCAATTTAACAGCAGCTTCGTTTAAATCACTAGAATCGATCAATTTATCTGATTCTTCTTCAATTAAAACTTCACGTGCTTCTTTAACAGTCATTTTACGTTCAGTATATTTAGGTGGAACCAATCGATCAAGAGTTTCCGACATATCAATTCCAATTGAACCCATGTTTTCTAATGATGGATTTGATTGAAGATTATCTTTAACCTTAAGAGTTATAACTTTATCTTCAAGTTCCCCATTTTGGAGCTGTTCCGAAATTCCCATCCGATCAAAAATTAGCTTCTGTTTTTCCTTCTTTGCATCAGCTTCTTTTTGTTCAGGAGTTCTATTATCGATTGTCTCTTTTTTAGCCGGAATATCGGCTTCTTCAACAGCAGGTCCGAGTCCCAATGCATTTCCAAAATTGTTAAGAGCATTAATCATTGAATTAGTATCAACTTGCTCTTTTTCTTTTTTCTCTGGTACTAATATTTCAATAAGGCGCTTGTTCGCAGCTCTTCTAGCTTCATCACGAACATTTTTCCTTCTCTTTTTTGCTTCCATATTGGCAGAAATATCAGCTAAATCACGAACCATGGATTCTACATCCCGGCCGACATATCCAACTTCAGTGAATTTCGTTGCTTCAACTTTAATAAAAGGAGCCCCAACAACTTTTGCTAAACGACGAGCAATTTCTGTTTTTCCGACCCCAGTAGGTCCAATCATCATTAAATTTTTTGGAGTGATTGCTTCTTGCCATTGACGATTTAACAACAGACGACGGTGACGGTTAAATACGGCAATTGAAATTGCTTTTTTGGCTTCATCTTGACCAATTACATATTTATCAAGCTCTGATACGATTTCTTTAGGGGTTAATGTTTTATTATTCATTTCGATCTAATACCTCAACTTTAATATCAGAATTTGTAAAAATATCAATTTCTGACGCTATTTTAACGCTTTTCTGGACAATTTTTTCGGGAGAAAGTTTTGTGTTATCTAGTAATGCCATTGCTGAAGCCTGGGCAAAATTGCCGCCAGAGCCAATTGCTAAGACATCAAATTCCGGCTGAATTATCTCACCAGTTCCTGAAACTAAAAGCATATCTTTCTTATCAGCAACAATTAGCATTGCTTCAAGTTTTTGAAGCATTTGATCTTTGCGCCAATCTTGAGCTAATTCAACAGCAGAACGTCTTAAATCTCCACCATATTTTTTTAATTTTTCTACAAAACGATCTTGAAGAGTTACTGCATCAGCAACGCCTCCGGCAAAACCTGATAAAACTTTACCATCATAGATTCGGCGGATTTTCTGAGCGTTACCTTTCATAATGTATTTCTCACCGGCAGTAACTTGTCCGTCCCCTGCAATTGCTACTTGTTTATCATTTCTAACAACGCAAATTGTTGTCATTATTTAACTCACTTTCTAGGAAAATCTTTTTTATAGACATCCTGTAACTTTTTTATTGATACATGTGTATATATTTGGGTGGTATTTATTGAAGAGTGACCCAACAACTCTTGAACAATTCTTAAATCTGCTCCATTATCCAATAAATGGGTTGCAAGTGAATGTCTTAAGATATGAGGATGAATCCCAGGTTTATTAATTTTTAATAAAACTTGATCAAAAATGTATTCCAATCCTCGATCCGTCAATTTGTCCCCTTTTGAATTTAAAATCAAAAAATCACACTTTTTTTGGGCCAATATCGATGGTCTTGCATCTTTTAGATAAAGATTCAAAATTTTTTGAAAATTTTCATTAAACGGAACATAACGATCTTTGCTCCCTTTTCCATGAACTAAAATTACTTTTAAATTAAAATCAATCTCATTAAGTTTAATATTAACTGCTTCGGAAATTCTGATCCCCGTCGAGTACAACAATTCAAAAATCAAACGGTCCCTAATTTCCAAATTTGTGCCCATCGGAATTTCATCAATCAATTCATTTAATTCATCTTGATACATAATTTTAGGTAAATGTTTTGCTTTTTTTGAACCTTTAATTTTTTTAATTGGATTCACTACTATTTTACCTTGTTGAAGTAAATATTGAAAGAAACTTGCTAAAGATGATTTTTTTCGGTCAATTGAGCTTTGTGCATATTTTTTATCTAGGTAGTTTAAATACAGAAAATAATCTTTTTTTACAACATCCTCGAATGATTTGTCATTCAAGAAGACGAAGAAATCTTTTAGGTCACGTTCATAAGCACTAATGGTTTTTGAAGAGTAATGTTTAAAGTCTTTTAAGAAATCAATAAAATTATGAATTTGGAGCTGATTTTGCCCCTTCAATCTTAAACCTCCATTTGTTTAACAATTTCTAGTGCTCGCTCCGCCATTAATTGTCTTCGTTCTTTTTTGTTGCGAATTTTTTGATCTAAGGGAGTAACAATCCCAAAGTTAGCATTCATTGGCTGAAAATATTTAGAATCAGCATTTGCTACGTAATTTCCCATTGCCCCAATCATTGTTTTCGGATCAACTTTTAGTTTTTCGCCTTTTAGCTGTTTGAAAAGCGATAGTGCTGCAAAAAGGCCACTGCCAGCACTTTCAACGTATCCTTCAACTCCAGTTATCTGACCGGCAAAATAAATTTTCGAGTTATCTTTTAATTGATAATTTCCGCTAAGCATGCCAGGAGAATTTAAAAAAGTATTTCGATGCATCACACCGTATCGGATAAATTCAACATTCTCAAGGCCTGGAATCATCTGAAAAACTCTTTTTTGTTCTCCCCATTTTAAATGGGTTTGAAAACCGACAATGTTATACATGGATTTTGAAACGTTATCTTGGCGTAATTGAACAACTGCATACGGCATTTCTCCACTAGGAGTTTCTAACCCAACTGGCTTTAAAGGACCAAATAATAGAGTTTTTTCTCCGCGCGATGCCATTTCTTCAACCGGCATACAGCCTTCAAAATATTTTTCATCCTCAAAATCGTGTAATTCTGCTGTCTCAGCGCCTATTAATGCTTCATAAAATCGTTTAAACTGCTCTTCGTTCATCGGACAATTGAGATACGCAGCCTCTCCCTTATCGTAGCGAGACTTTTCGTAAACAACACTTCGATCAATACCTTCGCTTGAAATAATTGGTGCTGCAGCGTCATAAAAATATAATTGATTTTGACCCGTAATCTCCTTAATTGATTTTGATAAATCATCAGAAGTTAAGGGACCTGTTGCAACAATGGTGTAGTTATCACCAATATTTTTAACTTCATCATTAACTACTTCAATATTAGGCATCTCTTTTAAACTTTTGGTTACAAATTCAGAAAAGTTGTCACGATCAACCGCTAAAGCACTACCTGCTGGGACCTGATGAGCATCAGCAGATTTCATAATTATCGAATCCAGTTGGCGCATTTCTTCTTTTAGTAGACCAACTCCGTTAGTTATATCGTTAGATCGCATTGAATTAGTACAAACTAATTCAGCAAATTGATCTGTATGATGAGCTGGCGTCATTTTTTTGCTGCGCATTTCGTGAAGTCGAACGTGGACTCCCCTTTTTGCGAGCTGGTAAGCCGCCTCAGAACCAGCTAAACCAGCACCAATGATATCGACAATTTGATCACTCATTATTTTTGTACCTCTTCTGCATAATCTCCGTTAGGACATACAACTTGTAGTGTATTTTTTACTTTCTTTTCGACTAAGAAATGGTCGCAGTTAGGACAATTTCTTGGAACTGGCTTATCCCAGGACATAAATTCACATTTAGGATAGCGTGAACATCCATAAAACAGACGATTACGCTTAGTATGTTTTTCAATAACTTCCCCTTCATGACACACTGGACAAGTCATTCCAATTTCTTTAACTACTGCTTTAGTGTAGCGGCAATCAGGAAATCTGCTGCAGGCAATGAACTTACCGTAACGACCCATTTTATAAACCAACGGTGCCCCACATTCAGGACAATTATCGCCCACAAGTTCAAACTTAAACTCAATTTTCTCAATTTTTTTATCGGCATTATCAACTTCTGGTTCAAACTTTTGATAAAATTTATCGACCAATGAAACCCAGTCGTTGATTCCCTGTTCAACATTATCAAGATTTGTCTCAATATCTGCTGTGAAACCAATATTTACTATTTCTGGGAAGAACTCCTCAATAATATTATTAACGATTTTCCCTAAATCTGTCGGTTCAAATCGTTTTGCATTTAATTTGACGTAATACCTTTTTTGAAGAGTATCAATGATTGGTGAAAAAGTTGAAGGACGACCAACACCGTTTTCCTCTAATGCTTTAACTAAACTTGCTTCAGTATATTTTGCAGGCGGCTGGGTAAAATGCTGAGCCGGAGATAACTTACTCAACGTCACCTTGTCTCCGGTTTTAAGATCAGGTAATTCACCGTCATTTTTTGAATCACTATCTTTATAAACTTTAGTAAATCCTGGAAAAACTAATTTTGAACCTTTGACCTGAAATTGAACATCATTTTGTTCAACATTAGTACTCATTGTGTCATAAACAGCAGCTGACATCTGACTGGCAACAAAGCGATCCCAAATAAGTGTATATAAACGCAGCTGATCACGTGACAAAATGTCTTTTAAAGATTGAGGAGTTCTTAGAACTGAACTCGGACGAATGGCTTCATGAGCGTCTTGAACTTTTTCTTTTTTATTATTTTTAGCAACTCGTGAACCAACATATTCTTTTCCATACTTATCTAAAATAAATTTATGTGATTCTTCAACCGCTGTTGGAGATACCCGGACGGAATCAGTTCTCATATATGTAATCAAACCAGCATGACCAGTTTTACCGCCTAAATTAACTCCTTCATACAATTGCTGAGCTAACATCATCGTTTTCTTAGTATGAAAATTTAATTTACGATTTGCAACCTGCTGTAAAGTTGATGTTGTAAAAGCTGGATTAGGATTTTTCCTAGTCTGCCTTTTTTTTACATCCGTAACATTAAACTCTTTTTTCTTATCGAGTTTCGTAATGACCTCTTTAACATCTTGATCATTACTTAATTTTTTCTTTTTACCACCGACTCCATAAAATTCACCAATAAAAGTTTTTCGGTCCTTTTTAAAATTAGCCTCAATTGTCCAATATTCTTCTGGTACAAATTTATCAATCTCATTTTGCCGATCAATAATTAACTTCAGTGCAACAGATTGAACTCTCCCAGCCGAAAGACCTTTTTTAACTTTCCGCCAAAGAATCGGACTAATTGAATATCCAACAATGCGGTCTAAAACTCTTCGTGCCTGCTGAGCATCAACTAAATTCATATTGATTTGACGAGGGTTTTTAAAAGCTTCCTTAACTGTATCCTTAGTTATTTCATTAAATACCACACGATTTTTATCAGTTTCTTTAAGACCCAGAATATGGCTTACATGCCAAGCTATCGCCTCACCTTCACGATCCGGATCTGAAGCCAGATAAACTTGTTTTGCCTTTGCTGCTTCTTTTTTTAAATCCTTAATAACAGGACCTTTACCTCGAATCGAAATATATTCCGGCTTAAAACTATTTTCAATATCTACTCCCATCTTACTTTTGGGTAAATCTCGAATATGCCCCTTAGATGCAACAACTCGATAATTTCTTCCTAGATATCTTTCAATCGTCTGAGCTTTGGTGGGGGACTCAACGATAACTAAATTTTTTTTTGTTGTTCTTTTTTTTGTTGAACTTACCATCTAATCATCCAATCTTTAAAAATTCATATACCTAAATAAGAATACTACTGCTGTCAATATTAAACTTACCAATAATATTGTAATTCACAATTAACGTCCTCCGACTTAAGGACGAGTTTTGCACCAGCCTGAATCAATTTATTAGATCCTTCATACAATGGATCATCTGCTTCTCCTGGTAAAGCAAAAACTTCTCGATTATTTTGTAAAGCTAGATTCCCCGTGATTAAACTGCCTGAATGATCCTTTGCACTAGCAACTAAAACTCCATGCGATATGCCAGCAATGATCCGGTTGCGCTCTGGAAAATGAAATCTTTTTGCTCGAATCCAAGGCACGTATTCTGAAATTAATAAATGATTTTGCGCAATATTTTGCTGTAATTGTTTATTTTCTACCGGATAGTATTGGTAAAGACCTGTTGCAATTACTGCAATTACGTTCCCACGGTGATTAATAGCCGAACTTAACGCAATTGCATCTATACCTCTAGCTAAACCACTAACAACAGTGATTTTATCTTGAATTAACTCTGGACACAACCGATTAATTATTTCAAAAGAGTTAGATGGACACTCTCTTCCTCCTACAATCCCCAAGCATTTAGTTTTTAATAAGTCTAAATTTCCCTGATAACTTAGAATAATTGGTGGATCATAACTTTCTAATAGTCGATCTGGATACTCAGAGTCTAAAATTGTTAAAAATTTTACTCCTCTCTTTTCGTTTTCGACTAAATGTGCTTTGAAAGGATAATTTGTATACTCATCAATATATTTTGAACTCAGATGAGAAAACCGCATAATATCGTGAAAATCAAGATCTTTTTCATCATATAGTGAGCTGTTCTCAATCAAAGAAATATAATTGCGATAAGTAAATGTTTGACTCAAAAAGCCATTTAGTAAAGCATCTCGTAATTTCAATTAATTACCTCCTACATAAAGAAATTACGCAGTTTTTTTAATTTGGAAAAAAATAAATCAGCGCAGCTTATAATTTTTAATTAATTTACCTCCTACATAAAAAGATTACGCAGTTTTTTAATTTTGGAAAAAAAATAAATCAGTGCAGCTTATAATTTTTAATTAATTTACCTCCTACATAAAAAGATTACGCAGTTTTTTAATTTTGGAAAAAAATAAATCAGTGCAGCTTATAATTTTTAATTAATTTACCTCCTACATAAAAAGATTACGCAGTTTTTTAATTTTGGAAAAAAATAAATCAGTGCAGCTTATATTTTTAATTAATTTACCTCCTACATAAAAAGATTACGCATTAAATTTTTGAACGGGTGAAAAACTTTGACGATGAATCGGGGTAATTCCATATTTTTCAAGCGCTGATAAATGATCTTTTGTGCCGTATCCTTTATTTTTTTTGAAATTATACTCTGGGTAGAATGAATCATACTTTGTCATCAAGGCATCACGGTAAACTTTAGCAATAATGCTGGCTGCTCCAATACTTACACTTCTTGCATCGCCTTTAACAATATCCGTTTGAGGAATAGAAGAATTAATATGAATCGCATCTATTAAAAGTTCTTGCGGTGTAATTTTTAATTTATTAACCGCTTGGAGCATTCCTAGCCGACTCGCTTCCAAAATATTAATTTGATCAATTTTTTTTGGAGAAATTATGGCTACGCTATAACAAATAGCATACTTTTTTATTTCTTCAGACAAACGTTCACGTTCTCTAACTGACAACTTTTTAGAATCATCAATTCCTAAAATTGGATGCCTAGAATCTAAAACAACTGCCCCACACACGACAGGACCTGCCAGACAACCTCTACCAACTTCATCAACACCGGCAACTATTTTATTTTGACTCCAGAATTTAGCTTCAAAGGTACTTTTTTGTTCATATTCAAGTTTTTTAATTCTAATAAGTTCACATTTTCGCTCATAAGATTTTAATAAAACTTGAACACTTTTGCGTGAATCTTTTTTTAACTCATGCAAAAAAAGAGGCGAAACATCTTTCTCTTTCAGCCTCTCTTTAATCTTCGGTATTGATAATTTCTTCTGGTCTTTCAAGGGTTATTTTTCCATATTTCAAAGTTCTAAAATCATTAATAATTTCTTCTGCTTTTTTTGCAGTGTCATCAACATCATGACCTTCCATAAACTGAATCCATGATGAACAATTGTTAAAATACATTTGAGATTTTTCTGGATAGTATTGGCTAACTGTTTGTAGTAAAAAATCAACTACTTTTTCAGGGTCATAAATGTAATTAGCAATTGAATTTAATAAAGCTATTTTATACCCCGTTTCAGGGCTCTCAAATTTAGGCCACAACATGCCAGGGGTATCTAAAATTTTAAAATGGTCGTTAACTTTATACCAAAGTAAATTTCTTGTTAATCCCGGTTTATTTTGAACCACTGCCGACTTCTTATTCATAATTCTATTAAGCAGCGTTGACTTACCAACATTGGGAATGCCGATTATCGCTGAACGCACCGGAATATTCTTTAACCCAAGATTAACGTACTTCTTTTTACTATTTAGAACTGTTGATTCAGCAGCCTTAACAACCGATCTAAGGCCAGATCCTTTTGCAGCATTAATTGTTAAAACCTGCTGATTAGTCTCACGAAAATAGTCAAGCCAAAGTTGAGTGATTTCGGGATCTGCCAGATCAGTTTTGTTTAAAAGATAAATCTTTGGTTTATCTATAAAAACTTCATTCAAATACTGATTAATTGAACTAATAGGTGCGCGAGCATCTAAAAGAATTAAAGCTAAATCAATCTCTTTTTTCTTCTCAGTTAATAATCTTTTTGTTTTGGCCATATGGCCAGGGAACCATTCACCTGTCATTAAAAAAACCTAAACTTAGAAATCGGAGAAAAACGGAAGAACACAATTCCGTCAATCCGATTACTTTTAACAAACCCGAAATAGCGGCTGTCTGAAGAATGAGCTCTATTATCACCCATTACAAAATAGCTATCTGCAGGTACTTTTTTTGTGTGATTTGTTGCGGGAAGATCTTCCATCTTAAAATCGACGGTAACATCTTTACTATCATCAATATCTTTTAAAAATGTTTCTGAATACTTTTTACCGTTAATATAGAGTTTATTATCTTTAAAGGTAATTTTATCTCCAGGTAATCCGATCACCCTTTTAATAAAATGATCTTTAGGATTTATGCCCGCATATCCTTTAGGGGGATTAAAAACAATAATATCAAAACGTTTAATTTTACCAAATTTACGTAAAATATTTTGGTCTTTATTTTCAAAAGTTGGGCGCATGGAATCCCCATCAACGATCGAATTTCTAAAAAAGAACGTAAAAATTACTAATACAACAATAATATTAATTAAGGAAACGAACAGTAATTGAATATAGTAAAGCAGCCGTTCGGTTTTGTTAGCCTGACTTTTTAAATATTTTCGACGTGCTCGACTTTTCACTGTTAAGTATTGGGCCAAATCTGCTTACCTGCCAAAATCTAATTTTGTAATAAATCTATTGCCTTTTTCTGCATTGGATCTTGTTTTTGTTCCAACTCACTCAAAGCACGTAAAACTTCCTGTACTGTACTTTCATCGATTGTGCCATTTACACTAATTTTTCTTTTTGTTTGAAAATCTTTAACTGCATTTTCTGTAGCATCATCAAAAATACCTTTTTGATTTCCTGGTTGGTACCCTAGAGCTAACAAGCCTTTTTGAATTGTTTTAACATTTCCTGAAACATCGCCTTTCTTTAAAGGCTTTTTAACATCATTAATAATTAAATTGGTATATTCGGGATAATTTACCACATAATCGGGCTTAATTCCTTTGTGATGAATCCAACTTCCATCGGGGGTTAGCCATTTAGCAATCGTCATTTTTAACTCAGCATCATCAGGTAACTCTACAACTGATTGAACCGTTCCTTTACCAAAAGACTTTTTGCCAACAACGGGAATATTACTTGATTTTAAAGCTGCGGTAAATATTTCAGCAGCACTAGCACTATCGCCATCAATTAAAACAACTGTTGGTTCAGTAACTTTAAATCCTCCATCCATTTTAGGACCAGCATCATAAACAGTTAAATCACTCTTTTGCCTTCCTTGAACCTGCATAATGGTTTTCCCATCTTTCACGAACATACTGGACATTGAAAGAGCTTGTTTTAATTCACCACCAGGATTTCCTCTCATATCAACAACGAATTTCTTAGCCCCTGACTTACGTAAACTAGTAATAGCCTTTTTAAATTCGCTCGTTGTAGGATTTGAAAAAGTTGATACCGATAAATATCCGATATTTTTTGTCAGCATTTTGTGCTTAACAGTTTCAATTGGAATAGTATCTCTGGTCATCTTAAAATCAATATCTTTACTGCCCCTTCTTACCGTAACAGTAACAGAAGTTCCTTTTTTACCTCTAATTAATTTAGTGACTTCAGTTGACCTTTTTCCGAGAACCGATTTTCCATTAACCTTAACGATGATATCTTTAGATCTAATTCCGGCTTTTTTTGCTGGTGTCCCACTGACGGTGCTGTCAACAACAATTAACTTATTTTTTTCCATCACTGTCACACCAATTCCCACAATACTAGAGGATATTGTGTCAGTTAAAGATTGGGCCTCCTGCTTATCTAAATATGTAGTATAAGGATCATCTAGACTATCAAGCATTCCTTTAATTGACCCATTAGTTAATTTTGTTTCATCAACGGGCTGATAATATTTTGTTTTAATTAAATTTTTTACTTGACTTAAATAATCATCATTCGATTCTTTTTTTGTCGACTTTTGTGTCTCAGAACTTTCAGAATGACGTTCTGTTACAGGTTTTTGGGTATGGGGGATGAAAAAACCTATTAAAACCCCAATTGCTAAAACTAAAATTCCAACTAAAAAAGTCCGAATTTTGCTATTAGAATGAGAATTATCCGTATTATTCATAATTTAATTATATTTCACTTCCAATTTTATTTATTAAGATAACCATTAAATACTATTCGATCATTTGCTAAATCAACCGCATCAACTCTAAAACTTAGATTTTTATTAAACTGAATTTTTTCTAATGCAATCACAACTTCTACATTTTTAGAATCAATTGAAATGAATTTTGGAAGCTTTACTTGTGTTTCAATCAACTGAAGAACCCGCTTTAGGGAAATATTTAAATTACCCATTGAAACAACTTCCGGTTTTAACAATAAATCTTTATTTGCTAACACAGATACATTCATAATCAATCTAAAACGAAGCGGTTGACCAAAAATCTTAATTGTCCCAGTTAATTGGGCATCGTCACTTAAAACAAAATTTAAACGTAAATCTTTGGAATTTAACTTAGTTAAATATTCATTTACAATTGAATTAAATTGCTTTTTGTTCATGACAACTTGAAAATTAGGACTTTTTTTACTAATCGTTGTCTCAACTTTATGATATGCCGGTTTTTCAAGAAAAAGTCGACTATATAGAAAAAGGGATAAGCCACATATTATTCCGACTAACCCTATAAATAGCCACTTCCAAATATTTATTTTTCTTTTATTTACTCTTTTATTCGTTTGAAGTCACCTAAATTAATTTATATTTTTTAATTAAATTAAATAATTCATTTGCAATTAAACTATAACCCAAACCGTTGGGATGAACATCATCAGATTTTGATAAATATCGATTAATTATTTTACCATCAACAGTTTTTTTGGCAGATTTGCTATTAATAAAATTGTTTGTATCTTGATAAAAAGTTTTCGGATTTTTATGAACAATTTCAACAATTATATTATTCCACTCCTCAAAAAGATTATTTAGATCCTTAATATCATTAAAATACAAATAAAATGGGTTATAAATTCCAATTACTATTATATTTGCCTTAGGATTAAGTCTTCTTAATTCTTTTAAGGATTCCGTCATATTTTTCTTAAATAGCTGAGCTTTAGGGATGAATTCTTTTTTTTCTAACTTAAAAAAATTATTTTGAATAGTATAAATCATGTCGTTTCCGCCCATATCAAGCGTAATTAATTTAGAATCAACAACCGATTTTCTTAAATTTGAATCAGAGAATATCCGCTTTTTGATCTGACTGGAAGTCTTCCCGGTATAGCCAAAATTATGAGTTTTAACTATAAGATGGTCTTCAGTCTCAACTCGATCTTTAAGTGCTCCAACAAAACCTTCGTTCTTGTTGGTATCACCAATTCCACGCGTAATTGAATCACCAATCGCTGCATATTCGATAGTTCTTTGAGGAGTCTCAACTTGTTTAATATTTTTTGGACGGGGAACAAAAACACTTAAACCAAGAAAAGTTATCAAACAAATTATTAAAAAAAACAAAATTGCTTTTAAAAAAGCTAATTTTTTTCCTTGCATTTTACTTAACTGCACTCAAATTAATAATAAATTACCGCCATCGCCTTTTCTCCGGTGTGAGTAGCAATAACGGGCCCTGTTTCAGATAAAAAGACAGGTACTTCTGGTCTTAGTGCATGAATTTTTTCTTCCAGTTCTTTGCCATAATCATAAGCATCAACGTGAGAAAGTCCTACTGCATGTAAATCAGGAATCTGAGTAAATTTATTAATTAATTCGTCAAAATATTGCTCAATCCCCCTCATACTTCGAGTTTTTTTAACTGGTACTAATTCTTGATCTTTTAACTGAATAATAAGCTTTAACCTGATTAAAGTGGACATCATTCCAGTTACTCTACTAATTCTGCCGCCTTTAATTAAATTTGTTAGCGTTGGAAAAGCTAAATAAAGACCTGTTTCATTTTTAATTTGTTCAATTTCTTTTAAAATTTCATCCATGGTGGCACCATTTTCTGCCATTTCAGCAGCTTTAAGAACCTGAAATCCTTGTGCACGGTCAGTAAAATCACTATCGACCACTGTAACGTCTCCGTGACTAATTTTTGCTGCTTCACGAGCAACATTTACTGTCCCGCTTAATGAAGATAGCATATGGATAGAAAGAATCGTTTTATCTTGACTAGCGTATTTACTATAGACGCCTACAAAATCTCCTAATGATGGCTGACTAGTCTTTGGAAGGTTTTTTGCTTCCTTCATTTTTTCGACAAATTCTGTCGGCGTAATATCAATTCCATCAATATAGTTTTTACCATCAACTTCAATTCTTAATGGAACGACTTCAATATGATATTTTTCAATTTCTTCATCACTAAGTCTAACCGAAGAGTCGGTAACAATTTGAATTTTACTCAATTTTAACCTCACATTTGTTTGAAACTTCAAAATATTTATCATCTAGTTTTTAAAACTAGATGATGTTATAATACATCTAGACAAAAATTATAAAAAGGGGCTAAGCCTGAAAAATGAAAACGACAACCGCAATCAATAATTACGAACATGAAATACAAATGGAAAAATTAACCGAATTTCTTAATGCCTTAACACATGGTTTTGCATTTATGATGTCCATTTTTGCAACCGTTCTACTAGTTCAAAAATCAAAAGGCAGCCCCCACTTACTATACCCCTTTTTGATTTTTGGGATTTCGTTAATTATTTTATATGCTGCATCAACATTATTCCATAGTTTAATTTTTACGCCAGCTAAGAAAATTCTCCAAAAAATTGACCACATTAGTATATACGTTCTAATGGCTGGATCATATACTCCGTATGCTTTAGTTGCAATTGGCGGGATAAAAGGGATTATTTTACTGGCAATTATTTATATAATCTGTTTACTTGGAGCTATCTATAAATTATCTTATCTTGGAAAATTTAAGATTTTAGAAACTCTGGCATACATTGCTATTGGATGGATTAGCGTTTTATATTATAAGCCACTCCTAGCTTCTTTAGGACCTATTGGGGTCGGGCTTTTGATTCTAGGTGGTTTAGCCTACTCGCTTGGAACAATTTTTTACGGTTGGAGAAATTTGTTATTTCATCATGTAATTTGGCATTTATTTGTAATGGCCGGAAGCCTATTCATGTTTTTATCAGTTTATTATTTTCTTTAATCTATTTTATCAAATACTTCAAAAGTTAATTTATAACCTTTAGAACTAAGCACATCTTTGGTGCTTATTTTTTTATATAATTTATAGTTTATTTCAGGCATGTAGAGATCACCTTCAAAATTACCATCAATCGTTGTTCGATAAAATCTTTGAGCAAAAGGAATTGCTCCTTGATAAACATGAATCCCGCCTAAGATAAAAATATCATGATTTGGATTTTCTTTCTCAATTTCTTTAATTTCATCAATCTTATTAATGATCAATACATCAGATTTTAAATTTTGACTTGTTAAAACAACATTAATTCGATTTTTTAACGGCCCGTTGGGCAGGGATTCAAATGTCTTACGTCCCATTACAACGATCTGCCCGGTGGTAACTTCTTTTAAATAGTTTAGATCCTCTGACATTTTAGGCCAAGGAAGCTGATTGGTTTTACTATTACCAATTAATCCATTTTGATCTTGCGCCCAAATCATTGCAATCATACAGCCACCGGAGCAGAAATTTTTCCAGCAGAATGATAATTTAAAAGTTCGATATCATCAATTTGATAGTCATCAATACTTTTTACATTAGGATTTATTTTTATTTCCGGCATTGATAAAATCGGATTTTGTAACTGCTGTTCAAATTGTTTCAGATGGTTTAAATAAATATGCACATCTCCAAAATCGATAATTAATTCTCCCACTTTTAAGTTAGTCAAATTCGCAATTAAATGATTAAGTAAAGCGTAACTAGCAATATTAAAGGGTACGCCTAAAAATAAATCTGCTGAACGCTGATACATTTGTAAAGATAACTTACCATGATCAACATAAAACTGATACATCGTATGACAAGGCGGCAGCGCCATTGTAGGAACATCTTCTGGATTCCACGCCGTGACAATTATTCGGCGTGAATCAGGATGATGCTTGATTGTTTCGATTGCTTCTTGAAGCTGATCAATATGAGTGCCTCTTGACGTTTTCCAAGCCCGCCATTGTTTGCCGTAAATATTGCCTAAATTTCCATATTGTTTAGCAAAATTAACATCTGCAAGGATGTTTTCTGTAAATTTTTTTATTTCTGCTTCATAAATTTTTTTAAAATTTTCGTCATGCTGCGACCGATTGCCAAAGTCTGTCATATCAGGTCCGTGGTAATCGTTACTTTGAATGTACTTCTCAAAAGCCCATTCATCCCAAATGTGATTATTATTTTGTAATAAATATCTAATATTGGTATCTCCGTGAATAAACCACAATAGCTCGCTTTTAATCAAAGAAAAAGGTACTCTTTTAGTAGTCAAAATGGGAAATCCTTCACTTAAATCAAATCTAAGCTGTCTGCCAAAAAGGCTCAGTGTACCAGTTTTTGTGCGATCATCTTTTTTATTTCCCGTTGTTAAAATTTCCTGTGCTAACTCAAGATATGTTTTTTCAGACATTGTTTTCCCTCGCAAAATTAATCATCACTCGATGATCATTTTCCAATTTTTCTTGTAAAACTTGACTCTCAATTAATTTTATCATTTTTCCTAAATGCACTCCGGGCTTAAAACCTGCTTCGTTAATTAAATCGTTACCTGTTATCTTTAAATCTTTAATACTATTAATCGGTAGTAAGTCATATTCCCTTAGTGGATTATTAACTAATTTTAAGTTATTGATCTTAGTTAAAATAAAAATTCCTTTTTCAATATTTTCTCTTTTTAATCCATATACCAAATGATAATCCAAAATCCCTTTTTGATATTTTTGGCAAAAAGAAAGAATTTCATTAACATTATTTATAATTTCGTTAGATGTTTTCCATTTATTTAATACTCGGTTAACCTGGTTAGCTGGAAAAATCTCTAAAATAAATAAAACTGCCCAAATTAGTACTTCATCAGAAAATCTAATTTTTTTATATTCATAATTTAAAATTTTTTCGATGCTATTTGATTGAAGATCAGGCATATATTCATAAATTTTTGAATCTTTAATTAGCTCAATGCCTTTTTGCCATCCTTCGCCCTGCATCATTTTGATAAATTCACTATGGATGCGTTCAATTGAAATATTTGAAAGCAGTGACACTTTTTCTTTTAACGCTAAATACGTATTATTTTCTAAACTAAAATTTAATTGACTGGTAAAACGAACTGCTCTAAATATTCTCAAAGCATCTTCTTCAAAACGATCGTAAGGATTTAAAACACATTTAATGATTTTATTTTTTAGATCTTCAATTCCACCATAATAATCAATAATTTCTCCTTCAGGCGACATTGCCAGAGCGTTAATGGAAAAGTCCCTTCTTTTTAAGTCTTCCCTTAAATCATTAACAAATTTGACGTTCTCAGGGTGCCGATGATCGAGGTAATCCCCATCATTACGAAAAGTTGTTATTTCATAATTTTCTCTTTTATAAACCACTGTAACAGTTCCATGCTGAATCCCAGTATCAAAACTATGGGGAAATAATTTTTTTACCTCTTCGGGCAAAGCGTTGGTTGCAATATCAATATCATTAATTGGTTTATTTAATAAAAGATCGCGTAGACTTCCTCCTACAAAATAAACCTCAAAGCCTGAGCTTTGAAGTTTATTCATGATGGGAAGTGCTCTTTGAAATTTTTCTGGAATATTTTTAAAATCTTCTTTAATCATTTAGCTCTTGTTCATTTCTCAAATTTTCATACTCTGTGGCTATTTTATCATCAGTTGGTACTAATTTTAAATACATCTGCATCATTGCCAATATTGGTTTAATATTTCTTTGCTTTTTAAAAAGCGTGATTAGATCTAATAAATAATCAGGCTCGTCCTGAAATTGATCGAAAACTGCTAACAAATTCTCTTGAGCCTTTGTTAGCTGATCTTGTCTAAGATACGCTTGCCCTAAATTCCATGATAAGCGAGGATCTAAACTTTCCTGACCTGATAATAACTCAATTGCTTCTTGATTTGATGATTTTGACAAATAGATTAAAGATAAATTTATTAAAGCTTGAATATTTTCAGGGTCATTTTTCAATATCTTTTGATACCCACTAACTGCCTGCTCAAAATGGCCTAACTTTTGAGCTAACTGCGAAAATTTAAGTAATAGTTTAAAATCAAATTCATTAATTTCATAGCCTTTTAAAGCAATTTGATAGGCTTGGTCTAAATTACCTGTCTCTTCATAAGAACTTGCTAAAACCAAGTAAATACTCGCATAATCAGGGGTTCTCTCTCTAAGTTCCTCTAAAGTATCAATAGATTTTTTAAACTCATGAATTTCATAAAAAACTGTTCCTTTGATAAACAAATCATCGTCGCTTAGTAAAATATTATTAAATGTTTCATATATTTTTGCTGCTTGTTCAAACTTTCCAGTAAAGTTTAAACAATTCGCATATCTAACTTTAATATTTTGACTTAAGTATGTAGTAACACCATTGTTTAAAAGCTTATTATAATAAAATATTGCTTTTTCATATTTACCCTCTGAATAAAGAAGTTCTGCCATCCCAAAAATTAAAGCTTGATTTGTAGGATCAATAGTTAAGGCTTGACTCAAAAGGGATTCGCTTACTTCATCCATTCCCATCGTTTGATAAATATCGGCCTTTTGCATCATTACAGCTAAATATTTTTCATCTTGCTCACTAATCTCATCCAACAGCAAAAGTGCAGAATCTGTATCACCATTTTCATTTAAAATATCGGCTAACATAATTTTGGCAGAAGAATTATTTGGATCTAAATCAATTAAATGACGAAAAATCAATTCTGATTGATCAATACTTCCACTATCATATAAAGTTTCCCCTAGAACTTCTAAAGTTTGAGGATCATCATAATTTATTGCGTCCTGCACTGATTTAGTGAACCCTGTAATGTCACCTTGGCTTAACAAATCAAGTGCTTTTTTTGAAAATTTCTGTTTAATTTTTTTTCCCTCTAATAAAAAAAAACCCAGTCAAGACTGGGAATTATTTTTAAACTATTTAACAGATTCTTTTAAAGCTTTTCCAGCTTTAAAAGCAGGCACTTTACTAGCTGGAATTTGAATTTCTTTTCCAGTTTGTGGATTACGGCCAGTCCGAGCAGCACGCTCTCTCACTTCAAAAGTACCAAAACCGATAAGTTGAACCTTACCGCCTTTAGTTAAAATGTCTTGAATAGAACTAAATACTGCATCAACTGCACGAGTAGCATCTTTTTTTGTAAGATTTGTACTTTGTGCAACTGTATCAATTAAATCTGACTTATTAGCCATATTAGAATAACCTCCAAAAAATCAATGGAAAATGAAACACGAAGTCGATTGTCTCTTCTTTCCGTACATCAATTTAGCACAAACTTCCTCATGCCGCAAGTTATTTATAACAAATTTTACTGAATCACCAAATATCTCTTGAATTATTAAGACCTCTGTCGAGCCTTGATTTTAATGGGAACTCCCGTAAAATCAAATACTTTTCTTATATAATTTATCAAATAACGATCATAAGAAAAATGGAATAACTTAACATCATTAACAAAAACAATAAACAAAGGCGGCTTAACACCAACTTGGGTTAAATAAAATAATTTTAATTTACGTCCTTTGTGAGCTGATGGTGGAGTCATAGAAATTGCATCATACAAAATGTCATTTAAAACCGAAGATGGAATTCGTTTGATTTCATTTGAATAAACCTCTGTGACTAGAGGAAGTAATGTTTCGACTCTTAACCCTGTTCGAGCTGAAATAAAGACAATTGGAGCAAAATTTAAATAAGGAAGTTCATCTCGCACATACTGTTCGAATTCTTTCATCGTATGATTATCTTTTTCAATTAGATCCCATTTATTGACAATAATGATAATACCTTTTCCTGATTCAAAAGCTATCCCCGCGACTTTTTTATCTTGCTCTCTAATCCCAGCGTCTGCATCAATTAAAATTAAAGAAACGTCAGATTCATCGACAGCATCTTTAGCTCTAATAACCGAAAATTTTTCTACTGCTTCTTGGACTTTCCCAGGTTTTCTAATTCCAGCAGTATCAATCAATTTAAATTTTTCACCGTCTTCTGTTTCGAGATTAAGAGAAATTGCATCTCTAGTTGTTCCTGCATGAGAAGAGACAATCATTCGATCATTTCCAACTAATTTATTAATCAAGGAACTTTTACCGACGTTTGGCTCGCCAATAATACTAACTTTTATTCGATCAGTTTCTTTATCAACTTCTTCTTCTTCTGGAAGCATTTTTGTTATTCGATCGAGCAAGTCTCCTACCCCAGTTCCGTGAGTCGCAGAAATGGACATAGGTTCTCCTAAACCTAATCCATAAAATTCATAAGCACTTAGTCGTTCAACGTCATTATCAGCCTTATTTACTGCCAAAATTAGTTTTTTCTTTTCATTTCGTACTAATTTAGCAATTTGATCATCTTGCTTAGTTATACCCGAATTACTGTCCACAAGAAAAATAATTACATTTGCTTCCTTTAAGGCTTCATTAACTTGAGAATTTATTTCAGAATTGAAATCACTTGGTTCAAAATCCATTCCGCCTGTGTCGATAACGTCAAATGTTCTTCCATTCCAATCGGCAGTCCCGTAATTACGGTCGCGCGTAATACCAGGTGTATCGAGTACAATTGCTTTTCTTTTTCCAATAATCCGGTTAAATAAAGTAGACTTTCCAACATTGGGTCGGCCGACTATTGCAACTTTTGGTTTAATCGTCAATACCTCCTTTAAATGAAAAAGCGTTGAGATATCCCAACGCTTTTCTTAATTAAAAACAAAAGATTACTTAGTTTCTTCCTGCTTGCTTTCAATAATATCTCCGATTGAAAAACCTGAGGTTTCAGTCGGTTTATATTTCATATTATCACCAGAACTATTTTCTGACTTAGCTGGACGGTCTTCTTTATCTTTAGGGTTTTCCTCTAAAGCTTTAATTGATAACGAAAGACGTTTACTATCTTTATCTAAATCAATTACCTTAACTTTAACCTCTTGACCAACTTTAAGAACTTCACTTGGTGTTGCAATATGCTTATGACTGATCTGAGAAATATGAACTAAACCTTCAATTTCAGGTAAAACTTCAACAAAAGCTCCAAAACTAGTTAACCGTTTTACTTTACCATCTAAAGTTTCACCAACTTTAACAGTATCACTGATGTTATCCCAAGGAGTTGGCTCAAGTGCTTTCAATGATAATGAAATTCTTTCTTTTTCATTGTCAATTCTAATTACTTTTGCAGTAACTTCATCACCAACACTTAATACATCATTAGGATCAGAAACACGCTTACGAGAAATTTCTGAAATATGAATTAAACAATCGATTCCATCAATATCTACAAAAGCACCAAAAGGTGTAATTCTCGTTACCTTTCCAGTAACTTCATCGCCTTCATGAATTCTGCCTGCCAATTCATCAAATTTTTCTTTCTTTTCTTCTTGAACAAAATCTCTTCTAGAGAGAATTAATCGATTTTCAGAAGGTTCAATCTCTATTACTTTAACCTTTAAATCTTGTCCAATATATTGCTTTAAATTACGCACGAAATAAGACTCAATCCTTGAAGATGGAATAAAGCCCACAACTCCACCAACATCAGCTAATAAGCCGCCTTTAACAGCTTTAACTACATGTGCAGAAAGAGTATCTTCTTTTTTTAATCTTTCTTCTAGTTCGCTCCATTGCTTCTGCGCTTCAATACGTTTACGAGAAAGTAAAAAGTTTCCATTTTCCTTGTCAGCTCCAAATTTAGAAATAACTACTAAATCTAAATCATCTCCTGATTTAAAAGAATCATGAATATCATCGATTCTTTGAGTCGATAGTTCCCGTTCTGGAACAACTCCCTCAAGTCCAGTACCTAAAATACTTACAACAAGCTGATTGTCGTCAACTTGCAAAATTTCTGCTTTGACTACATCACCTAAATTTACATTTAAACTTTCATCAAGAGCTTGAGCCATTTGCTGGCTGTCACTAAGATTGTCGCTCATGAATTATCCTCCAAAAATATGCTAATTAATAATATACTCCAATCGGCGCCAAAAATCCATTATCGCTGTATTTTGTTCATTAATGAATTAACAACCTGATCAATGCTCATTTCACCAGTATCAATCAAAATCGCATCTTTTGCCATCACCATTTGTTTTGAATCCAACTCATCTCTTCGCTTGATTGCAGTAACTAATTCTTCTAGCGATAAATTAATTCCCTTTTTTTTATTTTCCAAAAATCTTCTTTTAGCACGAATTTTAGGATCAGCCGTTAAAAAAAATTTATAATCTGCAGAAGGTAAAACTACTGTTCCAATATCTCTGCCGTCCATCACAACATTTTGGTTTCCAGCAATATTTTGCTGCAAAGAAATTAGATGTTTACGAACTGATGGATAAGAAGCCACTTGCGAGACATTTTTGGCAACAATTGGATTTCTAATTTCCTGGGTTACATCTTCGCTGTTAACAAAAAAATGAAGCCGATTATTAATAACCCGGCTGTCATAATTCATTGATTTAAGTAAGTTCGTTAAAAGCTCTTCATTATTTAAATCAATTTTATTTTTTAATCCAAAATAAGTTAATGAACGATACATTGCTCCTGTATCGACATATAAAAAATCTAGCTTTTTAGCGATAATTTTCGCAACTGTACTTTTACCAGTTGAGGCAGGCCCATCAATTGCAATCTGCATTATGGTACCTTAATAACCTGACCAGGCACCAGCTTAGTATTAGCACTTGCACCATTCAGCTGATAAAGAACATTTACACTGACCCCATATTTTCTAGCAATGCTATACCAGTACTCTCCAGATTGAACCGTATAGTTAGTACCTTGAGGATTTGAACTGCTGGAACTAGAAGCCGAACTTTGGCTTGATGAACTAGCTGCTGGCTGTGAAGAAGATGACTGCGAACTGGCTGAACTGCTCGACTCTTTCTCAGGACTTTGAGATGATTGAGAAGAAGAGTTTGCTTCTGAAGATGATTTTGAAGTAATTTCATCTTCCTTGGAACGCTTATGGGACTTCTTACTCTTTGTTTTTTCTTTCGAAGACCCTTTCTTACTATTTGTCTTTTCCTTTGAGGCAGTAGAAGAACTTTTCATAGTTACTTGATTTTGAGAAGAAGTGTTCTTTTTATTATTAGAATTTCCAATTACTCCAATCAAAAGCGGAACTAAAATAACTAAAATTAACGCACCAAGAATGATAAAATAATAAAGATTCTTATTAGATTTCATCTTTCTAGCCCGAACTCTTGAAAGATTTCCTTCTTCATCTCGATCGTCGCTAAAAGTTTTATCCCAAGGTGTCTCTTCACTATTTTTATTGTTATCGTTTAAATCTGATTTTTGATCTTTCATCTACATTTAACTCCAAATTTATCTTAAAATTAATTATATCATAATCCATTTACTAGAAAGTTGTGATTAAAATTGAAATTACTATTAGACTCTAAACGTTGTATTGCTTGCGGTCTTTGCCTCCGTGAGCATCCTGAATTATTCGATCTCGATGATAGGGGAATTGCTCACTTTAAAAAAAACTTAACCAGTGACTCTTCAGTTGAAATTGATTCAAAAAAAGCAAAAGATTTAAGATCAACTATTACCAACTGTCCTGGAAAAGCTTTTAGGATTGATCGTTAAATTATCTGCTAAGACTTTTTAATTTCTTTATTTCATCTTCTCGGAGTTCGCGATACATCCCTGAACGCATTCCTTCATCTTTCAAAAAAGAAATCTGAACTCTTGTTAATCTTCTTACCGGATAACCTAGAAAAGAAAAAATTTCTTTAACTTCATGTTTTTTCCCTTCAGTTAAAGTGATTTCAACAAATGAATTCCCGCGCTCTCGGTCCACTTCTTTTACTTTTATTCTCGCTGGAGCATATCTAACACGTTTAATTTTTAATCCTGTTCTAATTTTAGAAAGATCATTGCTATTAATTAAACCTTTGATTTTAGCCAAATAGGTCTTTTCAACCAAGTATTTAGGATGCATTAATAAATTAGCAAGTTCTCCGTCATTTGTCATTATAATTAAGCCGCTTGTATCATAATCAAGTCGTCCTACCGGAAAAAGATGAAGTTTGGGATCAAAAAAATCAGAAACTGTTAGGCGACATTTCTCATCCTTGGTTGATGTAATAACTTTTTGAGGTTTATAAAAAAGAAAAGTCCGCTTAACTATTTTTTTAATTGGACGATTATCTACTTCAATCTTATCACTTGATACAACCTGGATTCCCATCTCTTTAACTACATGACCATTTACTTTAACATGACCATTTTTAATTAACTCTTCTGATTTACGTCTTGATGCAATTCCACTTTCGGACATAATTTTCTGCAGGCGGATTTTTTGATTCAATTTAAAATAACTCCTTTTGTTTTTCTTTTTCTGATTTCTCAAGTTCTGGAAGATCACGTAAATCTTTTAAGTCAAAATATTGTAAAAAATAATTGGTAGTTCGATAAACTTTTGGTCTCCCTGGAGCGTCACTTTTCGTTGAGCGAATCATTTTCTTGTTTTCTAAATTATGCAAAATTTGCGAGCTATTAACCCCTCTTAGCTCATCAACTTGGATTCTCATCACCGGCTGTTGATAAGCAACTATCGCTAAAGTATTAAGTTCGGAATTACTTAACCCTTTGCCCATATATCTTTCTAAAAAAAGATCAATACTTGGCGCAAGGTCGCCTCTCGTCTTAATAAAAAAGGTCCGATCCTGTTCAACAATTTCTAAACCACTCGCAGTTTCTTGATACCTTTTTTTTAATTGATTTAAATGACTATTAACTTCTTCTTCACTTAAGTGATAAGTTTTTAATAATTTTTCTATTTCAACACCATCTTCTCCAGCCAAAAAAAGAAGTGCTTCAAATATTGCTTCAAACTGCAACGTTTTGCTCCAATACTAGTTCTCCAAACTCACAAGACTGTCTAACTTTGATCTCTTTTAAATGCATTAACGATAAAATTTCAACAAAACAGGTAATGATTCCGTCAAGACTTGGAAATTCCTGCACTAAATCAGAAAAAGTTGTTTTACCCTTATCTTTCATAATTTGTTTAATTCTGTTATTAACCTCAGCTGAAGAAACTTTGATTCTCTTAATAACATCAAAAACCTGACCCCTTTCTTCAGACGAACTAATAATATTCTGCATACATTGTGCTAATTGGTCTAAAGTTACTGCATCTAGTTTTAACGCAGGTTTTTCCCATTCGGAAGCAAATATTTCTTCACGGGAATAATTTATTTGATGAGTTGATTTTTGTATTTTCAAAGATTCAGTAATTTGGATAAATTTATCATAAGCTAATAATTGATTTTTTAAATCAGTTCTTGGATCTTCCTCAAGTTCATCTAAATCATCTTCTTTAGCAGGCAAAAGCATTTTTGCTTTAATTAAAGTTAATTTACTTGCCATCACTAAATAGTCCCCCAATCGATCTAACAATTGGTCACCAAAACGATTAATAAAATCCAAAAATTGAGATGTAATTTGAACGATTGGAATATCGTTTATATCAATTTTTTGAGTCTTAATTAATTTCAATAAAAGATCTAATGGACCTGAAAAATTATCGATTTCAAATATTAATTTGTAACCAATGTCTTGTTCTGCGTTTTCTCCCATTTAATAAAAATATCCTTTAACTTTTCTGCACCTAATATTTTTTTCTGTTTCATTTGGGCCTGCAAATCATTTAAAACACTATTATATCCTGCAGTATTTTTAAAATTATTACGCAAAATAATATCTTTGACAATAACCAATGATTCGTCATATTTTTCAATCGAAATTAAACCATCATAGTGTTTATCAGGTCCTGACCATAAATATAATTCGTTATCATCATTATTGGTTAATTGATCAATTTTCATTTGTAACTTTGAAGTTTTTATCCGACGATCATTATAGGTCAAAATTCCCATTGAAATTTTCTTTAATTCTGGTGTGTATTTTTTTAACAAAATTTACTTCCTTGGTTTTGCTTCGTTATAAACTTTTAAAAGAAGATTATTAGCAATATGGGTATAAATTTGAGTAGTTGATACATTTTGGTGTCCTAAAAGTTCCTGAACGCTTCTTAGATCAGCACCATTGCTAATTAAATGAGTTGCAAAAGAATGGCGCAATGTATGGGGAGTTACCTTTTTATCAATACCAGCAATTTGCAGATATTTTTTTATCAACTTCCAAATAGATTGTCTTGAGATACCATTTCCCTGATAATTCAAAAAAACAAAATTACTATTGGACTTATTAATCTTATCTCTGATCTCTTTAAAATAAAGATTTATAAAATGGATTGCTTCATCATTCAAAGGAACGATTCTTTCTACATTTCCTTTACCGACAACATTAATTAAATGCATCGATAAATGAAGATCATCTAATTTTAATGATGTCGTCTCACTAACCCTTAGTCCTGCTGCATACATGGTTTCTAGAATCGCTCGATCTCTAATTCCAAACTTAGAATTCAAATCAGGTGCTTTCAACAAACGATCGACCTCCTCATAACTGAGAACACTAGGTAATGGTGTTGTTTTTTTGGGCCGAGCCATATTTTCAAGCGGATTTTCTATTGCTAGTTCATTATCCTGCAGAAACGAATAAAAATTCTGTAAAGAAGAAAATGACCTAACTGCCGAATTGATAGCCATTTTATCACCATATACGTTTTGATAGAACTTTTGAACGTCAAGAGTTTTGGCACTTAAAGCTGAAAAATTATTAGAACTACAATACTCCAGCCATTTTTCAACATCATTTAGATATGAACTAACTGAATTCTTTGACAAATTTAAGATCACTATCAAATAATTCTCAAAATCTATCAAAACTTGTTTATCACTTTTATTAAGATTTAATTTTGAGATATCCATTTTCGCTTGTAATCAAATTTTGTTTTAAAAGGTGTCCGACAGCACGTTTAAAACTAGACTTACTAATTCCAAATTTATCTTTAATTTCTTTTGGAGTTGAAGAGTCACTTAACAGCAATTTCTTATCTGGTGTAAATTTTATAGCAGCTAAAATCATCGCGGCATCATCATCGATTCTAGCATATGCATTTTTTAACAAAGAAATATTAATCCGGTCGTGGGCTCCAAAACCAATTATTCGACCAGTAATTTCTTGACCTAAGTGAACATTTTCTTCCATCTCGGTGTGGTGAAGATATGCAAACCGACCCTCTTTTAATAAAATAAAAACACCAGTCTTACCTAGATGGTATACATGCCCCGAAACCATTTCGTTTTGTTTAAATTTATGGTCAAAACTAATGAAGCCTCCTGATATTAAGTCCTCATCAGTTGCAAGTTTTCCCCATAATCGATCTTTGTTGTCTCTTTCTAAACGAACGATCAGCTCATCATCTACCTGGGGCCAATCACGAGAGTTATCAGGTAAATCATCTAATGAAACCAAAATATCTTTATCTGCTAAACCAATTGAAACAAACACTCCACTACTATGATCAACTGTTTCAACTTTTCCCCAGCCAAAACTTTTTAAAGAAGCTTTTGGAATTGTTGTATCAACACACCATTCACCATGCCGATTCAGATATAAAAATCCAAAATATTTTTTTTCAGGTTCAAGTAAACTTATGTCTTTTGCTCTAACATAAACATTTTGCTCATCCACTAAACCGATAACAGTATTATCTTTTATTTCCTTGACTGTTACTTCAAGAATTTCACCATTTTTCATTATATCTCCATGATAAAAGAAAAGCGCGAAAAGATAAATATTTCGCGCTTTAAAATCTCTAATTTTTATTATTTATTTAGACGTTTTCGATTTTGCCTTTATAAACTATTCCACCTTTTGGATCTAATGTAATAGTTTGACCATCAGAAACTAAGTTAGTAATGTTCTTAGCACCAACAATAACTGGGATTCCTAGCGAAAGACCAACTACTGCAGCGTGAGAAGAAAGTCCGCCGCTTTCAACAACAAGACCTGATGCTTTTTCAATAGCAGGAGTATAGTCTTTATCAGTAGTTTTAGTAACTAAAATATCTCCGCTTTGAGCCTTAGCAATTGCTTCTTCAGCGCTTGTTGCAACTTTAGCCGTTCCAACAAATGAATGATCACCAATTCCGCTTCCTTTAGCGAGTTTGGAACCAATTAATTGTACTTTTAATACGTTAGTAGTTCCAGTTTCACCAACAGGCACTCCAGCAGTAATTAAAATTAAATCACCTTCTTCAGCAAAACCTAATTCTACAGCCTTTTGAGTTGCTAAATCAAATAATTCATCAGTTGAATTAAGATTTTTAACTAGAACTGGTTGGACACCCCAGTCAATTGTCAAACTTCTTTGAACATCTTCATTAGGAGTTAAAGCAAGAATATCTGCTTTAGGACGATATTTTGAAATCATTCTTGCGGTAAATCCAGATTGAGTTGCTGCAACAATTGTCTTAACACCCAAGTTCTTAGCAATATGAGCAACTGATTGTCCAACAGCTTCTGTGACATCTGTTTTATCTGATAAGCGTTTCAAAGTAAAAGCATCAAGATTAACTAAAGATCTTTCAGTTCTTTTATCGATTTTTGCCATTGCAGCAACAGATTCAACTGGGTATTTACCGTTAGCACTTTCACCAGAAAGCATTGTTGCATCTGTTCCATCAATAACTGCGTTAGCAACGTCATTAACTTCGGCTCTGGTTGGACGTGGATTTTCCTGCATTGAATCAAGCATCTGAGTTGCAGTAATTACCGGTTTACCAGCTTCATTACATTTTCTGATTAATTCTTTTTGAACAAAAGGAACATTTTCAAAAGGAATTTCAACACCCATGTCACCACGAGCAATCATTAAACCATCGGATACTTTAATGATATCGTCAAAATTATCAATTCCTTCTTGTGATTCAATTTTAGGATAAATCTTAACAATTTCGCGATGTTTCTTTTCAAGTAGTTCACGAATATCTAAAACATCCTGTGGTTTACGAACAAAACTAGCAGCAATAAAATTGATGCCATGGTCAAGACCAAAATTAATATCGTCAGTATCCTTCTCAGTAATACCTGGCAATTTAATTTCAACACCCGGAGCGTTAACACCCTTTTTTGATCCAATCATGCCTTCATTTTCAACAACAGTGATTAGTTCTTTGTGCTCTTCATCTTTACCAGTAATCTTGAGATCTACTAATCCATCATCAATTAAAACATGTCCGCCAACTTTAGTATCTTCATAAAGTCCAGGATAAGTAACAGCAATTTTACTTGGATTACCAGTTAAACTTGCATCCATTGAAATGCGAATTTCATCACCCATATGAGCTTCAAATTTGCCGCCTTCTTGATCAGTTGTTCTTATTTCTGCTCCCTTAGTATCAAGCATAATACCAACTAATTTACCAGTGATTTTTTCAGCTTCTCTAACCATCTTCATCCGGGAAAGATGTTCTTCATGGTCACCATGTGAAAAGTTAAAGCGAAAAACATTAGCTCCGGCTTTAATCAATTTTGCAATAATATCTGTCGAGTTACTAGCTGGTCCTAATGTTGAAACAATTTTAGTCTTTTTCATATATTTATATCTACTCTCTTTTCTAAATTAATAAGATAATGTGTTTGCTAATTCATACATTGATAAATCTGTAACTGCTTTTGTATTAAAAAGATCAATAATCGGATGGTGAGTTATAATCTGGTTTTCAATTCCTACCGCTTGACCACCTTGGCCGTTTAATAAAAGTTCAACTGCGTAACTCCCCATTCTTGCAGCAATGACTCTGTCATATGCTGTTGGAGAACCACCTCTAACAACGTGACCTAATGAAACACCTCTGATGTTTTCTACACCTCGGTTTGAAAGCTGTTCAGTAAGGTCTTGTGCATGAATTGCTCCCTCAGCTGTGACGATGATTTGATGGTCATGACCGCGGAGTCTAGCATCTTTAATTGTTTCAGCAATTTGGTCGACATCGAAAGGTTTTTCAGGGATTACTACTACTTGACTGCCTGAAGCAACGGCTGTCCTTAAAGCAATTTCGCCTGAATTACGTCCCATAACCTCAACTACGAAAATTCGACTATGGCTTTTTGCTGTATCACGAATTCTATCAATCTCCTCAACAGAAGTTTGAATTGCTGTATTAAAACCAATAGTATGATCTGTAAAAGGAATATCATTATCTATTGTTCCAGGAACGCCAATTGCATTATATCCATGTTCAGTTAATTTAACAGCTCCGTGATATGTACCGTCACCGCCAATAGTAACCAAGGCATCAATTCCGTTATTTTTTAACTGCTCAATCGCCTTTAATTGCGTTTGTTCTTCGGCAAATTCTGGATATCTTGCTGTATAAAGCATAGTACCGCCTAGCTGGATTAAATCAGAAACCTCTTTTTCTTTGATTTCAAAAATGTTTCCTTCGACTAAGCCTTTATAACCGTAATTTATGCCACATACTTCAAGATTAGCACTTAATGCCTTTCGAGCTACAGCTCTGATTGCAGCATTCATTCCAGGGGCATCTCCGCCACTTGTCAAAATACCAATACGTTTCATTAAAATAAACCACCTCAATAAATTTTGTTGGATCCTAAATATTCCAATCGCGGTTAATGTTACCACTAACAGAGGGTTTTGTCATAAATTTTCAATTATTTCTTTTCTTGAAATATGACATGTTTATTACCGACTAATTGAATTAATTCGTGATACAATTCTTCGCTCATTGAAACCCAGCTATTAGGGTTTAAAAGAACATTTTGACCAGTTTTATTATTAACAATGTAAACGGGATTTAATCCGTGATTTTTTGCGAATAATTGCTGCAAAATTTTCATTTTTTTGGAATCTATTTCAGAAACCTCAACAAAAAGTTTTTCATCATTAAAAGTTTTTGATGCTTCTTTTAATAAAAACATTTTATTGATTATAAAATTTATTCCGCGTCGGTCTCTAATTTGACCGAAAGCTGCAATTTTTTTTCCTTCAATCACTTGGCTGCTATATTCAAAATACTGATCTGAAAATATTACTCCTTCAATAACGTCTTCCATATCGTCTAAAGATATAAATGACATTTGTTTACCATTTTTATCTTTAATAACCTGTTTTTTGACGATCGTTGCAAAAATCCAAGACTTTTTCCCTTTTTGAAGTTGATTAATTTTTTGCGGCTGATAAATTTTTTCTAAATTTTTAAATTCATCAAAAGGACTTCCATTAAGATACAATCCCGTTAATTCATGTTCCATTTCAATTTTTTCATCGTATGAAAAATCTGGATAAGGATCCCATCGAGGTTTTAATTGCTCAAATAAATTAACATTATTTTGTGAAAAAACAATGCTATCGATACTAGTTTTTAGATTCTCAACCAATTCACGCCGATTACCAGGAAAATCATCACAAGCACCAGATCTGATTAAAGGCAAAAAGTTATCATCTTTAAGAAATCTTCGATCAACTCGATTTAATAAATCGTTTAAATCTTTATAAGAACCATATTTAAACCTTTTAGAGACCACTTCTTTAATAAAATCTCTCCTAAGATCTTTAATTAAAACTAAACCTGAAATAATTTTCTTTCCATCATTAGTGAAGTTAAAAATGCTAGTGTTGATTTCAGGAGAGATCGTCCTAATATTTTTTCTTTTTGCAGCGTTAATTAAATTACGTAATCGAGTATAGTCTCCTAACGAATACTCCAATTGAACAGTAAAAAAATGAATTGGAAAGTGGGATTTAATATAACCGAGCCAAAAAGCTAACATACTATATGCAACAGAATGTGACTTATTAAAACCATAGTTAGAAAAATATTCAATTAAATCGTAAACCTTTTTGGCCTGCTTTTCACTGTATCCTTTTTGGACAGCTCCGTCGATAAATTTAGTCTGATATTCATCAAGAAGAGCACGATTTTTTTTGCTCATCGCCCTCCGCAGCATATCTGCTTCACTTAAAGGAAAGCCTGCCATTAAATTTGCCGCCTGCATGACCTGTTCTTGATAAACAATAACTCCATAAGTACTGTCAATAATCGGCTTTAAAGGGGCCAAATCAGGATCATATGACGTATCCTTATTTTTTTTATGTTCAATATAGGTATTAATTTGACCCATCGGACCAGGTCGAAATAGTGCATTTGTTGCTACAATGTCGTTAAAACTCTCAACATCCATTTTTAAAAGAACTCTTTTTAATCCATCTGATTCAAATTGAAAAACACCATCAGTATCAGCATCATGAAATACTTTTAAAGTTAAAGGATCTTTGTTATCAATTTGTTCAACCTTAAAATTTGGGTCATCATATTTGTGAACCAAATCAATCATTTTTTTTAGAATCGTCAGATTACGAAGTCCCAAAATATCGATTTTAAGCAGCCCTAATTCTTCAACATCGTGGTAAACATATTGCGTCAACAAAATGTCGTTTGCCCCTTCTTGTAAAGGGATCTTATCAACTAATTTATTTTCAGAAATCACCACGCCAGCTGCATGAATTGAAGGCTGTCTTGGTAATCCCTCAATCTTTAACAAAACAGAAAAAAGCATCCGGCCAAACTTATCTTCATTGACTAGTTTTTGAAATTCTGAAGACTCACTGTAGCATTGTTTTAAAGTTACATGTAAACCATGTGGTACTGCATTAATCCATCTGGAAACCGTCTTATTATCTGCGGAAAAGACGCGTAAACAATCACGAATCCCTTGTTTTACGCCTAAAGTTGAGAAAGTTATAATTTGTGCAAAATTATCTCTGCCATATTTTTGCTGCAGATATTTAATAATTTCTCCTCTTTTATCATCAGGAACATCTAAATCAATATCTGGCATATTCACTCTGGCCGGATTTAAAAATCTTTCAAACAGTAATCCATACTCAATTGGATCAACTTTAGAAATTCCTAAAGTATAAGATACTAAAGATCCTGCTGCTGAACCACGGCCTGCTCCTAATTGAATATCAGCTGAATTAGCGTAATTGACAATATCCCAAATAATTAAAAAATAATCTGCAAATCCCATTTCATCAATAACTTTTAACTCATATTCAACTCGCTTTAAATATTCGGGATCTTGATCTTTTCCTAGTTCAGTTAATCCTTGACTAACCAAATGTTTTAAATATTTTGATGATGAATCAAAAGATGATTTAAAGTGTGGTAATTCTGTTTTTTCTTTGACAATTTCAACATTAAGTTCTTTTGCTAAATTATTGGCGTTAGTTACTGCATCAAATAAATCACCCTTTTCAGGGTTAACAACTTCTGAGGCAGATTTTAATTCATGAGAACCAGGAACTGTCAGTAAAGGGTCCTCGGGGTCGATTTTCTCTTGTTTATCAATCGCTTCAAGAATTTTCAAAGCGACCTCATCTTCAGCATTTAAATATTTAACTTCGTCCATATAAACTATTTTTAAAAGTTTCTGCTGATAGATTTTTTCGTAAATGTTCATTTTACTTAGATTCATTAAACTGGGAGAATAGCCCAAATAAAGATTAGAAAACAGCTTACGGTATTTACCAATCATTTCATTTATTTTTTCAAAATTAGACTCAATTATTTCATTTTCAGTTGGACTTATTATTACAGTTAACCCTGAGTAATAATCTTTTAAACTTTCAAGAGTTTGAAAATTTGAATCAATATTAATTAAAGTGGAAATCTTAAGTAAATTTTTATAACCTTCTTTATTTTCAGCCAGTAAAACCAGCTTGATTCTCATATCAGAAAAACCTCTGGTACCCAAAGTCATTCCAATAATCGGCTTAAGATTGTTTTGAATACACTGATCATAGAACTGAATCGTTCCATGCAATACATTAAAATCAGTAATTGCTAAAGACCAATATCCCCTTTTTTTGGCGACTTGAATTAATTCTGGGATTTTAATGGTCGATTTTAAAGTAGAATAGCAAGTGATCGTATTTAGATTGACAAAATTCATATTTTTATTTTCCAAAAAGTGTTACAATTTCATGCGAGAGGTACAAAAAATGAAATACATAACTTCGATGGTATGGATCATTGCCTTTTTCCAAATCATTGGGTTTATCGGCTCAAGTTTGACGAAGACGCAATATGATCCATTGCAAACGTTCTATGTTTCACTAGTTTTTGGGGTAATTTTCAGTATTGTCCCAATTGAATTAGAAAAATTATCTAAGAAAAATTAATCTTCCTCAAGAATCTAGATCAGGTTCTTGAAGAAGATTTTTTATTTGTCTTTTAGCAATTAAAACACTAGATAATTGTCCGAAAATATCTGATAAATTATCATTAACGTCATCTGAACTATTAACTAGCTGTTCATTAAAAATCTTTATAAAACCATTATAACGATCTTCAATTTTACTATCGACTAAAAACTGCTCTTTAAGGGAAATAATTTCATCAAGTGAAAAAATTTCTTTCATGAGATTAATAAAAATTAATTGGGCAACGTGAACTCGATTATATTTTTTTTTCTGAGGTGAATCTAAAAGCTTATGTTTAACATAATTGTTGACCATTGAAGAAGTTATTTCACCTCCCCAAGGATTGGTAGAATCATTAACTACTGTAACAATTTGATCCATATATAAATCAAAATTTGGAAGTTCATCCCAAGTTGGTAAACTCATTAAATATTCCTTTGTAAAAATAAACAAAAAAGACCAAGGATTCCCTTGATCTTCAATTATGCAGGATTTTCGTTATTCTTTTGAATAACTGGTTTTCCTTTGTAAATTCCGCTTGGAGATACGTGGTGGCTTAATGTATATTCGCCCGTTAATTCATCAAAATGAATTGAAGGCGCTGTCAATTTTTTATTGCCACGACGAATCCGTTTCTTCGTTTTCGAAGTTCTTCTTGCAGGTGTTGCCATTATATGAACTCCTATCTCTATATTATTACAACATCATTCAATTATAGCTAATCTGCCAAAAAAGGCAAGTCTTATTTGATCAAACCGCAAGATTAATTGACACGAGTGGCGTAGACTTTTAAAATATTTAGTTATCTATAAAAAGGGATAAATGTTATGGGATTAAAGATCAAAAAAAGTCATTTTTTTTTAATTTTGTTTGCAGTTTTAGCACTGTTTTTAACAACTAATATTCATCAAGTATCAGCAGCTCAAAAAGAATTCAGAGTCGGCATGGAAGCTGGATATCCCCCGTTTAACTGGACTCAAGTTGACGATTCAGGCGGTGCGGTAAAAATTGATGGATCAAAGCAATATGCTAATGGGTATGATGTACAAATTGCTAAAATTATAGCTAATAAACTAGATCGAAAACTTGTTATTGTCAAAACTGTTTGGGATGGTTTAGCTCCTGCATTAACCTCAGGAAAGATTGATGCAATAATTGCTGGCATGTCACCTACTCCTGAAAGAAGAAAAACGGTTGATTTTTCAAATCCGTACTTAGTATCAAAAGCAATTATGATTGTTCGAAAAAATTCGGCATATGCCAATGCTACTTCTATTCAGGATTTTAAAAGTGCTAAAATAACTTCTCAATTGAGTACATTTCTTTACGATTTAATACCACAAATTAAAGACGTCAAACAAGAAACCGCAATGAATGACTTTTCAGCGATGAGAACTGCTCTTCAAAGTGGCGTTATTGACGGATACGTTGCTCAAGAACCAGAGGGTATCAGTGTCGAAAATGCAATGCCCTCTTTAAAAATGATTAAATTCTCAAATGGCAAAGGATTTAAAACTGACAGCTCAGATGATGCCTCAGCGGTTGGACTCAAAAAAAATAGTCCTGACATGGCAAAAATTAACCAAATTCTGGCTGGAATCTCTAAGTCTAAACGTGAAAAAATGATGACTTGGGCGGTTAAACATCAGCCTCAAACATCTGATAAAAAAGTAAATTGGTTTATCAATATTTTCCAAAAATACGGGAGCCTTTTACTAAACGGTACTCTTACTACTCTTTGGATTTCTTTAATTGGAACAATTGTGGGTTTTCTAATTGGATTATTGGTTGGAATTATCAGGACTGTGCCGTTATCAAAATCAAAAGGGAAAAAAATTGGTCAAAAAATTCTCAATGCTTTTTTCTGGCTTTATATTGAAATCTTTCGTGGAACCCCAATGATGGTTCAAGCTGCCATTTTTTACTACGGATTAGCACAAGCATTTCAAATTAACGTAAATAAGCTTGCTGCAGCTCTTTTAATCGTCTCAATTAATACTGGTGCTTACATGGCTGAAATTATGAGAGGTGGGATTGAAGCTGTCGATCCTGGTCAAAAGGAAGGAGCCATGGCTTTAGGCATGTCGCATTTTCAAATGATGAGAAAAGTAATACTCCCTCAAGCTGTCAGGAACTCCCTGCCTGCTGTTGGAAATGAATTTGTAATTAATATTAAAGATACCTCTGTCCTATCAATTATCTCCGTAACCGAACTTTTCTTTAATGGTCAAACGATTGCGGGACAAACTTATCAATTTTTCCAAAGCTTCTTTGTAATTTCGATCATCTATCTATTTTTAACTTTTACAGTTACTCAAATTTTGAAATTTATCGAAAGAAAAATGGCTGGCCCAAAAAATTACAATTTAATGGCTAACCAATTACAGGTGTAAAATGACAGAACAATTATTTGAAATTAAAAATTTAAAGAAAACTTTTGGAAATCATACCGTTTTAAAAGATATTTCTTTCAATATTGAAAAAGAAGAAATTATTTCAATAATTGGCTCATCAGGCTCTGGTAAATCAACATTGCTTCGTTGCTTAAATTTACTTGAAGAACCTACTGGCGGGGAAATTATTTATCAAGGATCAAATATTCTTGATCCAAAATTTGACCTCAATCATTATCGAGCTAAAGTAGGAATGGTTTTTCAATCTTTTAATTTATTTAACAATCTTTCTGTTCTTAATAACTGCATCATTCCACAAGAATCTGTTTTAAAAAGAGACCATGCTGCAGCTAAAGATACCGCAATCCAAAATTTGCAAAGTGTTGGAATGGAACAATTTCTTGAAGCAAAACCAGCTCAACTATCTGGCGGTCAAAAACAACGAGTAGCAATTGCCCGTGCAGTATCAATGAATCCAGATGTCTTACTATTTGACGAACCAACATCAGCTCTTGATCCAGAAATGGTAGATGACGTTTTAGAAGCAATGAAAAAGCTTGCTGAAATTGGTTTAACAATGGTCATAGTTAGCCACGAAATGCAATTTGTCCGTGATATTTCGAACGAAATTTTGTTTATGGATGATGGAGTTATTTTAGAACATGGTAACTCAAGTGATATTTTTGAACATCCAAAGGAAGAAAGAACTAAAGAATTTCTAAAACGTTATTTGAATCGTTAATTAGATTAACTTATTTACTATCAAATAAGTTAATGATAGTATTTTAAAGTTGACTATTGGATAGTGATTGTTGCAGTTTAACAAGCTAAACCTACTTGTCACATATATTCTGCGAAAGGCGAAAGCCTTTTGATTTGAATTATGTAACAGGTGGGCTTTTTTATTGATTTTTAACATCTAAATGAAAGGATCTAAAATGATAAAGTACTCTAAATTAGCTCGAGAAATTGTTAACGGCGTTGGTGGTAAAGAAAACGTCGTATCTTTAATTCAATGTTTTACACGCTTGAGATTTGTTTTATTTGATGAATCACTCGCAGATACTGAAATCTTAAAAAGCAATAAAAATATTGTTGATATTATTCAAAAAGGTGGACAATATCAAATTATAATTGGAATAAATGCTGAAATCTTATTCGAAGAAATTAGCAAAAAGTATCATTTTCCAACTGAAGCATCAACCGAAACAATTAAACAATATAACGAAATCCCCAATTTACCGAAAAAAAAGAATACACTTTGGGATAAAACAATCGATCTTCTATTTAACATCTTTGCGCCATTATTTGGCGTAATTTGCGCTTGTGGAATTATAAAAGGACTATTAGCAATTTTAGTTGTTGCAAAAGTGCTGACGCCCACAGATGGGACATATGTAATTTTAAATGCAATTGGAGATTCAACGCTATACTTCTTCCCAATCTTTTTAGCTGTTACTGCTGGTAAAAAATTTCACGTCGATCAAATGACTTCACTTGCTATTGGAACTTCAATGATTTATCCTACCTTAATTTCAGCCTTGAATGGAAAATCAATTTCAACGGTTTTTGAAAACACTATTTTCTCATCAAAAATTTATCTAACATTTTTAAAAATACCAGTATTGCTTAATAATTACTCTTCAACTGTTATTCCAGTCATTATTGCGATCTGGTTTGCTTCCTACGTTCAAAAATTTGCTAAAAAAATTAGTCCTGTATCAATATCAAACTTTTTTGTACCGTTAATTACTTTATTAGTGGTTGTTCCAACATCTTTAATTGCAATTGGACCAGCAGCTACTTGGATGTCGAATATCATTGCTTGGCTCATAGAAGTTCTATACAAACTAAGTCCAATTGTCTTTGGCGCATTTATTGGAGGATTCTGGCAGATTTTAGTAATCTTGGGATTTCATAATGGAATTATTCCAATTGTATTAAATAATATTGTAACTGAAGGATACGATGTTATATTTGCTGCCAATATCGCCTGTCCCTTTACTGAATTGGCAGTTTTGTTTGCATTAGCAATAATATTACAAAAAGAAAATCAAAAAAGGACCATAATTGCAGCGATTTTTCCAACAATTTTCGGAATTACTGAACCTGCAATTTACGGTGTGTCACTTCCTTTAATGAAACCTTTAATTATTAGTAGTATTTCGTCAGCTATTGGAGGAAGTTTAGCGATGATATTTAAACTTAAATTCTATCAAATGGGAGGTCAAGGAATTTTTGCATTTCCTTGCTTCATTTCCTCAAAATCATCTAACTTTTCAGGATTAATTAATGCAATTGTTGTTGTAATTATTTCAATGATTATTGCATTTATTTTAACTTTATTAGTTTATCCACGGGAAAATGTTACGTCTAAAAAGATTAAAATATAAATTACACGCATCACTAATGAAAAGCTTTAAATAATTCTTTCAGCTTTGAAAAAACGTTTACAATTGAACCCTTAAATGTTAGTATGTTGTTGACTGGTGGATAGTCATTGTTGCATTTTAACAAGCTAAACCTATTTGTCATATACTTTTATAAAAGACTTCAAGGCCTTTTTAGTGTATGTTACAAATGGGTTTTTTTATTGGAAAAATTTAAAGGGGGTGAAATTATTTGATAATCAAACAGAGTCTCAATAACAACGTTGCTTTTGTTATCAATGATCAAAACAACGAAATGATTGTTAGTGGAACGGGAATTGCGTTCGGCAAACACAAAGGAGATGAAATTGATGAATCTAAAATTCAATATTATTTTCCAATTATTCCATCAGAGGTTGCCGATGGACTTGCTAAATTATTAGCTGATATACCAATTGAGTATTATGCAATAGCCAATGATGTTGTTGATAAAGCAGAAGAAACTCTAAAACTTAAACTAAATGACAGTATTTTAATTTCACTAACTGACCATATGTATGGTGCTGTTAAACAGAAAGAAAAAGGAATTGAAATTTCTAACCCGTTACATTGGGACATTAAACAACTATATTACAAAGAATATAGTGTAGGATTATTTGCTTTAAAACTTATCAAAAATTTTTTTAATGTTGATTTAAACAACGATGAGGCTGCAACAATTGCTCTCCATTTGGTCAATTGCGAGACTACTAAGAAAAAAGATCTTGACACTTATAAATTTGTAGAAATGGTTCATTGGATTATGAAAAAAACGGAAGAATACTTTCAAATCGATTTATCAAAATCCACCGACCCTATTTACTATCAAAGATTTATAACTCATATCAGATTTTTTATTCAAAGGGTTCTTAAAAAGAATTATCATCCAAGCGAACCAGATTCTCAATTGACTAATCTTATTATGGTCAAATATCCAAAAGAAAAAGACTGCGTAGTTACATTGAGTGATAAATTTTATAAAAAATATGGTCTCAAAATTTCAAAAGAAGAACAATCTTATCTGATTTTGCATATCCACAATATGATAAAACATAATAAATTTTAAAATAGAAGGAAATCTAAAAATGGGAAAATACTCAAATTTAGCAAAAGAAATTGTAGATGGAGTTGGTGGAAAAGATAACGTAATATCTTTAATTCATTGTTTTACCCGTCTAAGGTTCGTGCTTAAAAATGAAGATTTAGCTGACACTGAATCACTAAAAAATAATAAAGACATTGTTGATATTATTCAAAGAGGCGGACAATATCAAGTTGTCATTGGAATGAATGTCGAATCTGTATTTGATGAAATAAATGAAATTTACCACTTTCCAACCGAAGAGAATAAAGAAATTGAAACATCAAATGACGATGAAACAATTAAAGGTGAAGAAAATAAAAGCTTTTGGGACAAAGCTGTCGATCTTCTATCTGGGATTTTTGTACCACTTTTAGGGGTACTTTGTGCATGTGGAATTGTTAAAGGACTATTGGCCATTTTAACAGTTTCCAAAATTATATCTCCAACAGATGGAACTTATATTATTCTTAATGCAATTGGTGATTCGCTATTTTACTTTTTCCCAGTATTTTTAGCTGTTACTGCTGGAAAAAAATTTCATGTTGATCAAATGACATCAATAGCTATTGGTGCTTCAATGATTTATCCTTCACTTATAGCTTCTGTAAGCGGTAAAGCAATGTCTACTGTTTTTAGTGGGACAATTTTTGAATCAAAAGTTTATCTTACATTCTTAAAAATTCCCGTAATTCTCAATAACTATTCTTCGACAGTTATTCCAATTATTATTGCAATTTGGTTTGCTTCTTATGTCCAAAAATTCGCAAAAAAAATAAGCCCTGAAGCGATTTCTAATTTTCTTGTTCCATTAATAACATTGCTAATAGTCGTCCCTGTCGCATTAATGGCAATTGGTCCAGTAGCAACATGGCTTTCTAATATAATTGCCTGGATCGTTACATTCCTCTATAAATTGAGTCCAGTTTTACTGGGAGCATTCGTAGGAGGATTTTGGCAAATTTTAGTTATTTTTGGAATTCACAACGGAATTATCCCGATCGTTTTAAACAATTTAGCTACTCAAGGATATGATGTAATTTTTGCTGCAAACATTGCTTGTCCTTTTACAGAACTAGCTGCACTATTAGCTTTGGCAATTGTCTTAAAAAATAAAAAACAAAAAGAAACTACCATCGCTTCTATTTTTCCAGCAATTTTTGGTATAACTGAACCTGCTATTTACGGTGTTTCCCTTCCCTTAAAAAAGCCTTTCATTATTAGTTCAGTTTCTTCAGCAATCGGAGGTGCCTTAGCAATGATTCTTGGAGTTAAATTTTATCAAATGGGCGGTCAGGGAATTTTCGCTTTTCCATGTTTCTTATCAACTAAATCAACCAATTTTTCAGGAGTAATATCAGCTATTATCGTGGTTGTTATCTCGATGCTGATTTCATTTACACTTACTTTATTCATCTACCAAAGAGAAAACAAAAAAACATTGAAAGGAAATAATTAATGAAAAAAATTGATCTTACAGCGAATCCTTTTTTTCTAGATAAATCTGAAATTAAAAAAATTGATGAAATAAAGCAGCGTATGACATTCGATGAAAAAATTGGTCAGTTGTTTTGCCTAGAAGGAGATTTTAACTCAGAAGAAGAAGTTAAAAATATAATTAATAATTTTCACCCAGGCGCAATGATGTATCGGCCTCAAGACAGTGAAAAAATTCAATCAACTCAAAAAATTATTCAAAATGTTTCTCCAATCCCACTTCTTTTAGCAGCTAATCTAGAATCTGGTGGTGATGGGATCGGAACTGATGGAACTTTTTACGGCCGACAATTAGAGGTTGCTGCTTCTAATAATACTCAAAATGCTTATCGATTGGGAAAAATTTCAGCAAGAGAAGGAATGGCTGTTGGTTGTAATTGGTCTTTTGCTCCAGTTGTTGACTTTAATAAAAATTTTGCAAATCCGATTATAAATGTTAGAACGTATGGAGATAATCCTGAAACAGTTATTGATATGGCAAGTCAATATATCAAAGCGTGTCAAGAAGAAGGAATGGCCGTTTCAATAAAACATTTTCCTGGAGATGGAGTAGATGACCGCGACCAACATCTTTTAACTTCTGTCAACTCTCTTTCGACTGAAGAATGGGATCAAACTTACGGAAAAATCTACAAATCCATGATTGATCAAGGCGCATTAACATTAATGGCAGGTCACATTTATCAACCATCTTATACTAAAAAATTTAATCCAGAAATCAAAGACAAAGATATTTACCCTGGATCATTATCTCCTGAATTACTTCAAGGATTACTACGTGGACAACTTAATTATAATGGGTTAATTTGTACAGATGCCTCAACAATGGCTGGTTTTGAATGTCAGGGGGAAAGAAAAGATCTATTACCTCAATCTATCAACGCCGGTTGTGACATGATTTTATTTACAAGAAATTTAGATGAAGATTATCAAAGTGTATACAATGCAGTAAAAAGCGGAGTTATTTCTTCAGATCGTATAGATGAAGCTCTTTCTAGAATCTTAGCAACTAAAATGAGACTTAATCTTTTTGACAAAAAAAACAACGGAACTCTGGTTCCTGACAAAGATTCATTAAAAATTTTACAATGTAATGAACATGTCCAATGGGCAAAAGAATTGGCTGAAGAATCAGTAACTTTAGTTAAAAATAATCAAAATATTTTACCGTTAACACCAGATAAAAACAAAAATATTTTAGTTATCGTAATTGGCGATGAAGTAAGTGCTAGCGGGAAACCCCCCGTACATAATTTGTTTGTAGATTCTCTAAAAAAAGAAGGATTTAACGTGAGCGTTTTAGATCCTAACGACGAAAAAATGAAGAAAGCTATGACAAAAGGAGCCGTTAGTGATCTAAAATCAAAATTCGATACAGTAATATACTTTGCTAATGTTAAAACCGCTAGTAACCAAACCACTGTTAGACTTAATTGGCTAAAACCGATGGGATATAATTCACCTTGGTTTTTAAATGATATTCCGACAATTTTTATTTCCATTGCAAACCCCTATCACCTCCAAGACGTTCCAATGGTAAAAACATATATTAATGCTTACACGGCAAACGAATATGTTCCTCCAATTGTTGTAGAAAAATTAGTTGGTAAGTCACCTTTTAAAGGCATAAGTCCAATTGATCCATTTTGTGGGTATTGGGATACCAAGTTATAAAACACAAAAAGCCCCTATTTTAAAATACTTAGGGGATTTTTTGTCTGGATTTAATGTTTTATTCTATTACGCTTTTTTCTCAAGTAATGGACAAGTAAGGTCACAACCACACTAATAACTAATACTAAAGCAAATACGTAGTCTGGAATTTCAATATTAAACGGCGGAGCTGAAATCAATAATTTTACACCGATAAAAAGGATTAGGACATACGCCATAATGTTTAATTCTGGAATTTTGACCATTAATTTGACCATTGCTTCTGCAACTAATCTCATGGCTAAAATCCCGATTAATCCGCCAATTAAAACAATTATAGGATTCTTAGATACACCGAGAGCTGCAATAACTGAATCAATACTAAAAACGATATCCATGATTACCATTTTTAAAGCCACTTTGCCGACTGTCGGCTCAGTTTTTTTAACTTTTTTATTTGTTTCAGGACGATGTAAATGATAGAAATAACTGAGTGATAAATAGATGAGATAGAGTGCTCCAATAATTTTAACCCAAACAAACTGAATTAAATAAATTGCAATTCCCACCATCACAAATCTTGCAATATAAGAACCAATTAGCCCAATTCCAAGTGCTTCATCTTGCTCTTTTTTATCTTTTAATTCGTTAGTTAAAGTGGCTAAGACTAAAGCATTATCAACTGATAACAAACACTCTAAAAGAATTAGCGAAATAATAATTGACCAAGCGTGAGTCGATTCAAATACAGAAAGCCATGCATGTCCATCAAAAAAAGGTCCATAAAGTTTTGCCAATGTTGCCAATAGTAATGATCCTTTCAAAACCAATTACTTCTAACTATAACAAAACCCTCTAAATATTTCGATATTCAGAGGGTTTTGGTTTGAAAATTATTTAATTAAAACTGATCAATTAGTAGTTGTCTAATTTCTTCTAGATGAGGCTGTCGTGGGTTAGCAGGTGTACATTGATCGTTATAAACTAAATCAACTAGTTTATCTAAAGCTGCATTAAAGTCTTTCTTGGTTACACCATTTCCACTTAAAGTTGTATCTACTTCAACCGAAGCAGCTAACTTTTGGATTTCCTTAATCAAAGAATCAACTAATTCAGCATCATTTTTGCCTTTAAGTCCAAGCGAACGAGCAATATCAGCATAATCTTTTTGAGCCGTATAAACTTCATATCTAGGAAACGGACTGCGTTTAACGTTACCTGTTACTGCGTTAAATCTAATAACATGCTGCATCGCAATGGAAATTGCTAAACCGTGAGGTAGACCAAACTCTCCACCAGTTTTGTGAGCTAGTGAATGATTAATTCCAAGAAATGCATTACCAAAACTCATTCCCGCAAGTGTTGCAGCATAATGCATCTTAACTCGTGCTTCTTCCCCTTCTTTTGTCGGATTTTTAGGATCGTAATGATAAGATGTTGACAAGTTTTCAAAAATCAATTTAATTGCCTGCAATGCCCACGGACGAGTAAATTCTGATGACATTACTGAAACATAGCTTTCTAATGAATGAGACAGAGCATCAAGTCCAGACCAAGCAACCGTCCTCTTCGGTACAGTCATAACTAATTCAGGATCAATGATTGCAATTTGAGGAGTTAATTCATAATCAGCTAAAGGATATTTAACATGAGTTTCATCATCAGTGATTACCGCAAAAGGAGTTACCTCTGAACCAGTTCCTGAAGTAGTAGGAATGGCAATCATTTGACTATGTTTTGGTTCGTCAAATTTAACAATTCGCTTACGGATATCCATAAATTTCTGTTGTAACTCAGTAAATAACTCTTTTAAAGCAGCCATATCGTCCAAGATGCCTTCATGTTCAAAAGAGTATTCATACATATAACGAGCAATTTTAGCTGCATCAAGTGCTGAACCACCACCAAGTGCAATGACTGTATCAGGCTTAAATTGGGCCATTTGACGAGCAACTTCTATTGCTTGACCAAGAGTAGGATCAGGCTGAATTGTGCCATAAAGTGAAGTTTTAATTGGTTCACTACGAAGTTCTAACTGTTCCATTACTTTTTCAACAAAACCAAATTGAACCATTCCTGGATCAGCTACGATAAAAGCTCGATCCATTTTAGTTATGTCTTGTAAATATGTTATTGAATTTCTTTCATAATAAATATCTTTAGGAATCCGAACCCATTGAGGCCGATTACGACGACGAGCAACTGTTTTAATATTTAATAGATCTGAAGTTGATAAGTTATGTGACAATGAATTTTTACCCCACGAACCAGTGCCCAAAGTTAAACTTGGGCGCATAGCATCTGTATATAAATCTCCGATTCCACCAATTGAATCAGGTTGATTAACTAAAATTCTAGCTGCCCCAATTGCATCAGCATATTCTTTAACAAATGGGTCAATTTGCGAACCAATCTGAATTGCAGCATTGTGACCGGCACCCTGATAATTTAAAAGATCTTGAACGATTTTAATTCCGTTTTCGCGATCTTTTGCCTTATAAACTGAAAGTAACGGTGTAAGTTTTTCAGATGATAATTTTTCACCAATATTTTTTTGATCAAGTTCAAATAACATCACATCTTTACCTTCAGGTAATTTTACCCCTGATTGTTCAGCAATCCATTTTGCAGATTTTCCAGCAATTGGACCATTAACGTGATGAGTATCATTAAAGACAAAATCTTCAATTTTTTTGTAATCTTTTTTAGGAACTACATAAGAGCCTAAATCCTCAAGTTTACTTAAAAATTCTTTGTAAACTGGGGCTTCAACAACAACTGAATTTTCGGTTGCACAAATCATACCATTATCAAATCTTTTAGAAATTAATAAGTCTTCAACAGCTCTTTGAATATTAGCAGTATGATCGATGAAAACTGCCCCATTCCCGGCACCAACGCCCATTGATGGATTTCCAGAAGTCAGTGCAGTATGAACCATTGCTGGACCACCAGTTGCTAGAATTGCAGCAATACTTGGGTTTTTCATCAAAGCTGCTGTCGCCTGAATACTAGGTTTCTCAACCCATAAAATAAAATCTTTTGGTGCCCCTGCTGCAACACCTGCATCATAAACAATTTTTGCAGCATGGGATGAACATCCTTGAGCTTGAGGATGAAAAGCAAAAATAACTGTATTTCTCGTCTTTGCAGCGAGGATAGATTTAAAAATTGTTGTCGAAGTTGGATTTGTTGTAGGAGTAACAGCTGCTAAAATTCCTAAAGGCGCAGCTATTTTTACTTGACCTTTAACGGAGTTTTCACTAACAACTCCGACCGTCTTATCATCTTTTATTGCATGATAAATCGATTCTGAAGCAAAACGATTCTTGGTGTCTTTATCTTCAACAACTCCACGATCTGTTTCATCATAAGCTTCATGTGCTAACTCGAGTGAATGCTCACTTGCAGCTAAAGCCATCGCTGCAACAATCTTATCAACTTGTTCTTGAGTATATGTTGAGAAAAGATCTTCAGCTTTTTTACTGCGATCCACTAATTCTTGAATATGGGATTGAGCTTCTTCTTCAAGTCTAGACTTTTCTTTTTCTGTTAAAGCTTTTTTTGGGGCTCTTTTAGTTGTATCCATTAAACTTACTCCTTCAATATTTTACGAAGTTATTATACTAGGTTAAAACTATAGTTACAATTTTCAAACGTAAAAAAAGGTAAAACATTAAGCAACAGAAAGAAATATTATTTGCCTTATTTGTGATAATGGCGGTTACCGTTAATCATTAAAGAGCGATAAATTTGTTCACAAAGAATTAACCGAAATAATTGATGAGGAAAAGTCATTTTGCTAAACGATAATGAAAAATCACAAGGAAAATCATTTGGAAGTCCATAAGAACCGCCAATAATAAAATCAATGGACGAAGATGTCATTTCAATATCGGAAATCTTTTTTGCGAATTCAACTGAAGTCAGCTGTTTACCTTGAAGTTTGGTTGCTATTACATAATCATCAGGCTTTATATATTCATTTATTCTTAAAGTTTCTGAATTCACAATTTGTTTAATTTGCTGATCATTTGGATTACCAGAAAATTTTGTTTCATTGACCATAATTATTTCAGCTTTACAAAATGGCTGCATTCTTTTTAAATATTCATCAATTCCCGCTTGAAAAAATTTTTCTTTAACTTTACCAACTGCGATAATTTTAATTTTTAACACTTCTATTCCTTCCAAGAAAAAAAAGCCTTTCGGCTTTTTAAAATTAGTTATTTCCCTGTTGTTTTACAGTAATTTCTTGTTTAGCCTCTTGGGTCAACTTAACTTTAATATTCATCTTCTTACTGCCACGATAGATGCTTAAAGTAATTGTATCCCCAATTTGGTATTTATAAAGCTGTGATCTTAAATCAACAACTGAAGTAACTTTGTTTCCATCAATTTCGTAAATTACATCATACTGTTTAACTCCAGCTTTGTCTGCAGGTGAATGACTAGTTAGGGAAACTACCACAACACCAGTTTTAACAGAAGATGGCAAATGTAAAACAGAAGATTGCTGAGTTGATGATACATCAGAAAGATCAACAGGTGAAACCCCTAATGCAGGGCGAGCAACTTTACCATTCTTTTCTAACTGATTAACGATTTGGACTACTTCGTTACTTGGAATTGCAAAGCCCATTCCTTCAACAGTTGCACTGTTTGTTCCACCAGAAAGCTTCATTGAAGTAATCCCAATAACTTGACCGCTAACATTAATTAATGCACCCCCAGAATTACCAGGGTTTATAGCAGCATCAGTTTGAATGACTGTAGCCTGACCGGTAGTTTGTCCTGTATCTTCGTCTGTTACGTCAATAGTTCTAGATTTAGCAGATACAATTCCTTTAGTAACAGAAGTTGCAAACTTGCTACCCATTGGAGAACCAATTGCCAGTACTTGCTGTCCCGGTTTAATATCGTTTGAATTTCCAAATTGTGCAACAGTATTTATCTTTGATGCATCAATTTCAAGCACTGCTAGGTCAGTTACTGAATCAGTACCTAAAAGTTTAGCATTTATTTTTGATCCATCACTAAGAAGAACTTCAAGCTTATCTGATCCTGCAACAACGTGATTGTTAGTAGCAACATAAGCTTTACCATTACTTTTTTGATAAATAACACCAGAACCTTCACTGGATTCTTCCAACTTACCTGAAGAATTATTAGAACCTCCGTTAGGACTGCCGAATATTCCTCCAAATAAACTATCCGTTGATTTTTGCTTTTGAAGGTTAATTACTGAGACAACAGCACCTTTAACTTTATCAAAAGCTTTTACTGAACTAGAACTTTCTTTGACTACAACACTACTGACTTTGGTTGGTGTGGTCGTTTGACCCGTTGTTGTTTTAACTGTTTGATTTTGATTATTTAATAGATTTACAACACCTCCACCAACACCACCGCCAATCAGAGCAGCAATTATAACAACGATTATCAGGGTTGTGGTTCCAATCCCTTTCTTGTTATTTGGTTCATTATTTATTGAACTACGATTAAAGTTCGAATTTGGTTCCGTTCCATTATTTTCTGAGTTCATATTATCATTATTTTGGTAATTATTATCCATAAATGAATTGACTCCTATCTTCAATTTTCAATTATTAATATTAATTTATATTTTTGAAATAATTATGAAATTTGTTTTGATTTTCTGAAACATTTTAAACTTTTAATAATTTTGTTGGTAACTTTGAGTCAGTATCTAAAATTTCAAAATCATGACCCACCCCAAAACCATTTTCTTCCAAAATATTGGAAACCGTTAATTTAGCAAGAGGTTTTAAATTATTTTCAGGCGACAAATGTCCTAAAAAAATCTTCTTGGTGTCAAGTCCAATCAAATCAGTTAAAGCATCGCCACTCTCATCATTTGATAAATGACCTCGATCACTTAAAATTCTCTGTTTTAACGGCCAAGGATACATCCCCATTCGTAGCATTTCTAAATCATGGTTACTTTCAAATAAGTACATATTCGCATTACGAATTTTGTACTTGATTTTATCAGAAACATAACCGGTATCAGTTAAAATTGCAAAAGACTTATTTTCACAATGAAATTGGTAGAATTGGGGTAAAACAGCGTCATGAGAAACAGCAAAACTTTCAACATCCACATCACCAATTGAAATTGTCTGACCAGGTTCAAAATCAATTAACTGTTCTGTAGAAATTTGTCCAACTTTTGTTTCCATAATTTTAATTGTTTTTAAATTGGCATAGATCATTAATTTGGGATATCGACGAGCCAGCACACCCACTCCTCGAATATGATCACTATGTTCATGAGTAACAAAAAGATGGTGAATGTCCTGCATATTTCTGCCAATTTCTATCAATGCATTTTGAATTTTTTTAGCCGAAAGTCCGGCATCAACTAAAATTTTTTCTTTATCAGTCTCAATATAAGCAGCATTGCCCTTACTTGAGCTTGCTAGAATACTAACGTACATTTTCTCCTTCAATCAATTAAAAGTTTGCCTTCCAAGGAGCGCCAGTAAAGGCGTTAATCTTTTCTATGGTTACACTTTTTGTTCTTTTATTTTGTACTGCAATAAACCAGGTTGGAACATAAACCGAAACATTATTAGCTTCTAACATCCATGAGTAAGCTAACTTCTGCCAAATAATTCTTGTATTATTAGGTAATTCATTTAAAGTATAAAGTTTAACAACCGCATCTTCTTCTGAAATAATTGCTTCGGTTTCTTTTGATTCAATCAAACTATCAATATGAGATGCTTTGAAGTCTGTAATAATATTATCTTTTATATCAAACGAAATTTGACCATTTAAATCATAAAAAAAATTTTCTTTAAACTTTTGAACAAAAACGATATGTTTGTCTGAACTTAAATTATCACTATATTCATAATCTTTACCATTAGGCACCTCATGACTATTTCTAACAAACTTTTTTAATACTTCAATTTTATTCTTTTTTAAACTTAACGGAGTGTTTAAAATCACTGTTTTTTGTTTTAAATTAGAATTGTTACTATCTGAACCCTCAGAGTTTGCGCCACCAACGTGCGAATAAGATAAAAGGTACCCTTTTTGCTCTCTTTTAGAAGAAACTTTTGGAATTGAAATATTATCTTTGCGCATTTCATCAATCGTATCTGCAACCGTTGTTTCTTTTTCAGAAATTGTTTGAACGTTCGTGCTCTGTTTAAAATTAAAAAAAAGGAAAAGATCAAGGAAAAAGAAAACAAAAATAAAAACAAGTTCAATCTTTTTAAAATTCACTATTTTTCTCCTTGACTTTGATTAATGAGCGACGAAGCTTCTTTGTATTGTCCTTTAATCTTAACAAAGTATTGAGGTAAAAGATTAACTACTTCGGTACTGTCATGATTTTTAACCCAAGAATATCCAATTTGAATATCCTGAATTTTGTTAGTAGGAATTCCTTTATTTTTAAGCTTTTGCAAAAGAAGATCTGTGGGCTCCAAAGTTATAGTATTTTGAGAAGTAGAAATCGGTACCTCTAAAGTTGAATTAAAAAATGAAAATTGCTGAGAAGAACGTCCCCAAGACAAGAAAGCATCACCATTTTTTTCATTGTAAAACACAGGAAATCCATCAATATAACTGCAAAAGACTACTCGATTATAAGAAGGGTTAGAAAAATATCTAAAACTGTTAAAAGAGTTCCCAACTTTTTGCATTACTTCTTTACTTAAATTTAAGAGCGTTGTTAAGTCATGAGGAACTGAAGAACTCTCTAAATGATGATCTTGAAAATTAACCATTCCATTTTGATTATTAATCGATAGTGATTTAGTTAACCCTTTTTTATAAGTATTAGTCTTACTGTCAAAGGTTAGACCTGCTGAACCATCGTTTGTCATAAAATTTGAAACATAAAAATTATCATCTAAAGTCTTTATTAAGTAGGTATAAGAGTTCAATTGAATCTTTTTTTTGAAAAATGTTATATAACCATTAGAGCCCTTTTTTTCTTCAACTAAAACTTTTTTCTTCAATTCATTTGCGGTCGAAAAAATCTTGGTTTTATCTAAACCTAAATTTATATAATAATACTCTCCCGTCTGATCGTTTGAAAAATAAATTTCTTTTTCGACTGGTGAAACTCGAACAATAATAACTCGATTAGCTGGAAACTCTGAAGATTTTTTATCAAATTTAAAACCAAATTTTTGAGATAAAATTTTAAGTGAAACTGGCGACTGATAATAAAGCTGAACACTGTCATAGTTGTCAATAATTGACTCGTATTGCTTATCAGATTCGGCATTGCGCATTTCCATTTTTTTTAGATCTAAATTTTTAAATTTAGTTTTAGCCATATTCGTTATCGTGTTTAATTCATCAAGTAAGAGATACTTATTTCCATTACCATCAACTGAGAAAATCTTAACGGGAGAATATAAATTAGATAAATTTCGTGAGTAATCAACCTGGGTCAAATTTTTATTAGTAATAATTGCGCTTCGATTAGAACTCCCATTATTAGTCCAAATAAAAAATGAAAAGAAAAAGCTTAAAATAATTAGAAAGAATAATGAAATTCGAATAAATATTTTATTCACTATGTCCCCTTTCGTTTTCTTCCCAGTTTAAATCTTCTGACCACTTGTGCTGATCATAAGGAAGTGAGAAAGAAAAAGTGGAGCCTACATTTTCTTTTGATTCAACCCAAATATGACCTCCAAGTGCCTCAATCACTTCCTTGCTAATAGCTAAACCTAACCCGGTACCTCCCTTTCTTCTTGAACGAGCTCTTTCCACTCGGTAAAAACGATTAAAGATTTTCACTCTTTCTTTCTTAGGAATTCCTTGGCCTTGATCTGTGATTGAAAAAATTACATTGTTGTCAGTCGTTCTAATTTCAATCTTAATAATCCCCCCATCGGGAGAATATTTAATTGCATTATTCATAATATTGTCAATAACTTGCATTAAACGATCTGGATCAACTTCTAACCAAACTGAATTTCGATCATAACGTCTAATAATTTTATAATTTTTCTTATTTACATCCTCAAAATCATTAACAAATTTTGTTGATTCAGGTTCTCGATCATCTGTTTGAATCATCATATCAAATCGATCAATGATAAAATTTGTAAATTCAATTAAATCGATATATTCCAAATTTAATTTAAAAGTTCCACGATCAAGACGAGATAAATTTAAAAGATCATTAATCATTCTAATCATTCGATTAGTTTCATTGAGTGAAACGTTAATAAATTTTGGAGCATAAGTTTCATCTTGCCATGCTCCATCTTCTAACGCTTCTAGATAACTTCTCATACTTGTAAGTGGTGTTCTTAACTCGTGAGAAACATTTGATACAAATTCACGTTGTTCGCGATCATTTTTTTGTTGCTCTGTAATATCATGAAGTACACAAACCAAACCTGTTATATAGCCATTTTTGGCTTTTAACGTTGCAAAATCAACATTAAGGATTAACTCATCTTCATTATTTTTATTTTCATCAATTTTAATTCCGTGCGGCTGCTCCAAAATTTGCCGAATTGAATATTGATTGCTTAATTTAAGAACATCTAAAATTGACTTCCCAACAATTTCTTCTCGTTCGAGGTCTAAAAATTCAAGTGCTCTTTCGTTAATAATGGAAATCTTTCCAACTCGATCAGTTGCAATCACGCCATCTGTCATGTGAAAAAGCACCGAATCTAGTCGATTTCGTTCCCTTAAACTAGATTCCTGAGCCTCTCTTATTTGAAGCGACAAATCATTAATTGATTGAGCTAATTGTCCAAGTTCATCATTTGAATAGACTGGCACTAACCCAGAATAATCTCCATTAGCCATTTTGATAGCTTGATTTTTCATGTCATCAATCGGGTGAGTCATCGCTCGACTAATAATTATTGCCAAAATTATTGCTAATAAAATTGCAGCAATACTGGCAGTATAGAAAATAATCATCACTTTACTGACACTTTGATAAACACTTTCCATACTTGCACGAACATAAACAACCCCAACTGCGGAATTCGACGTCGAAGAGTTATTGGTAATTTTTATCGGCAAAACCAAAACATACGTGTTGCCGTAACTTCGATCAAAAACTTGTTTTTTTTGAATTTGTCCACTATATAAAGCATCTTTAATATCAGAATTAGTGGTTTTTTGACCAATTAAACCTCGATTATTAATGTTTGAATCTCCTCTGATTGTTCCATTTTTATCAACAACCTGCAGAGCTGTAACATCAGTAACCTGAGAAGAGTTTAAAATATTTTGGATTTCGCTATTCCCTTTAGTAGTATTGGGATTTGTAATATCAGATCCTAATTGATTCAAAACATAATTGGGAAAGATATTATTAACAGTATTTTGAAAATTTTGAATTCCTTGATTTTGACTAGTCCTAACAAAATAGGCTCCAATTATTTCTACCGTAACAAGAAGAAGCAAAATAAAGACCATTGCAATCTTAAAGGTAAGTGACCTAAAAAAACCTACTAATTTACTCATTATTAGTTGGATCATTTAAATAATAGCCAATTCCTCTTTTTGTAATTAAAAACGTTGGATTACTTGGAGAGTCCTCAACTTTTTCACGTAAACGGCGAATCGTCACATCAACTGTCCTTCCATCTCCAAAATAATCATAATCCCAAATTTTTTGCAGAAGATGTTCCCTTGTCATTACTTGACCAACATGACGAGCTAAATAAACCAATAACTCGTATTCACGATTGGTTAGCTCAACCGTCTTATCACCTTTTTTAACAGTATATGCATCAGTATCAATCTCTAAATCAGCAATTTTAATTTTAGACGTTTTGTTAGCTGGTGCTGGTGCAATATCACTTCTACGTAAATTTGCTTTAACTCTTGCAACTAATTCACGATTTGAAAAAGGTTTGGTAACGTAATCATCCGCTCCCAATTCAAGTCCAATAATTTTATCAATCTCGTCATCCTTGGCTGAAATAATGATAATTGGCGTATTTTGAGTTTTTCTAATTTGACGAGCTACTTCTAGTCCATCAATTTTTGGCAGCATCAGATCAAGTAAAATTAAATCTGGTGATTCAGATTTTGTTTTTGCTAAGGCATCTTCGCCATCAAAAGCCGTGACTACATCAAAACCCTCTTTACTTAAATTAAATTTAATTATATCTGTAATCGGTTTTTCATCATCTACTACTAGAATTTTTTTTGTCATGACTACCTCCTAAAGCTGCAAAGGAATTTTTTCCTTTTCACCTTTAATCTATTAGCTTAGATTATACCATTCTCTCAAATTCACTGTTGATAGTCCAATTATTCATAATTTAATAATTAACAAAAAGCTAAAGTTATATTTTTATTATAACTTTAGCCTTGATTAAAATTAATTTAACGGGTTAAACTTCCAATCAGTAACTTCCGGCAGGTCTGCTCCTGCTTCTCTGATGTAATCATGATGCTTCTTTAACATTTCATCCATCTCTTTTGAGAATTGGATAGCCTCTTCTTCATCAATTGCCTTTACTCGCTTAACTGCATCTTTGGCTAAATGATACCGGTCTAACTCATTTACCACCCGCATGTCAAATCCCGTCGTAATGTCTCCGTCTTCTCGGTAGCCATGAATATAAACTGGATGATTCGGCCGATCATAAAAAATTGAACGAATGATATCTTCATATCCATGGAATGCAAAAATAATCGGTACTCCCGCTGGGAAATATTTATTGAACTCTGATTCCGTTAATCCTCTTGAATCAAGTTCTGGAACTCGTAGTTTCAACAGATCAACAATATTTACAAATCTCAGTTTCAATTCTGGGAATTGATCGTGCAGCAGATTCACCGCCGCTAAGCCTTCCAGATTCGGTTCAGTTCCGCAGGCTGCAATTATTAAATCAGGCTGTTCTCCCTGATCATTACTCGCCCAATCTATCACCTTTAATCCCTTCTCGGCTAACTCACTAGCTTCTGTCATTGAATAAAACTGAGGGCGCGGCTGTTTTGATGTCACATAAAGATTAATCACATCCCGATCGTTTAACGTCTTATTAGATATCGCTAAAAGAGAGTTTGCATCCGCTGGGAAGTATTCTCTGATGTATTCTGCTTTCTTTTCTGCTAAATGCGTAATGATTCCTGGATCTTGATGCGTATACCCGTTATGATCCTGCTGGAATGCCGTTGATGTTGCTACTATATTTAGTGCGGGATAACTCTTGCGCCAGCTTAACTCTTTAGCCTTTCTAATCCATTTGAAGTGCTGGGTAATCATTGAATCAACTACTCTTAGAAATGCTTCATATGACGCAAATATTCCGTGTCTTCCCGTTAAGGTATAACCTTCAAGGAACCCTTCTGCCTGATGTTCTGAAAGCTGGGAGTCAATGATTCTGCCTTCAGGTGCCAATGATTCATCATACGGCTCTTTAATGCCTTCTTCCCACTGCCGTTTTGTCACTTCAAAAATTCCATACAGCCGATTGCTCATCGTTTCATCTGGTCCAAACATCATGAAATTATCGGGATTATTTTTGATTACATCTCTTAAATAATCTGACCAAACGATCATGTCCTGTTTTTCTTCGGTTCCTGGAGTTGTAATCTTTACTTGATAATTACTTGGATCAGGCAGTTTTAAATCTTTAGGATTTAACCCTCCGTTTGTGATCGGATTGCCTGCCATTCGATGAGCTGAATCGGGAATTGTTGCTGCAATCTCCGATTTAAGCTTTCCTGTTTCATCAAATAATTCTTCCGGATGATACGATTTTAACCATTCAACCAGTGCTTCAATGTGCTCTGGATGTTCCTGGTCAACTGGAATGGGAATCTGATGGGCTCTAAATGATCCCTCAATTGGAACTCCTACCCATTCTTTTGGTCCTGTCCAGCCTTTTGGTGCCCGGAAAATAATTACCGGCCAATGTGGTTCTTCTTTTAACTGACCAGTTCTTGCATCAGACTGGATCTGTTGAATCTTCTCGACTCCCTGATCCATAGATTTCGCCATCACGGGATTTAATTTCTCTGGGTCATCTCCTTCAACAAAAATCGGTTCCCAGCCCATTCCTTTAAAGTATTCAGTTAACTCCTGATCGCTTTTGCGCGAAAGAATCGTTGGATTAGAAATCTTAAATCCATTTAAATTCAAAATTGGCAGTACTGCTCCGTCTTTCTTTGGATCAATGAAAGTATTGGAAAACCATGATGTCGCCAATGGACCCGTCTCGGCCTCACCATCTCCTACTACTACCGCGGCAATCACTTCTGGATTGTCTAACACTGCTCCCGTTCCATGAGAAATCGAATAGCCTAATTCTCCTCCTTCATGGATGGAACCGGGTGTTTCGGGTGCCGCATGACTCGCTACTCCGCCCGGAAATGAAAACTGTTTGAATAATTTTTGCATCCCTTTTTCATCTTGGGTGATCTCTGGATAGATTTCAGTATAGCTGCCGTCTAAGTAAGAGTTAGATACCATGACTTGCCCGCCGTGTCCTGGACCTTCGATATAGAACATGTTTAAATCATATTTTTTAATTACCCGATTAAGATGAGTATAGATAAAGTTCTGGCCGGCTATTGTGCCCCAATGACCAATTGGGTGAATTTTCAAATCTTCTGCAGTTATTGGTCGACGCAGAAGAGGATTGTTTAAAAGGTAGAGCTGACCGACTGAAACGTAAGTTGCAGCATGAAAATATTTTGTCATTAAATCAAAATACTGAGTAGATGAATAGTCGTTATGCATAGAAGCCTCCATATTAAATCGTTTGAAAGTTAATTTTTCAAAAGACACGAAAAAAAATAACTGAATACGATTAATATTAATAGTTTTCGATGAAAAAGCCAAATGAAAATAATTGAAAAAATAATAAAAACAAATAAAAAAACTTCACAGTCACAAACTATGAAGCCAGAAAAGAATTTAATTTTCTTCCTTTTTTAATTCGTGCCGAGCGATCGCCGGCATGATTAAACCTAATAAAAGAAAAACAATTGGAGTCAGAATATTCAATATTAATTGGAAAATCCAACTTTTCGGATCTGCCGAATATGAAATCTTTGGAATCATTCCTAAAATACATGCAAAGGCCGTAAAGAAGAAACACCAACCACCAACAAACATTCCAACATTTTTATTTTTTACAAACATATAATCACTATGAAATTTCTCAAGCTGCTTATTCAACATGATAAACGCTAGGAAAACCCATAAATAACGCATCGGCATTACAACGGAATTCAAATTAATCAACCAATTATAAAGTTCGTTCATATTTCCAATTCCAATAGATGGAACAATAATTAAAATTCCGACTAAAAGACCTGTTAAATAATAACCATTAATTAAAGTACCTTTCTTGTTCGTTTTCGTTAACTTTTTAGGAACAAAGCGGCGATCAGTATCATCCAACAAAATTTTAAGTGGAGCATCAATCGAGAAAGCTAAAGCTGAAATTTGAGCCATGGCATTTGCTATTGCATACAAAATTACAAACAAAGATCCCACATGAAAAAAATTGCCTAATTTAGCAAATGCAACATAAGGGCCGTTAGCTATCAAATCCTTAGGAATATGATGAGAATTAAATAAAATTCCCATTGCAAATGATCCTAAGATAGCGCACAATGCAACCATTCCTGCTAAAACCAGCATTCCACGAGGAAATTCTTTTGATGCATTTTTGGTCTTATTAACGTAAGGTGAGATTTTCTCAGCTCCCCCTACGGCAAACACAAGCATAGAAATTGTTGTAAAGTATTGAAAATTAAAATTTGGTAAGTAAGTGCTCAACTTGTCCATGTTCGGAGTCTCAATATGACCTCCAACCATAAACGGCGCTGCAATTGCTAGGATAATAAACAATATTGACATGACAAACATTGCAGTTCCAGCAATACTGCCAATTCTATTTAAAGTTGTAAGCCCTTGGGCTGAAACCCAAAGAAATACCAAAAAAATAACTAAACAAATAATTGAAACAACAATCGAAGGAACAGTGTGAATGAAATTACCATTACCTTTGAAAAGCCAGCTTAAAGATATTAATATTCCTTGAGGTTTTTGAGCCAGGTAAGGGATATGAACAATCCAGTAAGTCCAAGCAGCATAGTAAGCTAAGCGACTAGTGCTTGTTTCTTTAATCCAAGAAGCGACCCCTCCGTTTGCATCTTTAAAAGTGGAACCTAATTGACCTACAATAAGCGTGTAAGGGACAAAATAGATCAACATAATTAGGATCCAAGAAGTAACAACTGTTAATCCTTGCTGAGCAAAATTATTAACTACATTACCTAATCCCCAGACTGCAACAAAAGCAATCAAAGCCACATTATACCAACGCAGCTGTTTATGAGTTTCTGACACTTTTTTCTCCTTAAATTTAAGATTAAAAAAATAATAGTTTCGAAAAACTATTACTTAATTAGAGATTATCATATTTTAGTAATTTACGTAAAGCATTAACAACAAAAAGAAAACGTTAACATTAAATGAATTTTAAATAAATAACTATTTACGGGCAACGATAACGACTTTATTCAAGCTCTACTTTGCCAGTATAAAGCTGATAATATGTGCCATGCTCTGCCAGTAAAGAATCGTGATCTCCCCGTTCAATAATTCTTCCATGATCCATTACTAAAATTACGTCTGAGTTTTGAATTGTTGAAAGTCGGTGAGCAATAACAAATACTGTGCGTCCCTGCATTAAGTGATCCATCCCCTCTTGAACGATTTGTTCAGTTCTCGTATCAATGCTTGAAGTTGCTTCATCAAGAATCATTACTGGAGGATCAGCTACTGCAGCACGAGCAATCGCTAAAAGCTGCCTTTGACCTTGTGACAAGCCTTCAGCATTGTTTGAAAGAATCGTGTCGTATTTTTCAGGTAAATGTTCGATAAAAAGATCAGCATTAGACAATTTAGCAGCAGATACAACCTCTTCTTTTGTCGCATCTAATTTACCAAAACGAATATTATCTTCAACAGTCCCGGTAAATAAATTGGTATCCTGTAAAACAATCCCTAAAGAATGTCTTAAAGAATCCTTCTTTATTTTTTTGATATCTATCCCATCATAAAGAATTTTGCCGTCTTGAATATCATAAAATCGATTCAATAAGTTAGTAATCGTAGTTTTGCCAGCACCCGTTGCACCAACTAAAGCAATTTTTTGGCCTGGCTTAGCATAAAGATTGATGTTATGTAAAACAATATGATCTGGATTGTACCCAAAATTAACATTTTCAAATTTAATATCACCTGTTAACTTCGTATAGGTGACTTTCCCATCATGATGAGGATATTTCCATGCCCAATTATCGTTTGCTTCATTAACTTCAATTAGTTTTCCATCCTTTTCACTCACATTAACCTGAGTAACAAAACCATCGTCTGATTCTGGCTTTTCATCCATCAGATCAAAAATTCTCTCTGCACCCGCTAATGCCATTACAATAAAATTGGTTTGCTGAGCTATCTGGGACACAGGCTGACCAAGAGTTCTGCTTAATTGAAGAAATGCGGCAATCATTCCAACCGTAATTGCAGAAAATCCATACAAACTGAACATCCCACCAATTATTGCTAACAAAACATACTGAATATTTAATGAATTAAACATTACTGGCATTAATGTATTGGCTAAAACGTTTGCTTCTGTCGAACTCTTTTGAAGCTGATCATTAATTTGATCAAAATCAGAAATTGCTGATTCTTCATGGTTGAAAACTTTAATCACCTTTTGACCATGAATCATTTCTTCAATAAATCCATTTACTTCACCAATATCTTTTTGCTGCTCACTAAAATACTGTCCACTTTTACTAGTAATCTTCTTAGTTACCATAAACATCAATAATAAAGTTATAACAACAAAAAGGGTGAGCAAAAGACTGATACTTAACATTGCAACAAATGTGGTTATAAAAATGATAATTGATAAAACTAAGTTTGGAATGCTTTGTGAAATCATTTGCCTTAGAGTATCTGTATCGTTAGTGAAATGGCTCATAATATCGCCATGAGATTTAGTATCAAAATATCTAACCGGTAATTTTTCCAGATTTTCAAACATTTGATTTCTGATTTTTTGCTGGGTGCCTTCGCTGATTTTAACCATTAAAAGATTATAAACGAGACCTGCAGCAATACCAGCCAAATAAACTCCTGCCATCATAATAATCGCGCTTAATAATCCGCTAAAACTCGGATTATCTTGTTTTACCAGCGGACTAATGTATTTATCAATTACTGTTTGTAAAAAGAGAGCTCCTTGAACATTAGCATAAGCACTAATTAAAATCATAACCAACACAATTGCAACTCGAAGGTGATTTTTGTATAACATATACCTTAACAATCTAACGAGAGTTTTTAAAGGATTATGTGACTTAGCAAGAATTGTTTTTTTATTTTTCACTTTGCCCAAATCCTTTCTGCTGAGATCTAAATATTTCTTGGTAAATTTTATTAGTTGCTAACAATTCGTCACTAGTGCCCACCTGGTCTATTTTCCCATTATCTAAAACGACAATTCGATCTGCATCTTCAACTGAAGAAATCCTCTGAGAAATTATAAACGTCGTTGTGCCTGGAATCGTTTCGCGAAGCCCTTTCTTTATTTCACGATCAGTTTTGGTATCAACAGCACTGGTTGAATCATCTAAGATTAAAATCTTCGGTTTCTTTAGAAGTGCTCTGGCAATCGTTAGACGTTGCTTTTGACCACCAGAAACATTAGTCCCTCCCTGAGAAATCATCGTGTCATATTTTTTAGGAAATTCTTGAACAAAACTATCTGCTTGAGCAATTTTAGCTGCTTGAACGACTTCTTCATCAGTTGCATCAGCATTGCCCCACTTAAGATTGTCTGAAATTGTGCCATGAAAAAGAACGTTATTTTGTAAAACCATCCCCACTTCATCACGCAATTTTTCTAATCCATATTCTTTAACATTATGTCCGCCAACTTTAATTTCGCCGCTTGTAACATCATAAAGTCTTGGTATTAATTGAACTAATGTAGATTTTGAACTGCCAGTTCCTCCTATAATCCCAATAAATTCACCTGGCTTAACTGATAAATTGATATTTTTTAAAACCAGATCTGAATCATTTTCATGATAGGTAAAATTGACATTCTTAAATTCAACACTGCTGTCAGGAATTTCCATAATCGGATTTACGGGATCTTTTATATCACTTTCTTCAGAGAGAACTTCAACGACTCTTTCTGCTGAAGGGCGAGACATTAAAATCATGACAAAAATCATCGAAAGCATATTTAAGTTCATCAAAATCTGCATAGTGTAATTAAACATACTAACTAATTGGCCTTCAGTAAATCCTTGCTTGTTAACAATAAATTGTGCACCAAACCATGAAATTAAAAGCATGCAGGCATAAACCGCGAATTGTAAAATTGGCATGTTAAATGCAACTATTTGCTGAGCTTTCATAAAAGTTTTATAGATTCTTTTTGAAACTTCATTAAACTTATCTTCTTGCTCATTTTCCCGGACATATGACTTAACAGCTCTAATTCCTTGTAAATTTTCAGAAACTACACTATTTAATTTATCGTAAATTTTAAAAACAACATTAAATAAAGGATGTGCAAAATGTATAACAAGGCCTAATCCAATAATTAAAAATGGAATAATCCAAAGATAAATTTGGGCTAGCTGAGGATTAATAATGAAAGTCATAATTAAGGCGAATACGATCATTAGTGGACTTCTTGCAATTATTCTAATCGTCATTTGATAAGCATTTTGAATATTTGTAACATCGGTAGTCATTCTTGTTACCAAACTAGAAGAAGAAAAACGATCAATATTTGAAAAAGAGAAAGTTTGGATTTTTGAAAAGATATTATGCCGCAGATTACGAGCAAAGCCGACCGATGCTCGAGCTCCAGTTCTGGCTGACATTACACCAAAAACAAAGGAAATCATCGCACAAAGAAAGAGCAAAAATCCGATCTTAAATAATTCTTCTTTATTCCCTTGATTAATACCTCGATCAATTAACATTGCCATTACTGTCGGTGTAATCACGTCCATCAACGCTTCACCTGCAACATAAATCGGGGTAATAATGCTTTCTTTTTTATATTCACCAAGATTGGCTAATAATTTTTTTATCATTTATAAACTTTCCTTTGCCCACACAAAAAAACCAATACAATATTATATTCGCCTAACGTGCGGCTAACATAAAAGCATTGATTCTTTGAATGACTTTTATTACTATTTAAGTTCTATCAAAGCAATTTTGAACTTACCAATATTAGGTAAGCATGTTCATTAATCTTACTCTTAATTAAATCTTATTTAAAGAGCTACTTTGATTCTTCTTTTGCTAGTAAATCCCTTATCTGAGTAAGTAAAACTTCTTCGTTACTTGGCTTAGCAGGATCACTTTTCTTTTCAGGAATAATTTTTCTAATAGCTTTAAGAAGCAGAAAAACAACAAAGGCAATAATTAAAAAATTGATTACATCATTTAGAAAATCACCATACTTATAAGTGGCTCCAAAAATTGTTACTTTTAAACGCCCTAAATCAGTTTTTCCAACAAACATTGACAATAACGGATTAATCAGATTTTTGGTCAATGAGCTTACCATATTAGTCATTGCCCCACCAATGATTACACCTACAGCTAAATCTAAAATATTTCCGCGAGCAATAAAATTTTTAAATTCTTTTAACATTCCACTTCTCCTTATAATTTTATCTTTATAGTAAATCATCTTAAAAAATTTGAAAATATTTAACTTGAATTATTTTTTAAGTTTTTTTTGACCCTATTCCTATTTTAAAATATTTTGTTTATGATATCAGGTACTAATACGATCGGAGAACGAAATCGGCTTAATGAAAGAAAAACAGAAAATAAAATCTTCACCTTTATTTTGGATTATAATAACTTCTTGCATTTTAATAATTGGATTAATTGCTTATACCAGCGGTTTAATCTACTTTAGCCGCAGCCGTCAATTAACTGCAATGGCTCAAAAAGTTGTAAGTACCAATCCTAAGGAAATATCACAAATTGCAATTGATCAAAGTCATAAACCATTGAAGCCAAAGGACTTAGAGCCTTTAACTGAACTTTATCAAACATCACCTGAAAAGAAAGAATTAATGCGAGAAAAAGTAGTCGATGCTGCTGATTCTGGGAACGTACAAATTGTCAAAAGTGGAAAAATTTTGGGAATTTATCCTCGTTACCGTCTTTTAATTAAACCTATCATGTTTACAATAAAAACTAATCTTGATCATCCGTCGTTTAATATTGATGAAAATCCAATTCAATTTTATGGAAGGAAGAAAAAATTAACCGTCAAAAGACTCCCGGGAAAGTACACATTTCGCTGTTTAGGAAATTCCGGGAAGAAGAAAAAAGATTTAAAACAATCAGCTGTGATCTCGCCAATCGGCGAACAGCCAGTTATTTCTTTCTATGTAACACCTCCTGCAAAGAAAAGAAAAAAAGTAGATGTTAAGCAGTTTATTCGGGAATATGCAAATCCTTTTAATCAGGAATCCGATGATGACATTCTTAGTTTTAAAGAAACTAAAGATTTACCAAACGATCCTAGTTTAAGAAATTCTAACAATAGTTCAAAGGGATTAGTTGGAATTTGGAAACAAGTAAAAGGTTCAATTTTTAAATTTAATCATAATGGAACCTTTACTAATACTTCTAACGGAAACCATAATTATGGACAATATGAAATTGTCTATCGAGACAAAGATTATTTAAATATTCAGTTTACCCATAGTAACGGGACCAAAACCGTTCAGCCTTTCGATTTAAAGAACGATCATCTAATTGAAACAAATTTAAGAATGAAATGGAAACGAGCTTAAATAAAAAAATCTGGCTTTTATAACCAGATTTTTTTATGTTTATTTTGCTGAGAATGTTGTATGAGCAGCTTCAATCCACTGATTTTTACCTACTTGGTAAAATCCGTTTTGTTTGCCATTAACTTTCCATTTAGTACCACTCATTAATTTACGTCCTTTGTAAAATCCACCTTTAACACTTGGAGTCTTCCAAAGGTTAATACCATAACCTTTTGGATATTTAATAGTTACGGTTCCTTTAACAGGGGTAATAGCACTAATTGGGGTAAATGATACATAAGTACCATTAATCCATTGGAACTTACCTACCTGGTAGTATACTTCACCTTTAGCGTTAGTTGCTTTAGCACTTATTTTCCAAGAAGATGCATGTTTTAAACGAGTCTTAGTAGCTCTTCCAGCAGGTCCATCATAAACAGCAATTCCATATCCTGGAACATACTTGATATAACCAACAGTGTTTACTCCGGTAACTGTCCAAATATTTGTTGGCTTTTCAGGTGCTGGGGTTGGTTTAGATGCTTTTACCAATTTAGCAACAGCATCTTGAATAGATTTTACAGCTGCGTCAACTTGGTCTTGAGTTGCACTAGCATTTTTTGCTACTGCATCACCATCTGCAACAGCTTTATTAACTGCAGCAACTGAATCAGCAGTAAATTGACTTGGGTCAGCAATAGACTTCTTTGCATCGTTAATAGCAGAACTTAATTTAGATGTATCTACTTTTGTTGGTTTGCTTGTTGATTTAACCAACTTAGCAACGGCATCTTGAATTGATTTAACAGCTGAATCAACTTGATCTTGAGTTGCGCTGCTGTTTTTAACTACTGCATCACCTGCTGTAATAGCTTTATTAACTGCCGCAACTGAATCATCAGTAAATTGCTTTGGATCAGCAATAGACTTCTTTGCATCATTGATAGCTGAAGTTAATTTAGATGTATCTACTTTTGAAGGATCACTTGGTTTTTGATCATCCGGTGCACCAGATTCTGTACCTGTTGGATTTTTTGGAGTTTTGGTATTCGGACCAAATTTACTGTCAGCAATACCGTCTTGGCTAATACCTTTTTCGTTATATTTAGCAGAAAAGTACTCTTTACCAGCCATATCGTACTTACTTGGCCATTTAGCATCGTCAACTCCTTTTTGATCACAATACTTAAAATATTCATTAATACTAGCAGCATCATCATGATCACTCTTAATTGAAGGATCTTGGTATAAAGTCATTGCAACCCATAATTGACGCTTAGCAGGGTCGTAAGTAATGCCAATTCCGACCTTATTATAAAAAGGAGCTAACATATTTTTACGATGCCCAAAAGTTGGAACTCCATCATCATCGTAAAGCTGAGCAATGACATCTTTAGAATCAGTATTTGAACCACCAGTAAAAATACTTTGAGCTAAGTTTTCACCAGCTGCACCCTTAAGATCTTTATTTACTTCTCCATAATTTCCCGTATGATCTAATTTCTGATTTTTATAAATTGTATCTGCCCGACCCTGAGTAAATGTCATCAATGCTGGATCAGATGCAAGGGGTTTTAAGCCGTTTTGAGCTCGAAGACGATTTAATTCATCTAAAGTTTTTTGAGCCCAAACTTTTTGATCAAATTGATTTAAAGGTGCTGGAGTTTGATCTGCATAAACATTATTGCTTGTTTGTAATTGATTAGAAAACAACATAACTGAACTAGTTAATGGTGTTCCAATCGTAAGTGCTAATGCTGAAATTAAAGCAGTTTTAGAAAATTTATGATTTTTCATATTAATTTTTCCCTTAAATTTAAATTTATTTAATGTATAAATAACACATTAGACTGAAGTATATCATATTAAAAGTTACAAATTCATTTCTTTTATTTTACTTGACAAATACATCAGGTACCTGTATAACTATTTATGTAAGGTACCTGATGTATATTTAAAAGGAAGGTTTAATTATGGAAAATAACGACTACGAGATTCAACACAAATTAATGCACCTTCAGATGCTGCTTAAAAAATGGCATATGAAAAATAGAATGGAACACGGTCCTTTTTCTGATCCAACATTTGGTCAAGGACGAGTTTTAGCATTACTTAAAATGCAAGATAAAATCTCATCAAAAGATTTATCTTTTCTACTAAATATTAGACCACAATCTTTAAACGAGCTGCTTAACAAATTGGAAAAAGCTGGGTACATTGAAAGAACTCCATCAGAGGAAGACAAAAGAGTAATCTTGGTCCACTTAACCGAAGAAGGTAGAAAAGCTTCTGAGGAAGTTGCACCTGTAAATAAAGTTTTTAACTCATTAAATTCTGAAGAATTAAATCAATTTAGTGATTATTTAGATCGAATCATTAGTAATTTGGAATCGGAAGTCGGTAATGACGAAGACGATGAAATGCGAAGAGAATGGATGCTCAAAGCTCGTGAAAGATTTGACGATCCCCGCTTTGAACATATGATGCATATGCATCCTCACTGTGGGCCTCACAATTTTAGATGGCGTGACGATTACTCTTTCCATTATTTCCATCGATAAATAAAAAAAGGTTAAATTCCTTTCGTCAGAAAGAAATTTAACCTTTTTAGTTTGAAGTCTTTTTGTTCGATACCACCTTAAACAAAATTAAAAATTCTAAAATTCCCAAGACCAATAAAACGATAAATGCGTTGTGACTACCGCTAGCGGTGGCAACTGAATTACTGATCCCAGTTTGATTTTGACTTTGAGCAATAATTGCTGCGACTACGGAAGTTCCCATTGCACCTGCAAATTGTTGTAACGTCGTCAAAATTGCGTTGCCATCCGCTTGTTGTTCAAGTGTTAAATTTTGAAGGCCACTAGTCATGATATTACCAAAAGCAAAACCAGTTCCTGCCATATACAAAAGATAAATTACAATAATTAGACCTAAACTTAAGTCATTACTGAAAATTGTAAATAGAATTAAAGCAACAACAGCAAATGTTGTTCCCAGTAAAATTGGGAAACGAGCACCCATTCGATCTAATATTTGTCCACTAATCGGAGCTAATATCGCACCTAAAGCAGCACCAGGCAAAACAATTAAACCTGCAATAGTTGCAGTTTGATGATTAACTAATTGAATATAGTTAGGTAAAATAAAAGAAATTCCCAATCCGCAAAGCTGGAAGAAAAAGAAACTAATAACATGGCCCGCAAATGGTTTATTTTTTAAAACATCAAGATTAATAATCGGATTAGATGAATTATTACGGTATAACAATAAGCAAAGGCCTAAAATCCCAACAATCCATGCTCCGCCAACTTCTAAACTAATGATATTGTTTTCTCCTAAGTTACTAAATCCTAAGATAAAACCGGTAAACATCAAAATAATGCTTAAAACTCCTAAGAGGTCGACACGCGTCCGTTTAATCGCACTCACCTGTTTAATTGAATAAGTACCCATCAAAAGCGAAACGATTAAAATTGGAATCAGTAAGACAAAGATAAATCTCCAGCCCAGACTATTAACGATTAATCCGCCATAAGTTGGTCCAATTGCCGGAGCTACTGCAGTAATCAACGACCCAATCCCCATCATCAAACCAATTTTATTTGATGGTACTTGCTCTAAAATTATGTTGAACATCAATGGTAATGCAAGACCTGTTCCAACCCCTTGAATCATTCGACCAATTAATAATAAATCGAAGTTTTTTGCTAAAGCATCCAATAATGCACCTAAAATAAATAATAGATTAGATGTTAAAAAAATTGCTTTAGTTGGAAAATTCTTTTTCAAAATTGCAGATAACGGCACTACAATTGCCACGACTAAAAGACAACCAGTTGTCATCCACTGAACTGTCGAGGTGTTAACTTTAAATTCATCCATTAAAGTGGGAAAAGTTATATTCATCGCAGTTTCTACTAAAACCCCGCAAAAAGACATAATACCTGCTGCAATAACTGAAGCTAAAACTCTTCCGGTTATTTTTTTCTCATTATTTAACATTAAAACTTATAATCCCCCATATAATAATGCAAAATTTTTTCAAATGTTTTTATTTCTTCATTTGAAAAATGTTGCTGAAGTAAGTGTTGTTGATGATTCATGTAATCAGAAACAATTTTTACTAATTGTTGCCCTTTTTGAGTTAAAGACACTGCTTTTTGACGTGCATCTCTCTTCGCTGCCGTTCTCTCGACTAATCCCTTTTTTTCCATTCGCTGCAAAACTAATGTCGCAGTTGAACGCCTAATATTAAATTCTTCTTCAATATCTTTTTGCAAAATTTCAATAGAATTACGTCCCAGATGATCAATAATTGACATTTGAGTTGCAGTTAAATCGTAATTACGTGCAAACTGATCAAAATCTTTAGTCAGTTGACGAGCTGCTATTTTTAAAAATCGTCCAGTATCATGAACCATTAGAACACCTCCTTTTTTAAAATATCGTTAGCTAGCTAACGATATAATATAATGTAAGACTTTTTCTGAAAAAAGTCAAAAAAAAAGCTTACTAGAAAGCAAGCTTTAGGCTCTTATTTATTAACTCGATGCCAATTCAGTTTTAGATTTGTTTCGATTAGATGTCCTTTAACAAGGGCGAATGGTTCAACTACTGTTTGTCCATCACTTTGATTAAACTGAACATTAAGATAATCTTTATCTCGGTAAACAACCTTATATTTCCCAGAAACTGTTGATCCATTTGCCGTTCCGCTATAAGTGCCATCTTTATTAAAGTTAAACGTGGTCTTACTGGATTGTTCCCAATGTCCGATTAAACCGTCAGTACTACTGTTGTTATTACGTAAATCCGGGTTAACAGGCAAGTCACTCATATCAATTGAGTTATCATCAGAATCAGAACTATCATCTGAACTTGAATCATTGTTATCAGTATCTGAATCGTCACCCTCATCATAAAAGACACGAGTTGATGAGCTGCTACTACTGCTTTGACTATCTTTTTTACCCTTTTTTATTGTTTCAGGGTTGGATTTATTATCATTCTTCACGATTTCTTTTTTCTTCTCTGGCAGTTTAGCTTTAAAAGAAATATTTTTAGAATCTTCAAAAGGAGATACAATTAATTCTTTATTTAGATCCTTTTTATCGTCTCCAGCTTTACCAATACAGCGCAAAGTGTACTTACCGGGCAATCTCTTTTCGGAAAAGCTCTTTTTATCCCCCAGTAGTTCAATTGCTTTATTATCAATTAAAAATGAAGGCTGATCCATATTGGTAGAAAATTTAAATGAAATTGTTTTTAATAAAACTCGATACCGAGGATAAATACCAAAAATTTTACCCTCAGAAACTACTTGAACATCTCCGCTTGTTGGTGCATCTTCAATTTTATTTTTAAACAATTTTAAAGTACGAGGAGAATCACTATAAAGACGAGCCAAAGGTTTCAACTCAGATGCTTTAATCGATTCACGATCACTATTAATGACAACTTCAGAGATTTCTTTTGGATTAGTACTTGTTGCTTTCTTAACCAAATCAGTGATTTGATGACTGCGGCTAAAATATAATAATCCTCCCGCGTAAGTTCCTCCAGCAATAACAAGAACAATTCCGATAATTAATAATGGAATCAAAAAACGTTTTTTCTTTTTCGTTTTTTTCGGCTTTTTTTCTTCAATTATTTGACCAAATTCTACTACTTCAGAAATATTTGAATTATCTATTTTCGGTTCCGGTTCAGGACTTGGCTCTGGCTCCTCATTAATATTTAATGATGCCATATATTCTTTCATATTAAATCCGCAGTTCGGACAAAATTCTGCATCATTTGGAATTTTTTCGCCGCAATTGGGGCAAAAATCTATGTTTTTCAATTTACTTTCTTCCTTTCAGTTTTATTAGCTATCTCAAATAGCATTTGAGCAATTCTTTGGTGTCCTATTTGATTAGGATGAAAATCATCTCGGTTTCCCCACTGCGAAAAGTCTGAAATTACTTTACCTGCTGGACCACAAACTTCCGGATGTCCCCGCCAAATCTTTGAAAGATCAGCAACCGGTGTATTAGTCATTTTTCCAACTTCTTTTACTTTTTGATCAAAAGCTAAATCATTATCTATGTACTTACCGTTAGAAGGAGACCATGTTGTCATCAAAATTAACTTGGCAGTTGTTTTATTTTTAAATGCATTAACTATTTGTAAAAGATTTTCTTTAAAACTGTTTAAAACATAGTCAGTTTTACCTCCAACAGCATCATTAGTACCAAACTCGATTGTAATAAGATCTGGCTTTTGATCGATAATTGTCTGGATTGAAGGGACTCCAAAATTAGCAGCCGTTTTTGCAACTTCTGACAGACCTTTTTCAATGACATTTTTGCCAATTTTTTTACTTAAATTTTGAGCAAATAGTGATGAAAACTTTGATGATTGTTGATCGGCAAAAAGTCCGACCGAAAGAGAATCACCAAAAGGTGCATAAATTATCTTATCCTTATGACTCAAATATTTAATTATTGAAGTAGATGATTTCTTTTTTATCGTTTTAATTTTTTTCTCAACTTTTCGTATAGAAAAGTTAGATTTTTGGTGATTTTGACAACCAGTAAAACCAAACAGTAAAAGAAAAATTAGGAAAAAAGATAATTTTTTATGACTATTCGACATCACATATTCCTTACTAAAATTTTCAGTCCCTTAAAAGGGACAAAGTGTTAAAATTAATTAGATTGTTAACTAAAACGTAATCATATCGAATTTAAGAAGATGAATTTACATTCATGAATAATGAGGTTTTAACACGACAATTAACTAATGAGGAACGCCTCGTGGTTAATTCATAAGTTGAAAAAGAGAAGAAAAGTCCAGTTGCGGCATATCTACACTGGTTCTTTTTTGGGGCAATAGGCGGACATAGGTACTACATGGGTAAAACGGGTAGTGCTGTAGCAATGACTTTAATTTTTTTTGCTGCATCTTGGTTATATTTAATTGGACCAATTGTTTGTACAATTTGGGCATTAATTGATGTTTTCTTTATCAATAAGTGGCTTAAACAAAACAGACAAGCGATCGAGAATAAGGTAACTCAAGATCTTCTATACGCTCGAAACTATCATCCAATAACTGGTCAAGAACCTGTTTCTCAAGGGAGCGACTCAGAAACAGAACAAAATTAAATATGCAAATAAAATTATGAAAGCTCTTAATTCCTATATCTATTAGATACTTGATTAAGAGCTTTTTTTATTTTGCATTTTATTGTTTCTTTTGCTTTTTACCTCTAATAATTATTCCGCAAACGATCATAGTAATTGAACCAGCAAGTCCAATGATACATGAAAGTCCTGGGCTAAATACCTGAGAAGCAGAACCAATCTTGTCATAAAATACTGTAAGAAGCAATATATAACCAATTAGGGCAATTATTCCTGCAATCAAAGGTGATTTATTTGATTTCATAAAAGAAAAGATTATTCCTAATAACGGTCCAATTCCAACAATAAATAAGATGATAAAGAAGTTTATTTCTGATGTATCACTTGAGCTATTCATAAATTGACTTAGCCCTCTATTTACAGTATTAGCACTTTGCAGCAATTCTGCCAAAGTACTACTTTGTACAGATAACCCAAATGCACTCGCTGATACGAAAGGTCCTATATAAGAGGTCAAAAATGTCACAATCGAGGCACATAGGAAAACAATTTTAGAGGCACTCCAACGGCCTTGGCTCACAACTGCCTGACCTTCATTACTAGAAATATTACTAACCGTCTTTTGAACTGACTGAGAAACTGTTTGTCCAGTTTCTTTTAAAGTTGTTCCTACTCCTTGATTGACCTTCCCTTTGATGGAATTTTCAACATTTGAAGAGGATACTTTTTGATTACTGACAATAATATAAACAGCAACTAAACCAACTAATGCCAGAATCCAGCCCAAAATTCTTGAAAATGAGAAAACAATAAATAATACAAAAACACTGATTACAGTTAAGTAAATGTTCATTGCTAACCACTTAAAAATATTTTGAAATGCATTATTAGTAAACTCAAGCTTAATTGCCTGGTTATTAGACGAACTAGGCTGCTGACCTTGATGTACAAGCTGTTCGTTATTTACTGAGCCATTATTACTTGCAACATTACTTTGTGGGTGCTGTCCACTAACTGGCGGCACATCGTTATTAACAATACTACTTTGTGGTTGTTGTTCATTAACTGTCGGAGCATCGTTATTAACAACGTTATTTTGTGGGTGCTGAGTCGTTTCTTGAGTAGTTTCAGCTGTCGGTTGAGAACTTTGAATTGGTTCTACAAAAGATTGGTCATTAACCGACTTATTTGTTTCAGAAGTAATTTGTTCTACTGATTGATCTTTATTTTCAAAAGAAGAAACTATCTCTTCATCAACTGGCTTAACATAATTTGTTGAATTGAATTGTTCATTATGATTTTCAACTGGAACTTCATTGTTTTGGTTTGTCTCATTTGTTGTTGAAATTACTTCAGTTACAACGTTAATTTTTTGACCACAATATGGACAAAACTTACTTCTTTTACTAATTTGTTTACCACAGTGTGGGCAAAACATCTTATCGTCATTCATTAAATTAATTTCCTATTCTAATTATTTCAAATGATTTAAATTAATTAACTATTATTTAGCCTTAAAAGTACAATATGATCCTTGAATCCATTGGTTCTTTCCTACACGATAAAAACCATTTTGTTTACCAGTTACTTTCCACTTAGTGCCGCTCATTAGTTTACGACCTGCATAATATCCACCTGTCGTACTAGGAGTTTTCCATAAGTTAATTCCATAACCTTTACGGAAGTTAATCGTTACTGTACCTTTAACTGGAACGACAGTAATTATTGGTGAAAATGAGACATAGTTACCGTTAATCCACTGATTTTTTCCTACACGATAGTATGTTTGTCCATTTGAATTAACCGCTTTTTCACTAACCTTCCAAGCAGTTCCGTGACCTAAATACATCCCTGTTGCATAACCAGCAGGTTCATTAAATACAGCTATTCCATAACCCGGAACATAATTGATATAAGCTGTTGCTTTTAATGGAGTTTTCGTCCAAGAAGTTGTTGGAGTACTTGGAATAGGATTTGGAGTTGGCTGAACCGGAATTGTCGGTTGAGTTGGATTGCTAGGAGTTGTAGCAACAACCAATTTAGCTACAGCATCTTGTATCGACTTAACTGCACTGTCAACTTGTGCTTGAGTTGCTGTGCTATTGTTAACTACCACCTGAGCTGCAGTAATTGCCGAATTAACTGCTGCAACTGAATCACTAGTATATTGTGACGGATTAGCAATTGTTGCTTGAGCACTCGTAATAGCTGAAGTTAAACTTGTTTTATTTACAGTTGTAGGTGCCGAAGGAGCCTTAACTAATTTAGATACAGCATCTTGTACTGATTTCACAGCATTATCAACTTCTGCTTGAGTTGCTGTGCTATTGTTAACTACTGCTTGAGCAGTTGTGATAGCTGAATTAACCGCAGCGACCGAATCACTAGTATATTGTGACGGATCAGCAATAGTTGTTTTTGCACTCGTAATAGCTGAAGTTAAACTTGTTTTATTTACAGTCGCTGGTGTTGATGGAGTGTTAGAGTCAGATACTTTTACTAGTTGATTTATAGCATCTTGTAAGATTTTTATATAGGAATTTACATCCGATTGTAGAGCATATTTATCATCAACAAATCTTTGTGCATTTTTAATCACTCTTTTAAGAATCACAATCGACTCATTTGTATACTGCGATTCATTAGACTCAAAACTTTTTGCTTTATTAAGCATCGTTACCAAACCAGTTTTATCAATTGGTCCACTAACCTTTAATTTGCCTATCACTTCAAAATATAATTTAGCTGCTGCATCGACTTCTGCTTGACTACTTTTTTCATCAACTTTATTAGATTGAAATACTGCATTAACAGCTGCAACTGAATCGCTCGTAAAATCAGCGGTATACCACTGTTCTAATGTAGATACTGCACTTCCCCATGCCCTGACCTCAGTCATATCTGGACCCTCGTAGGGAACAAGAGGACTAGATGGATAGGTTACTAAACCTGCTACAGCATTTTTAATCTTTTGAATTGCCCCTTCAATTTGATTTTTATCTGTTGAGCCATTATTGATTAAATCTAATGCATTAAAAATCGCGTCATGGACACTATTTACTGAAGTAAATTCCATATTTCTACCATTGTAGATTGATTTCAGCGAACTATAAATTTCAGAATATAAGGCTGAATAAATATTATTCGAATTGCTATTACCAGTAGTCTTTTTAACTAATTTATTTGCATATTCAGAAATTATGGCAGTTGATTTATTACAATTGTCATCTGACACAACATGACTTGCTATCATAACTTTCCCTAATGCCATAGCAGCTTTGAGTAAATTCACTGAATCATCAGTGTATTCAGATGAATTAGAGAGTGCTCTTGCTCCCTCTATTAAGCTAATCCCGAGATTTCCATCATATAACATCTCGTTTACACCAGCATATACTTCTTGCGATGTTAATGAATTAGAGAACAATGGTAATGTTCCTGTTGTTAATGGTGTTGCTAAGGTTAATGCTACGGCTACTAAGCCTGTTCTTTTAATATATTTGTTATTCATGATTCTTTCCTTTTCTATTTGTTATTTTAATTTGATGCCTTTTGCCATTAAATCGTGTTGTTCAATACTTAATGTATTACTTGCATTAACAACTGATGTATCATCATCTGCACTAATTGAAGAAATATTTGCTACGTTGTCTTCATCTTTCAAGTTGTTAATGGTAACTTTTCTCAAGAATGGATCACTATTATCTAGATCTTTATCAACAATTTGGTATAAACCTATGACACTCATTCTTTTACCAGAAACTTTACTTGCTGAATCATCATTAATTGTTACATCCGATTTAACTGCGGAATCAGATGAACTAGATGAATCAGAATCATTTGAATCACCTGCAAAAGCATAAAGATTAATAAAAGTAATTTCATATCCGTCAGATTTATACGAATTTTTGATTACGTCATCAGAAAATTTCTTGATTGCATCAATGTTTTTAATTTTTGATAAATCCTGTAATCCATCAACAGTAGCCTTAACATATTTATCACCTGTGTAATGAACACCTTGTTTATTAAACAATTCATCAGGAGCTTTAATCTTAACGGTATCCCCATTAGAGAGTTTTCCGTTATTTTTAACTTTAAAAGTTCCGTCTTTGATCTTATCGCTTTTTATTATCACTCGACCAATTCCGTTGAAGCCCGCAAAACTAACTTTTACGCTCGATAAAACACTGCTAGTGGATTCTTGTTTAATATTTTCGAGTCCTTTAACCGTATATGTTTTAGATTCTGGTTTAATCGGATTATCTTTACCATTATTAACTGTAATTTTAAGATGAATCTTTTCACCATTTTTTAAATTAATTCTTTTATCAAAATCAATATGAACATCGTCAATCAAATCTTCTATCTTTTTTAATTTTTCAATTTTACTAGAATCTAATGATATCCTGTTAAAATCCAAACCATGATTATCAAATGATTTCAACATAAGATCTTCTGTATCTTTATCTAACCCAACTTTCTGAGCTAAAATTTTTAATATTTTTAATTGAATTACTTCTTCATTACATGTAGCTCTTCCTTCGCCATTATATCCGTCAAACTTAACTTTAACGTCTTTATCTGTTAAAACTTCGCTCTTACGATTACCTGAATAAACGAAAAATCCAATAATTACAACTACGACTACCGCAATAATTGCCCATGTTGCTTTAGAAAGTTTCCCCAACTTTCCAAAAAAATTTTGAATTTTTTCGTTTGTATTTGATTCTTTCATTTTTTTACTTTTCTCTCCTTTATTTTTTAATGCTCTGGAATTTCATCCCCAAATTTATAACGCTTTAAAGTGTCTGCCTGATCTCGGTTCATATATCCGTTCCCAGTAAACACAGGAAACCCTCCGTAGGCAAACATGGCAACTGGTATCATTTTTCCATCAAACAAATGGTATCTTAAAGTGATCCCAGAACCCGAACCATTTGACTGCCCTCTATTCCTTACGTTAATCCACTTAAAACCATGGTCATTATAAAATTGCATTATTATCTTCGAACTATCAGTTAATTCATATTGATCAATTTTATTTTCACTATTGTAGGTGTACCAAACATGTTTAAAAGCGGTTGGAATCTGTTGTTGAATCAAAGGAACTTTAATCTTTCTTTTCATATCTTTATAGAGCACATCATTAGTTGGATACTTAGGCTCTTTACCAGTTACAATTTTGGCAAATCCCGCTTGCAGATTCACATTTTGTGAATCATAAAAATACAGAGTATCTCCGTTGGTAGTTTGAGTTACAAAAACAATAGGATGATCTTTATGAATAGTGAAAAAATAAGTAATACATCTTTGCATCTGAACTTTTGCTGTCGCTACAGCAACAACCTGATACTCAGCTTTACTATTTCCATCAGGTGACCATTCAAACTCAATTGGCTTTTCTCCCCAATTAGTTTTTCCTTTTAACTGACCACTGGATAATCCTTCGGGAAAAATGAAACCATAATGATTAGGATTTTGACCATCATATGTTCCAAGATAGGATTGACCCATCTCTTTTTGCCAACTATGCATAAATTCCGATAATTCTTTGTTCTTATCTTTTGTCCAAGAAACTGAACTTGTAAATTCAGAATTTGAAGATGTTTCTTCAGATTTACTAGATTCAGAAACTTTTATTGGCTTTTTTTTAGATTTTTGAATATGACTAGAGCTAGATGATTTTACTTCTTCGCTGGATTCTGATTTATGAGAACAACCAGTGACCAACATTGTACATAGTAAAATCAAAATTGTTGTGAATGCATAACATGTCTTTTTCATAAATTCTCCCTGAATTTATAGAACGAATAATAGTTTTTAATTTTTTTTACCAAAAATATTATGTATTGTATTAATTGTATTAAGGGTAGCATTATAAGAAGCAGTGTTATTAATTTGATCAAGCATTTGCGAGTGTTCCTGTTGAAATTGCATTTGTTCATCGTGCATTATGACATTTTGACACATCGTTATTGCTTCACCTAAAGTTTTTGATTGATCAGTATCAATACAATTAATTATGAACGCAATAGCTTCTCCATTTCTCATGTTTGCCCATAACTTGTTAAATAGTGGATGTGAAGCAAAATCATTTTCAACTACTTTAAGCAATGGTGACAGAGTCGAAGCTATGTATTGATTTGAACTTATGGCTGCTTTCTTAGCATTATTATGTTTTTTCCAACCATTGACAAATGATAAAATTGCTAAAGCAAAACAAATAAGCATAGCAACTGTAAATAGCATGTGATAATTAGAGTCAGATTCAAACATTTTTACAAAAAGAAACAGAATACCAGTCCATATTAACAATTTAAATCCTAGTTTATAATGGTTCTCATCTACTAAAGTAGCTGATTGATTTTGTCTGGTCGCAATGGTACCGTTTAGCATATTAAATCGTTGCTGCAATCTTAAAAGATCAGTTAACTCATAAATAAGTGCATCTTTTTCTGAATTTTCCTCTGAAACTACCTTATAAAGTGCAGATGGACCATATTCATCATACTCAGAATATTTCCACCAAGATAATTTATTAGCGTCATAATATACTGATGAAGCGTTTGCTCCAATTTCACATTGTTCTCTTGTTAACAAAATGTTAACCTCCATTTTTTATGTTTTCTTTTTTATTTCTTATAAGTCGCATAATCGCCTTGCACCCATTGGTTACCTCCAATGCGGTAAAAGCCGTTTTGCTTGCCGAATACTTTCCAACTCGTACCATGCATTAGTTTTCGACCTGCATAATATCCACCATTTACACTTGCTGACTTCCACAGATTTACGCCATAACCTTTCTTGTACTTAATGGTTACAACTCCTGAAAGTTCAACATAATTTACTGGCGTAAATGAAACGTTAGCTGCTCTAATCCACTGGTCTTTCCCTACTTTATAAAAAGTAGAACCATCCTTGCTGGTTGCTTTTTCAATAATCTTCCAAGCAGTACCGTGCATCAATCGTTTGCCTGTAAATGCACCATTTGGCGCTGTGTACATCGCAATTCCATACCCCGGAACATAGTTAATATACCCAACTGCTTTAAATGGAGTGTATGTCCAGTTACCGGTTGGTGCAATCGGGGCACCCGGTTTTTTGACTAAGTTATTTAATGCTGTTTGAATTTGATTAGTTGCTTCATCTGCATTTTTCTGGTTGGCTTCAATATAATCAGCTACAGCTTGTCCACGAGTTACTGCATTCTTCAATGCATCAACAGAATCATCTGTATAAATGGATGAATTCTGCAAAACAGCATTTGCTTTTTTGATAATTGCTCTTAAAGCATCCATATTAACAGGAACATTAGGATTGGTTGGTTGACCAGAAGTTTTCACCAGATTCTTAACTGCATTTTGTAAAGCTGTAATTGCTGCATCAACTTGTGCCTGAGTAGCATTTGTATTATCTAAAACAGCTTGTCCACTTGTAATTGCTGAATTTACAGCAGCTACTGAAGCAGATGTGTAGTCTGCTGGAGTTGCGATAGCAGATTTGGCAGAAGTAATTGCAGTTGTTAAAGACGTTTTGTTTACTGTAGGAGTTGTGGGTTGGGATGGTGTTGTGATTGAAATTGGAGTTACAGGTTTACCATCTTTACGAACAAGATTTTTTGTAGTCGTATACAAGTCATTAATTATCGTTTGAACACTTTTAATTCTAGTTTTATCCAACTTAGGTAACATATTTTTAGCAACTGTTAAGGTTGATTGAACCCCGCCAATAGACTGTTCAGTATATACAGATGTATCCTTCATTAAGGTTGATGTTTGATCAACCAAGGTTTGTAAATCATTTTTTAAGGACAATCCATTTTGTTCTGCTTTATCAATTTTGGCAGTTAAATTCACTACACAATTATCTATTTCTGGTTGTTGAGCAATTGGATTGTCATTCATTTGTTGAGCTTTAACTAAAGCATCTTTCACATCTTGAATAGATTGTTCTAGATATATAGTTAAATCACCGTTCAACCATTGATTGGCATTATTAATGGCTTGAACTAACTTTGTTTTATCAGTGGTGAAATTTGCTGTCGGAATTAAATATTGATTTCCTTTAATTTGATCTGCATATTCATTTACCAAAATTGAAGTTAAACTAGGTCCTAAATTAGTTCTTGTTTCAACAGTTGTTGGTGTTACAAATGATGGATCAACAACTCCCCTCGCAAATCTAAATAACGAATCAGTATCATAACTAGCACAAAAAGTACCTTGGAAGGGTTGATTAACTAATATATTCCCTCTAACAACTTTTGTTCCCACTGGATAGATATGACCATTACTATCCTTTAGTTCAATATTTGTAACACCGTATTGTAGCTTTTCTACCCCTGCAGGTAATTGAGTCATATCATCAGATGCCATTACAATTTTAGGTTCTGATAGTGCATTAGAAAATGATGGAATTAAGCCAATTAATGGGGTTCCCACTGTCAATGCTACTGCAGCAAGCCCTACTCTCTTAATAGTTTTGTTTTTCTTCATCTCTCACTCCCATTATTTCTTATAAGTCGCATAATCGCCTTGCACCCATTGGTTACCTCCAATTCGGTAAAAGCCGTTTTGCTTGCCGAATACTTTCCAACTCGTGCCATGCATTAGTTTTCGACCTGGATAATATCCACCAGTTACACTTGCTGACTTCCACAGATTTACGCCATAACCTTTCTTGTACTTAATCGTTACAGCACCTGAAAGTTCAACATAATTTACTGGGGTAAATGAAACATTAGCCGCTCTAATCCACTGAGAATCTCCAACCTTATAAAAAGTATATCCATCTTTATTTGTAGCTTTTTCACTGATTGTACAAGTAGTTCCATGCATCAAACGAGTTCCTGTAAAAGCCCCATTTGGCGAAGCATAAACAGCAATTCCGTATCCAGCAACATAGTCAATATATCCAACTGCTGTCATTGGAGTATATGTCCAATCTCCAGTTGGAACTGATGGTTGTACTGGATTAGTTGGAATTCCTGGTTGAGAAGATCCTGGGTTTGATGGCTGCGTAGGTTGGGTAGGACTAGATACTTTAACAAGTTTAGACACAGAATCATTGATCTCTTTAACTGCAGTATCAACTTTAGATTGAATAGCAAAAATATCACCCATAACACTCTTTCCAGACTTTATCGCATTTCTCACAGCAGTAACGGAATTCACTGTAAATTGATCTGGATTGGAAATAGATTTTTTTGCATTGCTGATAGCTGTTGATAATTCTATTTTGTTTACAGGTGGCAAAGACGGATCGGAAGGTTGACTTGAAGAATCAACTCTAACTAACCTAGCCATTGAATCCCAAATATCTTCAGTTATATCATCGATTTGTTCTTGATTAACATAATTATTAACAAGTAAGCTTTCACCTTTTTCAACTGACTTTTTCACTTTATCTACTGAATCAGATGTAAACTTCGACGGATCAATTATTTTTCCTTTTGCGTTAGTTATCGCAGCAGATAATACATTTTTTTCTACTTTTGGAATATTTGTATTAATGGTAGGAACAGGAGTTCCGTCTTTACGTACTAAGTTTTTTAAATGTGTATTAATTAATTCAATGTCAGGTACAACATCTTGAGCAAAAGTGTTATTTAATTCTGAAATGTATTGATTTAGAATTTCTTGAAACTTTGTTACCGATTCTTGATTAACAAATTCGTTTGGATCTTTTATAAGTTCCTTAGCTGAATTGATAACTTCTTCAAGTGGTTTAGTATCTCCTTTTAGCTTTGCACCTGCTACTGGAGAATTAAGATTCAAAAATTCTTGATGAATTTGATAATCAGTAATTTCAGTCATTGAATTCACTTTTATAGCTTTATTAAGTGCCCTTTTTACACCTTCAACATATTGATCCATATAACTTTTAGATTTAGTATCAATCCACATTTGAACATCTTTAATTGCATTTGTTAACTCACTATGATCGACAACACGATTATCTGTATGCTGCAGAAATTCGTCTTGATTCCACTGAATGTAATCCGCATCTTTGTTATGAATAACTTCTTTTCCCTCTGGACCAACATCTCTGACTGTCTCTTCGTTAGTGATAGTCACATCTTCAGGTGATACATTACCTTTTCCAAACGATATAAGATCAACTTTTAAGGTCAAACAAAAAGATCCACTGAAGGGATTGTTATTATCTTGATAAACTGTATATCGAGCAACTTTAGTCCCTTCAGGGTAAATATGACCAGTATGATCCTTCATCGGTTCCTTAAGTACCGCGTACTGGATTCTAAAAACACCCCACGGCAATCTAACATGTTGATTACCATCTGGATCTACTTGGATCTGTCCCCGACTTCATTGGTCGCCATTACAACTTCAGGTTCTGCTAGTGCATTAGAAAATAATGGTGCCCTTCCCAAGAGTGGTGTTGCAGCCACTAAGACTGCAGCAAATAAACTTACTTCCTTAAATTTATTTTTCATAATTAATTATCAAATATTAAAAAATTTAAAAACTGATTTTCTATTAATATTAGGCAAAAAAATATGAACAATTATTCTCTTGTTCACAAACAAAATTAAAAACATTAATAGAATAAATCTATTCTAAATATTTGATCTAATCCTCCTTCTTTTGTCTAGAATTTAAAAATAACTCAATTGGAATCCCCAATGAATCAACAAGAATTGAAATTTCGTCTTGGTTAAAAAAGCTCTTACCATAAATTTTATGGTTAACTGTTACTGCACTTTTCCCTATAAGTTCAGCAATATAACGTTGTGTAATATTATGAGCTTTTAAATATCCTGCTAATTCATTAGGTTCTTTAGTAATTTTCATAATTCACCTCCCCATTAATTAAATACGGTTTATGTTGTTAAAAATAAATTTAACTACTTATAATAAGCTTATGAAGAATAAAGAAAATTTTAAAAACATAAACCAACTACTCAGGTATTCCCGAATAAAATACGGATATTCGGTTAGGCAATTAACTCAAATATTAACTGATGAGTATAATATAAAGACTGGAAAATCAACTGTTTCAAGAATTGAAATTGATGATTTTCCGATTTCTGCTTCGATGCTTTATGCCCTTGCAGATCTATATAATCTTGACCTCCCCTTTCTCCGAAAATATTTATTGAAAAAAAGAAAGTAATAAAAGCAATAATTTTGTCCCTTATAAGGGACATAAACATAAACTTTAACTTTTTATCAATATTTTAATTTAATTATATCACTATTAGTCCCTGTTGTGGGACATCGCTTATAAATTAGTTCCTCATCTAAAATTATGATTAATTTTTTTTAATCTCACAAATAATTTCAATTTATAAAAGAAAAAACACCTTTTAAATTAATGAAGGTGTTTTTAAAGTTAGCTTTATTGATAAACTATATTTTCGAATCCTTTTTTAAGTTCTGCATTCTCGTGGTTAAAAAATAAACAATATCACCATTTGTAGTTTTCGTATAATAGGCCTCAGGAGTTCCATTATGGATAGCAAACAAGTAAGTAATTCTATCCATGTTTTGAGAATCTTTAGTCGCGGCTGCAACAATTTGATATTCTGCTCCGTTATTACCATTAGTAGACCAAGTCAAATTAACTGGCCGGTCATCTATGTCTACATGACCATTTATTTGACCACTCGTGACCGTTTGAGGAAATTTATATCCATAGTGATCTGCAATTTTTCCATCATAAGTTCCTTGATATGATTGCCCCATCTTAGTCTGCCACTGTTTCATAAAGGCTGACAATTTCTGATTCTTTTCTTGTGACCAAGAAGCAGTAGGCTTTTTAGCAGTTGTTTGATTTGTTGTCGAATTACTTGAAGTATTCGATTCAGACTTATTAGTTGTAGTTGTTTGATTAGTATTGGAACTTGAATTAGCTGCGACACTAGAACTTTTATGAAGATCTTTGTTTTTTGTATCTTGAGCCTTTTTACTTTTTGAGTGAGCTTTCTTCTTAACTGAACTTGTCTCTGCATCTGATTTCTTACTTTCACTGCTTGACTTGGTAGAGCAACCAGCCATTGTACTTGCGCTCATTAAAATAAGTATAGTAAACAAAAACCTTTTATTTTTAAACATTATTTTCCCTTTTGAATTAAATCAATTAATATTTTATAAATTATCATAAGACATAATTAATTACAATTTATAATATAATTCACTAATAAAACTTTATGGGTTAATAAATTGATCAAATGTTTCTAATACTTTTGAAACCACTAAATCGGGAGCAGTTTCAATAAATTCCGTCTCTCTTTTAGGAGTGCTTGGATCAATGGTTCGAAATTGCTGACAAATAATATAACCAGTAGTTATCATACTAAGCGGTAATTCTACATTTATATTGTACAAATGATCGCAGGTCTTCGAGCATTTTGTTCATGTCCCTTAGTTGGATTAAAATTAATCCAAACAATATCACCTTGATTATAAATTACTTCAGCCAAAAAAATCTCCAAATATTTACTTGAACCACTATCTCTTTAATTATTTTAAATTATTTCTCGACCAAAAGATTCATCGAAGTTTAATTCTCGATCCCCAATTTTAGGTTGATACCTAGCTATATTTCCATAATTAGCCATCAAACGCGAAGTATCTTTCTTTTTTAAAACTATTTCATTTTCTTTTTCTCGAATTAAAACATCAAATTCTTTTCTCTCTGGTTGATTGATACCAATCTCACGAAGGATTTGTTTAGATAAATAATTCCTTGAGAATTTCCTCATTTTTTAATTTTTACGCTTTCACTCATCGAAACATTCTCACACTAGTTTATGTTTGTTAAAGCATAAATTGTCAAATTAAATTAAGAATTAATCAATAATCTTTACTTGCCTTTAATACATCATCAGAAATTCTTGTGATGTCTGTCACATCTGGGTGATCAGCTAACCATAGTTTATGATTTCTAACTAACTGTTCCGAGTAATTTCTTGCCCAACGGCCGTTACTCTTATCTTCATCCGGCAACGCCGCATATTTATCAGATACTATCGACTTGAGCAGATCTACATTAACCTGCCAATTTTTTGTAATTTGAAGGATAACAATCTCTGCTATTTCATCAGGAGAATAAGAATCAAATTCAATTTTCAAAGGGATGCGAGAACGTAAACCCGGATTGGTATTCAAAAATTCTTCCATTTGCTTAGTGTATCCCGCAAAAATACTTATAAACTTTTGACGATTATTTTCTAATTCCGTTATAAATGTCTCAATAACCGCTTTACCATAGTCTTCATCTGATGATCCATTTAATTGATAAGCTTCATCGACAAATAAGACCCCGCCAAGTGCATCCTTAATTACTTTCTTGGTCTTAATTTCAGTCTGACCAAGATACTCGGCGATTAGGTCTGAGCGCGAAACTTCAGCAACCGCATCTCTAGGTAAAATTCCCAGACTATAAAACATTTTTGCAATAATGCGGGCAACAGTAGTTTTTCCAGTTCCTGGTTCTCCTTCAAATACCATGTGATATGACGGACGTTCTTCTTCTGGAAGAGTATCAGCTAATCTTTGATCCACTGTCGCTTGTTTAACCGTCTCATGAACAAATTTTTTAACAGAAGCTAAACCAATCATTGAATCTAATTCTTTTAAAAGTTCGTCGACATTTTTATCTTTAGTTTTTAGCGTCATTTTATCGATATCAGAATTACTAATTTCCGTTAAACTGCCGCCGCTTTCTGCAAAAACCCGAATTAATTTTTCGTTGAAATTCCGAACCCAACGGGCATTTGAATCGTCATAGTTCACTGAATAAGCTTTACGCAATGCTCTCTTATAATAGTCTTCATCAAAAGTTAATCCTGATGAGTGCAATGATTTAACACCAATCTCTTCAAGCTCATCCGGCGAATAATCGTCAAAGGTAAATACGTTAGGAATCCTCGACTTTAAGCCTGAATTCATTTCAAGAAAATCCTGCATTTCTTTGGTATAGCCCGCAAAAATGATCATTAGCTCACCACGATGATCTTCCATATATTTAAGAAGTACGTCAATTGCTTCTTGACCATAATTCATACTGTCCTGCAATTGATTGAGCGTATATGCTTCGTCAATAAACAAGACCCCGCCCAATGCACTTTCAACCACCTTTTGGGTTTTTGCTTGCGTTTGACCAAGATACTCAGCTATTAAATCCTGCCTCGAAACCTCGACATATTTATCAGTCGGCAAAACCCCATTTTCATACATGGACTTGCCTATCAATCGAGCAACCGTTGTTTTACCAGTTCCCGGATTTCCTAAAAACATTGAGTTTAAAGACAATTCAAACGGCAGCATTCCCTGCTCAATTCTTCGGTTATTAAAAACTGCCATTTTAATAAATGAATTAACTTGCTCTTTTACATCGCTTAAACCAATCAGACCATTTAGTTCATCCATTGCTGAACCGCTGTTGGGATTAAAGTCAGGTTTTACTTCCTCAACATTCTGATTAAAGTTAACTTTAACTTTTTTAGAATCTGAATCGTCAGCAGCTGTAGATTGAGTTTGAACATTATTATTTGGTATTACAGTCGAAGAAGAAGTTTTGGGTTTATCGTCAGAACTTTGAAGTTCAACAGTTGAACTTTCATCTGAATCAATATCCAACTTATTTGCGTCATTAATATTGTTTTCTTTGACTATAAGGCTGCTATTTTTAAGCGTAAAATTAGAAGAACCTTCAGGTAAAACCAACTTACCGATTTGAATTTTAGAATCACTTGCTTCAATGTTAACCTCATAACGATTGGTTAGTTCTAACTCATCAATAGATAACTCAGATTTTTTTTCTAAGTATAAATAATCAAATCTGGAAAAAATGATATTAGCCTTACCAGATGAAAAGCCAATTGAGTCAACAATTGAATTACTAATGTTTACTTTGTCAGTATTCTGAACATAAAAAGATACAAGATCCTGGTTAGTGTGTACCTCAGAGTATGAAAGGGCGCAGTCAGAATTTTCTAACAGCATGAGAGCAGATTTATTAGGATCAGTCGAACAAATTTTAACATTGTCTGCAGTAAGCTTTCCATTTTTACAGACGAGGATACCTTCTTTATCAGGCAAATTATTAATGGTTAAATTTTCTAGATTTAAATAACAATCCTCATCAATTGTAAAATTGATATTAAGGACTACATCTGATGGATTTTTCCCCAGTCCTTTAATTGTAAGGCCATAAAGATCATAAACAATTTCATTATAAACTCCTGGATCGATGACAATCGTGTCTCCCTGACTTGATCTATCGATCGCTTTTTTAAATGAACTTTTACCAAAACCTCTACCGACATGCAAGGTGTTTGCCATTTGTTTCTCCTATTAATTCTTTCAATATTTATATCTTAAACCAATCATTAGTTTTTTAACAAAAAAAATAGTGCTTTGGATAACACTACTTTAGTTTGATTCATCACCATATTTAAAATTATGCATAATCTCGATTTGATTAGGATCAAGATAGCAGTTAAAAAGCGTTTCGTCTTTTAGCATTGCCACTGGAATTTGTTTTCCGTCAAAAAATCGATACCGCAAGAACATTTTAAAATTATCAATTCCCTCTTCTTCAACGTCTTTGATTAAGACCCAATGATCAGATGAATAATTTAAACCCATATCACTCGGGCGATGGGTGAAATCAAACTGTTCCACTTTTTTGGTCTGATCATTGAAGTAATACCACACATGCCGATATGATAACGGGATCTCCTTCATTTTAATTCTCGCTTGAACATCATTATTTAAGTTAGAATTACTCATTTCAGGCATCGAATTGCCGGTTACAATCTTGGCAAAACCCGACTGAAGAGCAAAATTTTGGGAGTCGTATAAGTACATTCTAGATCCATTAGATGTCTGGGTATAAAAAACTACCGGCTGCCCATTATGCAGCGTAAATAAGTAAGTCGTGACTCCTTCAACAGCCGTAGCAACTGCAACAACTTGATATTCAGCTTCTTGATCGCCACGGGGGACCATTTCATGGAAATTACCTTATTACCCCACGCAAAAGTACCATCTGACCCGTGATTAACAAGAACATCTGGAAATATTGTTCCAAAATGGTCTGGTTTGGCCCCGTCGTATGTGCCGACAAAAGTATCTTTCTTTGTAGACTGCCACGAATTCATAAAATTTGAAAGTTCCTGATCTTTTTCTTTTGACCACAAAGAGGTGCTGCCAGGTGAGCTGACATTTTTGGGATTAATAACAGGATTAAATTGTTTACTTTTTGTATCTGCTGAACTGGCACTACTCCTTTTATAACTAGTCGACATTTTAACAGGCTCAGATTCACTAGTATTTGATTTCGGTGAACAAGCACTTAGGGGAATGCCCATCAGCAAGACTATCAATAGATATTTTTTATTCATGATTATTATTAAATCCTAGCGGCAAACTGATTTCAAAACAAATTATATCTTTATTTAGCGAGGCCTTAATATCTCCATTCATTTCCTTAATTATTTTACTGGCAGTAAAAAGCCCTAATCCTAAATGTCCATCAGAATTATTTTCTTCATTTGTATAAAATCGGTCAAAAATTTGCTTCAATTGATCTTTATTAATTTTAACACCATCATTAGAGATCTTAATTTCTAAACGATTATTTTGTTCAAAAATTCTGATCTCTAAAAAGTTAACCGAAAATCGGTAAGCATTATCTAAAACATTCTGGATGGCTCTATTTAGCTGTAGCGGGTCAACATAGAACCCTGCACTTGATGAGACACTGGCATTTATTACCGCACGAGGCTGATCTATTTTAATTTGCTTGATTAATTCTTGAACCCAATTATTTACATTATGATTATTCAATTTTAAATGTTCTGGTGAAGATAACTGCTGAGTCAAATTAGAAATTGCTGAAATGTTTTTTTGAATCACTTGGTAATATTCAGGAGACACTTCAACGACCCCATCTTCTAAGGCTTCTACGTAGGCAGAAATAGATGCAAGCGGAGTTTTTAGATCATGAGAAATACTAGCGATAAAATCTTCTCGTTCCTGTTCAAATTGATATAACTGTTCTCGCATTCCATCAAATGCTTTCATTAATTCACCAATTTCATCTGAGGTCTCTGATTTAATCTGATGTGATAAATCTCCCTCAGAAATCAATTTAGTTGCTTGAATTAATTGATTTAATGGATTTAAAATCCGCCTTTTGATAAAACTTGTAATCACTATTAATAAAATTGAAACGTAAACTAGTAGAAAGAATGAGAAAATTCCAGCAACGTTAGTTTGAATAACAAAAGCCAGCAAGAATATAGGGATCGCACAAATTAAAATTACTAAAAATGAAATTTCGAAATTAATTTTCTTTTTCATTTAATTTTCCCGTCGAATCGATAACCGACACCTCTGACAGTAGTAATCGCATTGGTTTTAGGTAACTTTTCTCTAATTTTTTGAATCTGAATTACTACCGTATTGATATCACCATAACTGTCAAATTCCCAAACTTGATTATAAATTTGGTCTTTACTGATGACTTGTGCCGGATGATTGACCAGAAAATTCAGGACATCAAACTCTTTTGTGGTTAGCGTTACCAGTCGATCATTTTTTGAAACGGTTCTTGCAGTTCGATTAATCATTATATCGTTATATTGAACTATTGAAGATTTATGTGATTCCATATTGTAATTTTGACGCCGAAATTGTGATTCAATTCTTGCCATTAATTCTTTTAGTGAAAAAGGCTTAACGACATAGTCATCAGCTCCCAATTTTAGCCCCAAAACTCGATCAGTTTCGGTTTCTTTGGCACTGATAATGATTATTGGAACAATTGAAGTCATTCTAATTTTCTTTAAAATCTCTAATCCATTGATTTCAGGCAGCATTAAATCTAACAAAATTAAATCAGGCTTGTACTTGTTAAAAAATTCTAATGCTTGTCCGCCGTTACGGCAGATTTGAGATTCATAATTTTCTTTTTTAAGATAAAGCTCGATCATTTTAGAAAGATCAGAATTATCCTCAATAATTAAGACTTTAGATTTCAATTTTAATTCACGTCCCTTTTTTCAATCATAACAAATGCAAGCAGTGTCAGAATAAAAGCCCAACTAAACTGCACTATTAAGCCAGTTGACCCGCTCAAAAACAATTTTTGCGGATGATCTAAAAATAGATTCATTACTGCAAGATCTGGTAAATATTTGGCAAGTTTAGTTAATCCAAAAATCATCTGACTAAAGCCTAGAATCAATGAAAACATGATCGCCATTGACGCAGCCTGAGAACGAAGAATCACTGCTAGTGAGGCTGTAATCACCACAATTAAGGTCCAGCTAATCAGTATAATTAATGCACCGTGAGCCAATGACGCAGTCCAATGAATTTGATATTTAAACGCGCCAACTGCTAAACATATAATACTTGTTCCAAGTCCTGCCAACCAGCTAATCATTATTAAGATTAAGAATTTTGTTTTAAATAATTTAAACCTTGATGGCACTGTTATTAAACTCGTTCTCAACTGCGAGTGCATATATTCTTGCCCGATAAAAATGGATGTAAATACGGTAAGACCTGCTTGACCAATAAACAAATTACGTAAACTAATTGAAATTACTTCGTCTGCTGACAAATATCCTCCATGGAGAAATAAAATCAATGGTGCAATTATGATTGTTCCAATAAGTCCCAATACACACCAGATGTTGGAGAAAAATTTAATTATTTCACTGTGAATAATTTTCAATATTTCCCTCCTAAATCGAGCTTTTTCAACGAACATCCTGCTAATGCAAAAGTAATTATCAGCCAAATTAAGAGAATTGTAATGCCTTTGATCGGATTATGAATAGCCTGACTTGAAATTGAATTGACATAATCACCTGCTGCAACTGGCAAGTAATGACCCCACTCCCACTTTTCAGCAAGATACGCACCAAGATTATAAACTTGCGGAATCATAAATACTAAGGGAATTATCATCGTTTTAAAAAGAAATCCAATTCCAAAAGATAACGTCGTTAAAAGCGTCCAATTTATTGTCGTTAGTCCAATATACTTCCAAGTAACTGAACTGAGAATTATTGGATTTAAGCCTTGTTTTCCGAGTTCTAAATGTTCGACCGCGATTGTCAGATAAATTGAAATTAAAGAAACTATTGCTGTTAAAATCAGGAAAGATAAAATTTTTGAAACAAATAAAGTTAAACGTTTATTTTCTGACAGCAGAGAGATTCTCAAATTATGATTTTTAAATTCAATTGCTCCGATAATTGATCCCATGACAACCATTGGCATGATGCCAAACATTGCAGAGTCAAATCCAATGTAATTAAGCGGGGGGATTGCTTCAATTAATTTTGAATTAGTAGCAGGAGTTGCATGAAGTCCTATTGCTGCAAAATTTCTTGCCTCCAACATTCCTAGAAGCGGCTGCAGGAAAATCACTAAACCAACAACGATCCACCAAATTCGATTGGAAATTATTTTTAACAATTCCGTTTTAATTGATTTCATACTGACTCTCGCCTTCTGTTAAGGAGAAGAAAACATCTTCTAAAGATTTAAGATTAGGCATTATTTCATGTAATTCACCTGCTAGAACAATTTTTCCTTTTTTAATAATTATTACATCATCTGCCACTGCTTCAATCTCCGAAAGGTAGTGTGACGATAGGAGAACGGTTTTGCCACAATCGGCCTGTATTCTAATAAAAGTTCTAAACCATTTAATTCCTTGGGGATCCAAGCCATTTGTTGGCTCATCAAAAATTAAGAATTGCGGGTCTCCTAAAAGTGTAATTGCAATGCCTAATCTCTGCCCTTCTCCTAGAGATAAAGTCCCAAGTTTTGCATGTATTTTGCTTGTTAACTGAACCAGAGATAAAACATCATATATTCTTTTGGTCGAGATTCCATTACTGACAGCAATTATCTTAAGATGAGTCTTAACAGTGCGATTCGGATTTCCGCCAATGCCGTCAAATGCAACACCGACTCTCTTTAAAGGATCTGTAATTTGTTGGTAGGTTTGTTGTCCAAAAACTGCAGTTCCTGATTTTGCGTGATCAAGTCCCAAAAGAATCCGTAAGGTGGAACTTTTCCCCGCTCCATTAGGTCCGAGAAATGCAGTCACGCGGCCGGGTCTTGCGGTGAGAGTTATATGATCTAAGATCTGTTTTTGTCCGTGATTCTTACACACGTCTGAAATTGTAATTGTATTGTTTTCCAATTTATTTTGACTCCCTTCGTTGATGACAAAAGTCTAACAAGCCAAAATAAAAAGCCCATAAAGGGCAAATAAAGTTTTGATAAAGAAAAAAAATACCCTGCTGCAACATTTACAACAGGGAAATCTTTATTTCGCATCGGATTTTCGATACTTTATTAAATAAATAACAATCATCAGAATTTCAAAGCCTAGACCAATCATAATTGACGCTCTGGTTTCAGGATTAAAGAACATAAAAATCACGATTGCTACTAGTAAAACTAAAGCAACATAATTAATCCACGGAGCTCCGGGAAGCCTAAACGGATGGTCAACAAGCTCTTCTTCATGGCGTTTTATAAAACCTAAATGGCTAATTAGAATAACAAACCATGGAACCATTCCAGGAAGCACACTCGCACCAAAGACGAGCACAAACATATCTGCTGCAGATTTAAAGAACAACGGTAAAGCATAATTAATGAGACTTCCTAACAAAATTCCTAAAATTATTGCCATGACTGGCCAATACGGAATTTTACGCTTTGAAACTTTGTTAAAACTCTTTGGTAAATATCCATTTTCCGATAAGGTGTACATCATCCGGCTCGAACTAAAAACTCCTGAGTTACAGCCCGATAACGCGGCAGTTAAAACCACAAAGTTAATGATTCCAGCCGCAAAGGTGATTCCGACTTTCGCAAATGTTTTAACAAATGGCGAGCCAATATTACCCATTTGATTCCAAGGATAAATTGCCAAAATCACAAAAATTGCTCCGACGTAGAGAACCATTACTTTTAATACAATTGATCTAATAGATTTAATAACACTATCTTTCGCATTATCAGCCTCTCCAGCTGTAATTCCAACAATTTCTACCCCTTGGTATGAGGCAATTACCATTGAAAGAGAAAACATAAATCCTTTAACTCCACCAGTGAAAAAACCACCGTGTTTCCATAAATTACCGATTCCAAGCGGTTTGCCATGATTGCCTAGTCCAAAAAGGATTACTAAAAGTCCAAGGATAAACATAACAATAATTGTGAGAACTTTAATTAAAGAAAGCAAAGATTCTAACTTTCCATAAATCTTCACTGAAGCGAGATTGGCTAGACCTAAAATCAAAACAACGATAAAGCTCGTAATCCAAGTTGGATAATTAGGCCACCAGTACTGCAAATACTGACCAATCGCAATTACTTCACTAATTCCAATCATTACCCACTGAAAAATGTTACTCCATGCTGTTAGAAAACCGGCGCCCGGATGAATATAGTCAGAAGCAAAATCAGCAAATGACCCAGTGATCGGTCTTAAATACATCATTTCACCTAAAGCTCTCATGATGATATAAATAAGAATCCCGGAAAATGTATAGGACAAAAGAATTGACGGACCAGTCCACTGAATTGCTGCTGCTGAACCCATAAAGAGTCCAACACCAATGGTCCCGCCAATTGCGATCATCTGCATCTGAAATGATGACAAAGTACTTCCTAATTTTCGCTTTTCCATAAAAGTCCCCTTTAAGATAGATAAGCAAAATTTTAACGGATTTTATACCTTTCTGTAAAGTAATTATTTAGTGAATTCAGAAGTTAGATAGTGTTTCCCCGCTGATAAATCATATTGAACTAATTGATAATCATATAAAATTTGCTTTTGTTTTTTAGTTAGAATGCTTTGACTAACCAATTTGTGATCTTTTTGAGAAACTAATTGAATTTGTGTCCTAACAACGTTGGCACTTTCTTTTGTAAGCATATTTGTCGTAATAATCGGTAATTCATTAGTAACTTCATTCATCAAGACATAATAAGGACTGACTTTAAAATTTGCGGCATTATATGCTACGTTACTAAAAGCATAAGGGCCAACTAAACTTGGTGCTGCATCTTTATTTAACTTTAAGTGATTGGACCAAATGAAATATGGAGTCTCGTGCATTAGAATTCCATCTTTATTAAAGTCAGCATGTTCATAAATGCCTGGCAGATGATCGCCATAAAATATTACAATAACATTCTTCTTAACGTTTTTGAGCTGATTAATGAGTTTTTTATTTGCTTGATCAGTTAAATTAACACCTTCAGCAAAAGTTTCAATTTGTTGCCTTTCACTTTTAGAAATTTTACCTTTAGCCTTAAAATTATTGTTTGGATAGTATTCAGCAGAATACGGTACATGATTTTGCATTGTTATAACATGATAAAAAGTATTGCCGCGATTTTCTTTTACTTGGTTGACTACATCTTTATAGACAGCATCATCAGAGATATATGGATTTTTTTGAGCGGTTGTTTTATACGGAAAATGATCAGGTCCATCTTGCGTATAAAATTTTGAAAAGCCAAACTTCTTCAACACCATTTTCCGATTGTACAAATTACTGCTGTAAGGATGAATTGCAATACTGTCTTTAAATAAGTTATTTACAGTATAAGGAGCCTGCATTTTTGGAACTAGCTGAGTATATGGCGTTGTTAAAGTCATCGAATAATTCCCCAAAGCAAGACTCGTCAAAGCTTGAAATTCCATATTAGCAGTCCCGCCGCCATAACCATTACTAATCATCGTCCCGCTAGGATTACTCTTCATTATGCTATGAGTAAAAGGCAGCGGATCAGAATTTAATTTGATTCCTTTTACATGGTTTGGATCACTGAAACTTTCACTTAAAACCATGACTATATCAGTGTTTCCAATCGATTTACGTTTCTTATTAATCTTTGATGATTTCTGCTCATATTTTTTAGCAAGTCTCTGCATGGTTTCCTTTGAATATCCATCCGGCTTTTCCATCGTTTTGGTATTAATGTAGTTAACAAAATTGAGAATTGGACCGTTACGTTTAACTCCCCATACCGGATCCCAGTAAAAAGGATCATTATTTAAGGCAACACTCATTTTGTGAACTGGACTATTACTGAAACTAATCGAGACAAAGCCAACACTTACAATCAAAGAAAGAATAAATGTAATTAAGCGAGACTTCCTACTCTGAAAAAAATGAAGCTGTTTTTTACGAAATACTAATATACATAAGCCGACAACAACGACCACGCCAAATACAATTAATAGAATGTCTTTAATCGTAATCATATGAATCAATTGAGGAAGCGAGTTGGCCATTCTCAGATCTCCAGGCAAAAATGGTTCATTTCTTAAAACAATTTTGATGTGATTAATAAAAGCAAAAATCACACTAAGCAAAAGTGCAATCGCCGTACTGAGCCAGTTTAAATTAGTTATAGAAAGTAATAAGAGATAAACCCCAACAACAAAAATAAAGGTTATGATTTTAAGACCGATAAGAGAATTAAAGAATGGTAGTACTGATCGAAAGTCTGACATACTGACAAAAGAAGAAAGAAAAATCATGTAATAAGATATTAGACTAACTATTAAAACTTGTAAAAATTGTAGTAATCTTTTCTTCAAAAAAAAACGGCTCCCATCAATATAGATGTAAACCATTATACTACCTGTAAAAAGGTTATTTTAATAATTTTTCTAAATTCCAAGTCGCCTTAACATATAATTTACAAAATCCATCATTTCTTCTGAATACTCCATCACTTCATTACCTTCATATTCGTTAAGTGCTAGCTGGATTACTTCTTTAAACTTAATTGGAACATTTTGTTGAGCCCAAATTCCGCCGTCTTTCTTCGACAGTAACAAAGTTTTTTCTTTAAAGGCAAGTGCACGACATAAATTTAGAATCGTATACATTGGTTGATTTTTAATAGAAATTTTTGAATCTTTTATATCCCAAACAATACTATTCCAATAATCTTCTTCAGAAACATTTGAAAATACTTTGCTTATCGGACTTCCAACTAATACTTGACCAAAAGATTTAATAACAGCCAAATGTGCTATTAGATCTTCATCAGATCCTTTCATATCCCTAATGTAAGCTTTAGGATTTTTCTGATATTCAGCTAAATGAGTGGGAGAAAAATGAAAATCAAAAAGTGGAGGTTTATGATAACGTCTGGCTTCCTTCATTAGCATCACATGAAATTCAATCCCTTTTTTGGGCGCGAACTTTGACCATGATTTAATTAAATCTTTCATGATAAGTTGTTTTTCCTGCTCAGTTAAAGGAAATTTTACAACAATCAGAAAGTCCAAATCAGAAACTTCTGATCGATAACTTCCTAAAACCAACGACCCGTGCAAATAGACCCCAATCAAATTATCTTTTAAAATTTCTTGAGAGCTATCTCTAATTTTAGTTAATAACGTTTCTGTTTTTTGATCCAATCTTAGATCCACGTATGATTAATATGAATATAAATCTTTTTGGCAATTTCCATCGTTATCGCATAAGCAATAATGATTGCTGCAAACCAACCCCAATAAGCTACTGGTAATTTTGCAAAATTGAAGGCTGAACGCAGCGGACTAAGAATTATAACCAAACCGATTAAAAGGGTCGCGATTCCTGATAAAATTACTGGTTTTGAAGGTCGGCTTTGAATAAAAGGGATTTTTTTCGTTCTAATCAGCCAGACGACAATCGTTTGCGTGGTCAGTCCGACCATAAACCACCCAGTTTGAAAAATATGCTGCTGACCTACAGTATTAGCCCCCAAGAAAAACCACATTACAATAAACGTCATAATATCAAAAATACTACTGACAGGTCCAATACAAAGCGTAAACTTCAGCAATCCGCTAATTCCCCATTGAACTGGTTTTTCTAAGTCCTCTGAATCAACATGATCCCAGGGAACTGATGTTTGAGCTAAATCATAAAGCAGATTTTGAACTAAAATTTGAATCGACATCATCGGAAGAAACGGTAAAAAAGCACTCGCAATCAACATTGAGAATACATTTCCAAAGTTTGAACTAACAGAGAGTTTAATGTATTTCATAATATTGCAGAAATCTTTACGTCCCTCAATTACCCCAGTTTCTAAAATATTAAGACTCTTTTCCAGCAAGATAATTGAACTTGCATCTTTCGTAATATCAGCGGCAGTATCAACAGAAATTCCGACATCTGCTTTTCGAAGCGAAGGTGCATCGTTAATCCCATCTCCCATATATCCAACTGTGTGCCCTGCTTTTTGAAGCGATTGAATAATTCTTAATTTTTGCATTGGATTTAGTTTTGCAAAAAGATTAATATGTTCAATTTTTTGACCAAGTTCATCATCTGACAGCTGATCAATTTGACTGCCGAGTAAAAATTCATTAGCAGGAATGCCTACTTCTGTACATACTTTCTGAGCGACAATTGCATTATCACCTGTTAGAACCTTAACTGTGACACCGTGTTGATGGAGAGATTTAATTGCAGGTTTTGCAGTATCCTTAGGTGGATCGAGAAATCCCATAAAACCTACTAATACCATATTGCTCTCATCTTTAACCGAATACGACGGCGTCGTATGCGCATCTTTTTTATAAGCTACGGTTAAAACTCTCATGCCCTCTTTATTCATTTGAGTTGATACATCAGTCATTTTTTGTCTCAAATCATCAGTAAGCGGAACTTCTTTACCATCAATCAAAGCCGAATCACAAATAGCTGCCATTTCTTCGTCAGCTCCTTTGGTAACCATAATTTGATGATTATCTTGTTCCACGATAACTGAAAGGCGTCGTCTTGAAAAATCAAAAGGAATTTCGTCAATCTTTTTAATTGTGCTTTTTTCGGTAAATCCTTTTTCCTGATAAAAGTTCACGATTGCTTGGTCCATCAAATCTTTCCAACCAGTCTGATAGTTAGCATTAAGATAAGCAATTTCTAAGACATGGTCATCTGGATTTCCCATTGGATTTAAATGTGATACCAAAACAACTCGATTTTCGGTGATTGTTCCAGTTTTATCAGTACATAGCACATCCATGCTTCCTAAATTTTGAATTGAGGGGAGCTCTTTAATAATTACTTTATTTTTAGAAAGAGTGACTGCCCCTTTTGCTAAATTAGTAGTCACAATCATTGGAAGCATTTCCGGAGTTAAGCCAACAGCAACTGCGATTGCAAAGAAAAATGCTTCGCTCCAATTACCTTTAGTCAATCCATTAATCAGGAAAACGGTCGGAAATAAAACGACAATAATTCTAATTAGTAACTTACTAACCCGACTAATTCCAATGTCAAAAGCAGTTTTCCCGCGTTTACTGGTAGAAGTCTTTCCAATGTCACCAAAGAAGGTATTTTGCCCAGTCTTTAAAATTACTGCTTTGCCCTGACCGCTAATAACATCGGTTCCCATAAAAACTAAGTTTTTAAGATCAAGTGCCGATTCATTAGAATCTTCTGTAGAAGTTTGTGCAATTTTTTCAACGGGCATTGACTCGCCAGTCAAAGACGACTGATTAACAAATAAGTCCTTAGTCCATATCAAAAAGGCATCGGCAGGAATCATATCACCTGTTTTTAGACTTACCATGTCCCCTGGTACCACATCGCTCATTGAAATCTCAACAATTTTACCATCTCTAGTAATTGCCGTTGTGTTTTCAATCATTTTCTTTAAAGAAAGGCTAGCTTTTTGCGAGCGATATTGTTGAACAAAAGTAATAATGGCACTCGCAATTATCATCACCGCCATTACAGTACCAGCGCTCGGATCACCTGTAATGTAAGAAACTATCATTAAAAAAGCCAGCACGATCACAAAAGGATCCTCTAGACCTTTGATAAATAGTAACCATGCTGGTGTTGGTTTTTCAGCATTAATCTTATTCGGCCCATCTTCTTCAAGTCTTTTTTGAGCTTCCTGAGAAGAAATCCCATTTTCATTAGTTTTTAATTTATCGAAAACTTGTTGAGTTGCCAGTAAACCTAATTTTTTTAATTCCTGTTCCTTAGTTTCCTTTATATTTTTCAACTTAATTACCTTCAAATTAATTAATAAACTTATATCACCTAATATACTCTTATTTTATAAAAATAGAGACGCATTAAAGCATCTCTTTAAAACTTTAATTTTTCAATTTCATTTTTCCGTCCATGATTTCATAAATATGATCAGAATAATCTTGTAATCTTAAATCATGAGTAACGATCACAATTGTTTTATCTCTTTTTTTCGCCTCTGAATGAAACATTTCCCCGACAATTTTTACATTTGGTGAATCGAGAGCTGCGGTCGGTTCATCTGCAAAAACAATCGCTGGATCTGGATAAAGCGCACGGGCTATCGAGACTCTTTGAGCTTGTCCACCGGACAATTCTGAGGGATATTTATTAACAAAATCTGAAATCCCCAATTCATCTAACAACTCTTCCAATTCTTTTTCAGTTAGATTACCGCTTTTTTTAACTTTATCAACAAACTCAAATTGTTCTTTCACTGTAAGATAAGGAACTAAATTGTATGATTGAAGAACGAAACCAATTTTATTTAACCTAACCTCTTCTTTCTTACGACTGGAAAGTTTATCCATCGAATGACCATCAATTTCAACAGTTCCAGACGTTGGCGACTGTAAGCCCCCTGCAATTGTTAGAAATGTGCTTTTCCCAGAACCAGAAGGACCTAGAACTAAACTGACCTCTCCTTTTTCTGCTGAAAAATCAACACTTTTCAAAGCCTCAACTTTACTAGTTCCAGTCCCGAATGTTTTATTAATATTCTTCAACGTAATTACCGACATTTTTCTCTCCTTAATCTATTAACTGAATTGGATCTACTTTTCGAATCAAATGAACAGGTATTAATGACCCGATAACCCCTGTCAAAAGCATCCCTGCAGTTACACCAGCTAAAGATGAATAATCCATTGCAACAGGTACTGCGCTCGGCAGAAACTTCACTGTAATTAGAGTGATAATCGCACCGGCAATAATTCCAATTGCAACAATTAAAACTGCTTGACTGATTGTATTAATGATTAAAGTATGAGCTGGAATTCCCTGAGCTCTTAAGACACCATAATTGGGTAATTTTTGAATTGTTAGAATATAGAGAAAAATAGCAATTACAACCATTGAAATTATCATTAAAAAGGCAATCATAAATGTAAAAGTTAAATTTTGAGCTGAATATCCTGGTAATTTAACAATAAATTTACTGACCGGATAAGCCTTTAGACCTGATTCTTTAACGTTAAAATCTTTCGATGTTGAAACGATTCCGCTTGCTTTAAAAGTTTGAGGCAGGCTCTTTAAAGTTCTCCAAGTTGACAATGTCCCGTATAAAACTGGCGCAATATCTAATTTAGCATTTTTAGTAAACCCGACAATCTGATATTTTTTAGTACTTGAACTTAGCTTAATTTCATCGTTTAACTTATAACCATTATTTTTTAAAGTATCATCAGCAACAAGCTCGTTATCATTTTCAACCTTGCGTCCCGATTCAATCTTCACTTTGTCATAAATATCACTATCCTTTTCAACACCGATAAATTGGGTCGAAACACTTTTATGCCCTGATTGTTTTGCAATTACCGGTGTTTGTCCAACGTAGCTTTCATGATTTGATAAATTAAGATCCTTACTTTGCGAAGTTGTAATTAATGATTGAGTTAAGCTCACATTAGCATCTTTATTCAATACAATAGTTTGTGTATCCCATGATTCAATTGCTTGCGTATTTTGCGCTGCAAGTCCCGTGGCTAATCCACTTAAAAAATAAACTAGATAACTTATCAGCATCACCATGCCAATGATTAAACCATAACGTAATTTTTCGTGCTTAATTTCTTTAATTGCTAGAAACATTATTATCCCTCTAACTTAATTATTGATTTTTTAAAATGTTCTAAAATCGTGCTTTTTAAATCTGGCATTAAAAAGTACTGCCGGATTGTTTCGTGACTGAGAGTTGTTGCTGCCCAATTAAACATCGATCCTTTAACTAGTCTTCTCTCAGAACTAAAATCGATTCCTACATCTATTAATCTTTCGTTTTCCAAAAAGTACCTTTTAATAAACAAAAAATATTTATCATCTTCTTTCGTTTCAATAAAGTTCTTTACAAATTTAAAATAATCATCTCCTTTTAAATTTTCGAAATGTCTAATTTCAACACCCGTATGAACTTTCTGCATTACAATTGAAAATAAATAGCGATAAGAATCTTTGAGATCGTCAAAATAACTATAAAAAGCGCCCCTTGAAATATGAGCCAAAACAATAATCCGGGCCACTTGAGCATTAGCCAGCGAATAGTTAGAAAACTCTTCTAATAGTGCATTAGTAATATTTACTCTTTTCTCTTCTTTGAGATTTTTAAAAGTTTTTGAAGGCATTTTATCTCTTTTCAATTATGACACTGTGTCATTTTAAAATCATTCTAATCTATTAATTAATTACTGTCAAGATAAGTCATTCTGAAATAATAAAAAAAGTCCATTCATTTCTGAACGAACTTATTAAATATTTTTTTATAAAGAGTTTGATCTTTATTAGGTGTATATCTAATCAAATAGTAAACATACTTTTTATCAGACTAATAAATGTTAATCATCATTAGTATTGATTTCAGCGTTAACGTTTTTCTTTTAAAAATAAAACCTTTTAATTGTTTTGGGTTAGTTTAGTTTGCTCTTAAATACTATATAATAACGATTAAATAACACTATGAAAAAAGTAATTAACTGTAACTTTAATTCTCAAAAACTACTTCACTACTTTTTTTGATCTTTTCCGTTCTTTTTACTGTCTCTTAAATAGCTAATGACCCCACTAACAACGATAATAATGCCGGCGATCATAAAAGTATAATAGAAAATTGGAGATTTTGAATTAAATGTTGGGCTAATCATAGTGATGAAAAAGCCCCCAGCAATTGCCAATAAATCTTTTTTTAACTGTGAATCCATCGTTTTTAACCCTGATTTAATTCTTCAGGATTAACCTTATTAGCTGCCTTAACAAATGGAATATAGATACCAAAGCCAATTATCGCATTTATCAACTGCAGAACTGGTGCGCGCCAATCAAAAGTAGCAAATATTGAGTTGATAAAGATTGGCATTGACCAAACATATTGATACTTAATTGGTGAAACAAGACCCACGCTTAAAGCAAAGTAAGCAATTGTAACCATCACAACTGGTGCAATGACAAACGGAATAAAGTAAAGCGGATCTAAAACAATCGGCAACCCAAACATTGCAGGTTCATTAATGTTAAAGACCCCAGGACCAATGGACATTTTCGCTACCGCCCTTTGATCATCACGAGTACTGAACATCAAAATTGCTATTAAAAGCAAAAGTGTAGATCCAGCGCCACCAATCCAAGCATAAAGGTCAAAAGCATTACGAGTCCAGAAGTATGGCAATTTCTGACCAGCCTTAGCCGCAGCAATATTTGATAATTGCGCTGTTAACCAAATCGAATCCAAAATTGGTCCTAAAACGTTTGTCCCGTGGATTCCAAAGAACCAGAAAACTTGAACCAAAACAGTCATTAACAAGACGGCTCCATAACCTTGAGACATTTTCAAAAGTGGTGCTTGAATAGTGTTAATGATTAATTCAATCACAGTTGATTTGCTCATTGTATTAACGATAAAGCTAACAATTCCAGAAACATACAGAGAACCAATTGCTGGAATAATTCCCGTAAATGCATTAGCAATAGCTGGTGGAACTGATTCAGGCATCTTAATAGTAATATTTTTATGCATGAACCAGATATAAACTGCTGCAGCTAAACCACCTAAGATCATAATAGTGAAAAATCCATTAGATCCAAAATAGGAATTAAAATTGAAAAATCCCCAAGCAGTAATATTTTTTCCATCGACAGCTGCTCCAGCGGCAACAATCTTTTTAGAATCTGCCGCACTTAATGCTGATTTCAAAGTAATCACATGACTTTGTGGTAAAGCCATAATAAAAGTTCCTAAGGTTACGATTCCCCCTGTAATCGGTTCAACCTTATATTGAACTGATAAATGGTAACCAAAAGTAAAAGCAAAAATGAGGCCTAAAATTGCCATTGAACCAGTCCATACCTGGGCATTAATACCAATAATCGGTTCCATTGCTTTAACAAAACCAGTCCAGCCAAATCTTGTTGGAATATCACGTATCAATGCATTGAATACAGAAGCAACCGAACCAACCATTGTGGCTGGCATCATTGCAATAAAAGCATCTCTTAAGGCAACTAACCATCTCACCTGACCAATTTTGGCAGCTATAGGCACTAAATGCTTATTAAGCCAATTAATAAAAGAATTCATTTTTCTTCTCCTCAAAATATTCAGATCATAAGTCAGATCTTAATTAAAAAATATTTTTTTACCAAAATAATTTACAAATTTTACAAACTTTTTCCTAACCCATCGAAATTATTCATACAATAATTTCTAAATTTGTAAAACAACTGATTGTAATCCTTAACAAATTCAAGAGCTAATTACAATTTTTAAAGATCACAATACTCTTCTTGTCTTAATAGTATTACCTTATTAATTAAAAGGTCTATACCAATTATATCTTTTTTTGATTCAAAATCAACCGTTTTCTTAAGTGTAATATCTCTTTAATTTTCGAATTGTTCTTAGATAATTACCGAAAACTTAACTAGAAAGTATCGTATCTAGGAACTTTAATTGAAAAAACTAAATAACAAGACGTGAAAGATTTTTACCGAATTAAATTTAACAGGTTTTCAAATGATTTTATTAAAAAAGCTGATGAAAGCCAAAATCCAGACCGATTTTGATTTCATCAACTCTAATTTTAAATAGTTATATTAAATAATTTTTCCATAACGAGCTTGGTCTTTATTGTGGATATACCCAACTGATTCATAAAAACGATGGGCAGAAATTCTTTCAACACCGGAATTAAGTCGAATCTGATGTATATCGTTCTTAAGAGCTAGAGATTCAATTTTAGCCATTAAAGTCTTACCAATGCCTTGTTTTTGGTATTTTTTACTAACCGCCAATCCTAATATATTTAGGGATGGAGCGCTGTACAACGTGATATACAATTGTGCATGAACAAAACCTACTACTAGGTTGTTATCCTCTGCAACAATAATAATTTGCTGATCAGAATGAGAAGTGATAAAACTTAACTGAGATTTTACTAGGGACAGATCAGTTTGATATTCTAATTCATTTTCACACAAATCTTTAATTGCCTCAGAATCGTTAACTTTTGCGTTTCTAATAATCATAAAAAGTCACCTCAAAAATAGGACTTAAGACTGATGGATCTAGACAAATAATTACAGATAATATATTTGAACAGTAAATGATATTTCTGTTTAGAAATACATTCCTTGTTCAGATTTTCTCTCCTTATTAAAAACTCAAATCAGCCACTTGATTCCCCCAAGATCAAGTGGCTTTCTTATTGTTTGTAATTATCTTTTATGACTTTCTTGCTGAATGTAATTTGCTTCCATTTGGCGCTTTAATTTTCTAAACTTACGTTTTCTAATCAATTTAGTTAAAAATTTTGAAATTGGTTTAGCAAAACGATTCCGCTTTCCTAATAATTTTTCCTCATAAATTAAACGAATCCGTTGTCCACTTAAAGGTTTTACTTTATATATAACTTCATGTTCACTATGCCCCGTTTGAATTCGATAAGCATATCGTTTATTTGGCTCATAGGTCTTAATAGTAATTCTGCTAACGGTTCCGTTAGCATTTTTTCTTTTAAAGGAAAAATCTTTTAATTGACTGGCATTAAGTCTTTGTCCCGTCTGCTGCTGAATTTCATATAAAGTTAATTCAACAATTCTGTGAAAAAAATATTTTGCTGGAACTGCGATTTGCAGAATTTGTTTCAAGATTTATCTCAACCCTTTCGTTATTGTTTTGTCTTCAAGTTTATAATAATACCACGAATTAAATGATAATTTTTCACTATTTTTATTTTTTGTATTTATTTATATAAAACATTATAATTTGTCGTTAGACTTTTCACGTAAATATAGAATGCTCCATAATTAAAAATATGAATGAGTTCAAAAAGCAAATAATACGGTTGAAAAATAAATTAATACTAGTATTTTAAAAAAATTCCAATAGCAACGTCCTTAAATAGCTTTATTAATTTACTTATACGAAATAAATTGTCAAAAATTTTTCAAAAAGAATCGGGAAACAAATTTACAATTAGTCATCCTACAGTCAAATAAATTCTTAAACAGTTAGAAAATCAAAATTTAATAAGTATTCCCGTTTAAAAGATAATTGATACTTTCTTTAACAGCGTGCGGAGAAAATCTGATTAAAGAAAATATATATTGGATCAATAGCAAGATTTGAACTGATTTTGTTTGTTTTTCTGAATTTGGAAATAACTCCACTCTATATTATTTAAAGTAGGAATTTTCATTTTGTATTTATTTGGCAAACATCAACTATATTTATCGGTTCCACTTTTAAACGTTCAATTATTTTTAATACAAACAGTTTAATTAGACTACTATTTTAAATATATTAAGTAATTGTCCTAAATCTAGTTTGACCATCAATGTTTCAAGATTCGGATTCCCTTCTTGTTATGATCGATTTTTTTGACCTTTCAATTGTCAATTTAATTACTGATAAATACTCATTAATTTTAATATTACTTTTAGCTTTATTTATTAACGATTAATAGAGCGCGCCATTCTTTGAATTGTATGGCGTTCACCTCTAATTGCTTTGCTTAAAGCATAAATATTTTCAATTGGTGATTGAATTGCCCATGCAGCATCTCCAATATGCTGAATATCAACCCCAATTATTTTATTTCTGATCGCCACCGACTCAATATAGCTGGCACCTGAACTTTCTTGACTGGTTCCAATCGTACTCATCACCAGCGCATCGTTACTATGAACTAATTCAACAATTTGCTTTAATTCCGCGTCATCTAGTCCTGGAACCGTTCCAACCGCCGGAACTAAAATTACATCAGCCCCTGCCGACAAAAATTGTTTAGTTGTTTCCAAAGAAACAACTGGTTCATTAACCCCCGCACCGTGCATTTTTCCAGCAATTACTAAACCAGAAAAATTCTCTTTAGCAGTTCTAATGCTAGATTCAATAGCTTTATTAGTTACCCCCGTTCCAGGATTTCCTGTGAGACAAATAAAGTTAAATCCTAATTGTTCTGCTTCTTGGATTGTCTCAGTAGAAGCCATCCGGCCTACAGGAATTTCAAGCCGTTCTTCAATCATTTTCGCATTTGAATCTACTGGTTCTATGTTAACTCCAATTGGTCTGCCTACTAATTTTTGCAAATGATGAATAATTTCTCCATCACGATGCGGTTTAGCCGTCGCAAAAGATTCTTCCCCATTATATAGACCTAAAATAACTTGATTTAATACATCTAACGTATTTAATAAAATTAAATCCGCACCGAAAGCAGCAGCTTCCTCACTAAGTGTTACTCCATCCATGGTCTCGTGAGTAACGACATTCTCCGAAAGAATTGTTCTTCCCTCTGATGCTTTAATGCTTTGTTTTAAAGCTGACCCATTCATTGCTAAAACTTCACTTGCATTAGCACTTATTAACCTTTTAACCATTTGTCTCTCCACTTAAATCTTTCACCAAAAAATACTCACTAATTCCTGCTTTTTTATGTTCTAAAGTACCAAAAATTTTATAACCCCTCTTTTCATAAAAACCGGGAGCTTGAAAGCTAAATGTGTCTAAATGGCATAATGAACAGCCATAGTCTTTTAAGGACTTCTCAACTTGATCCATTAATTTAGAGCCAACTCCTTGATTACGATATTCTTCATCAACCCATAAGGTATCAACATATCCAATATAGTAATAAGATGAATATGCCACACAACCTCCAATTAATTTACCGTTAGAATCTTTAGCTGCGTAGGAAAAACTTTCAAACTTGTTTTCTTGCAGAATCGGCAGTGCTAATTCATTATATTTTTCTAAGTTATCATCAATTTGGTCGCATTCCGGCGCGCTTGCAACCACAATTTTAAAATTCATATTAATCCTCTATTTCTTTGATTTAATTACAAAAAAAGTTGAAGAAAAATTGATTCTTCAACCTATTCTGCATCTTGCCAAACCTTTTTTGCAGTTTTTACAACTAAAGCTAATTTATTCCATTGATCTTGTTCCGTTAACTTATTTCCTTCTTCTGTGGAAGCAAAACCGCATTGGGTCGATAAGCAAAGATTTTCTAACGGAACAAATTTTTTTGCATTATTAATTCGCGCAGTTAAATCATCTACGCTTTCCAGATTAGGACTTTTTGAAGTCACTAAGCCTAAGACAATTCTTTGATTTCGACCATTTCTAGCGATAACTTCCAGCGGCTCAAAGCCACCTGAACGCTCATCGTCATATTCTAAAAAGTATCCATCAATATTAAGCTGTGCTAAATATTCAGCAACTGGATCATATGCTCCGGCTCCAGCCCAAACTGATTGATAGTTACCTCGACAAACATGCATCGTAATCGTCAGATCATCTGGCTTATGATCAACAATCTCATTAATTATTCTAACGGCTTGTTCAGCTTGTTGGGCTAGTTCTGGCTGAAGTTTATTAGTTTTTGCATCATGAGCAAAACTCGCCCACATCCCCCAGCTTGTATCATCAATTTGCAGATAACGGCATCCTAAATCATAAAAATGTTGAATCGTTTTTTGATATGTAGGAATTAAATCATCATAAAAATCACTGACCTGATCGTAAGCTTCATTTATAATATGAGCTCCTTGACTTGGGAAAAACACCGATGGAGAAGGGATTGTTTGTTTTGCTGTTATGCCAACTGGTACAATTTGATTAAGGTATTTAAAATCTTCAAAGAAAGGATGTTTTGGATTATAACTAACTTTGTCAATAATTTTAATTCCGCCAGCTCTTGTTTCGACACCCGCAAAATTCCATCCTTTTTCCGGTGTATAATATTCAGTTCCCTTAAGCCCTTCGTAAAAATCTAAATGCCACCAACTTCTGCGAAATTCTCCATCAGTAACATCTTTAAAACCCAGTTTCACTTGTTGAGCAACAATCTCGTTAATTTGCTCATTCTCAATCTCAGTTAGTTCAATTTTACTAATCTTATTTTCCTTAAAATCATCTTTGGCTTGCAGTAATTTCTTCGGTCTCAAAAGACTTCCTACCATATCATATCGATATGGAAATTTATTTTTATTCATAAAAACCTCCCTGTTTCTTGGCTCAATATAGTTATTATCTAACTTATCTGTCAATATTAACAGTGATTTTTCAAGAAAAAAAGTATATGATCATTAAAAAAGAAATTTGAAGTAATATGAATAAAAATAAATCTGTTCAAATTGTAATTTATTTAATAATAGCAATCATTATCGATGCATTGGGAAACGCATTAACAGTCAGTTTAAACCTTGGCAGTGCATTTTGGACTGCCTCAGCTGTTAACTTAAGTCATTTAACCCACATTGATCTTCAATCAATCTTAATTATTTATGGAATTATTGTAATCATCATTAATGTAATATTTTTGAAAAAGATTGAACCCCGAAGGATTTTTAATAACTTTCTTTTTATGATTCCTTTTAGTCTTTTAGTTGGATATACAACAAAATTTTTTAATTTATTCCACATCAATCATCTAAATCTATTTATCCGAATTTTTTTAGATTTTATTGGAATAATCATGATTGCTGCGGCTATTTCTATCCTTCAACGAGTTAATATTTTACTTCATCCCAATGATGACTTAATGCAAATTATTCGTTTTAAATTTTTTAAAGGTCGGGCTTCTATTGCAATGTGGGTATCTTTTATTCCTCCAATTATTATCTCTTTGATTTGTTTTGTGATTACCAAAAAAATTTATGCAATTAACATAGGTACTATCTTTTCTTTACTTTTTCAGGGGTCAATAATCGGTATCTCCGATCGTGTCGTCTTCCCTCAATTGAAACACCGCAAACTTTCTAAAATTCAAATAGTAAGTAAACGATTTTGATGTAAAATGTAATAGTTATGGACTTTTTAAATGGGTAAATATAGAAAACCCTCACGATTTAAATTTCGCGAAAATTATAATTATCGCCTAACATTTAAAGCTTAAATAACAAAGTTACATTCTATAATTTTTATAGATGTTATAGTCATTTTTTAAAAGTGCTTATGGGGTTGGTGGCCTCCTATAACGGACGAGATGATAAAAATCATCAGTAATAGGGAGGAAGCATTTTTATACTTTAATTTTTAGGAGGGATTTTTTTGTCAAATAATAAAATAGCTGGTCGCGGCTTAGTAATGACTGCCGTCTTTATTGCAACTTTTATGACCAGTGTTGAGGTTACAATTGTAACTACTGCTTTACCATCTATCATTAGTGCTCTGCATGGATTAGCTGCGCAAAGTTGGATTATGAGTGCATACTTGTTAACAATGGCGATTACTACTCCAATCTACGGGAAACTTGCAGATTCTTGGGGACGACGCAAAATTTTTCAATGGGGTGTTGTTATTTTCACGCTCGGATCCTTATTAAGTGGTCTTGCGCCAAAAATTGAATTATTAATTGCTGCAAGAGCTCTACAAGGCATCGGTGCTGGCGCTGTAATGCCACTGACATTCACGATTATTGCGGACTATTATGATTTTAAGGAAAGGGCCAAAGTTTTGGCTTTAAATAACACTGCATGGGCTTTATCCGCTTTAATTGGTCCAATGATTGGAGGATTTTTAGTCGATACTCTTTCATGGCATTGGGTCTTTTTCGTAAATGTTCCATTAGGAATTTTAGTATTTATTTTAATTCAAGTTGCATATAAAAAGGATAATTTTACTCCGCAAAAGTTAAAAATTGATATTGTTGGAATTGCTTGGTTGTCAGTTACGCTTATATCTCTACTAATGGGTGTTGAATTACTTGCAAAGTCATTAATTTACAGTCTAATTTTGTTTGTCATCGCGCTAATCGGGTTATTATTGTTTATTCGAACAGAAAAAAGGGTAGAAGATCCAATTATCGCTCCTAAAATGTTTGCTAACCGCACTTTTACAATTCAAATTGCAACAACAACTATTCTTAGCGGCGTTTTAATGGGGTACGAAGTCTATTTTCCGATTTGGCTTCAATCTTTATATCGAGTTAATGCCACCAATGCCGGATTAGTAGTAACCTCAAGCTCAGTAATGTGGTTAATTGCTTCTTTCTTTGTTGGCACAATTATGAGTCATTTTATTCCAAAAAAAGTGAGCTTGATCTCGGTGTCAATTTTATTAATTTCCTATATTGTATTAAGTTTTGCAAGTCTTCAATTCCCAATTTGGCTCTTTTACGTAATTGCGATGATTAATGGGACATGCATTGGAATTGTTATAAATATGAATTTAATTCTTGCACAACACATGGCACCACCAGAAATGGTAGGATCAGCCTCGTCCATTGTTACTTTAGGCCGTTCGCTTGGACAAACTGTTATGAGCGGAATCTACGGAACAGTTTTAAACATTATAATTAATGCCACAAGAGGGACAATTCCTTTTAGTAAAATAAACGAAATTATTAGTTCTACTAAATCGACCGTAAAACCAGATCCGCAAATGGCTCAAGTAATTTTAAATGGATTACACGGAATTTATCTTTCTGCAACTATCATTTTGATTATTTGTTGGATTTTAAACGCTTTTGATCCTTTAAAGAAAATTATTGATAAGTAGCAAAAGAGCAGTAACTTTTTAAAAGTTACCGCTCTTTTTTTGCATTTAGTTAACATTTTCCTTAGCATTAATTTTTTTAAGCCAAACTGTAAGTATCAAAGTAATAAGAAAGAAAACAGCGCCGGCAACTCCGGTATATGGCAATGAAAAACTATTAACTACAACACCACCAACTGCAGAGCCGACTGCTACTCCTAGACTGCCAAAAATTGAATTTAATGAGGAAGCAAAAACGATTGCCTCTGGATAACTTGTTTCAGCAACATTCAATAAATAAATCTGAATTGGAGAATTAATCAACGATGCAATAAGTGACATCGCAAAAATAGAGATTAACCCACTTAAATGATTATTTAGTGTAACTGGGAACAACCCCATAATTATAATTTCAAGAACGTAATAAAAAGGAAGTATTTTCATCCAATCACGTTCGGCCAGAGGACCTCCTAATTGATTACTAGCAATTGACATCAAACCGTCAAATAGAAAAATTATCGTGACTAAACCTGTTGAGAAGTGCATCCAATTAGAAAGAATTGGTCTTAAATAAGTATAAAAAACATAAATTCCGGCCCAATTAAACAACGGAATCAAACTACCAATCAAAATTCTTGGATCCTTTAATAAAGTAATTTCATCTTTTAGAAAACTCTTTTTACTTCCATGTTTATCGCTTGAATTGTTGTCAGAGTAATCATGCGGCAAAAAGTTATAAAGCAAAATCAAGGTAACTATTGTCACTACCGTGATAAACCAAAAAGAAATGTGCCAATCAAAAGATGAACTAATTAAGGTACTGAGTGGAACTCCAAGAATAGAAGCAATACTAAAACCTGAAAAAATCCAAGCAATCAGCTTTCCTTTTTTATTAAAAGGAGCAATAACATTTGCGATTGTTAAATTAACTGAAATTAAGGTCCCGCTAACAATCGCTGTAATAATACGAGAAATGAGCAAAACCCAATAATTAACAGCCGTTGCTGCTAAAACATTTCCAAAAACTAAAGCAATCATTAATCCGATAAGATAGCGATAAAGATTATTGCGATTAATAAATGATGTAATGACCGGAGTTCCCAACGCATAAAAAACAGAAAAAATCGTAATTAGTAATCCAACTGCTGAGATAGATATCTTTAATTCATCAGCAATATCTACAAGTACACCAACTACAATAAATTCACTCCACCCCAAAACAAAAGATAAAAGAACTAAAATAACGCTTTGGATTTTAAAATTTGTCTTCAATCTATTACCCCCCCATTAATAATTTTTGTAATTTTCAAAATAAAGCCCTAAGCCTAGACTGTCAAGCCTTATAAAAATTAAGCATTTAAATAACTCACTAATTCATCATAAACTCTCAACCCATCTGCCCGACCTCGATGATATAATGCAGTTAATTTTTTCTTATCCCGCTCCATACGGTCAATTGTAATCGGTTCTTCCGGCGCTACGACAAAAGCTTTACCATTTTTTTCCAGCTCATCAAGCCAATCTAACTGATGATTATAAATTTCTGCACGATTAACCATTGTTTTTATAAAATTGGGATATTTACCGTAAAGCTGATTAGCGGCTTTTTCTTGAAGAAGAGTGATATCCTCCGTGCGATATTTACGATCCCTTGTTCTTACAACTACAAATTTGTCAAATCCCTGATTTGCCGCATATGAAAATGGTACTGGATCGGCAGTGCCCCCGTCCAAACAAAGTCCTTTAGCAGTTTTTGCAGGCTGAGCTACATAAGGCATCGATGCCGAAGCCTTTAAATCATCATATAAATCTTGTCCCGTAGGTTTTTGAAAATAAACCGGTCCTCCCGTTTCAATGGAAGTTGCAACTATTACAAAATCAGTTTGAGACTTTTCATAAGCCTCTTCATCAAAATTAACCCAGCCTTCACCGTGATCAGAAAATAGGAAATCTAAATTAATGATCCCGTCATAACGAAAAACGTTGAGTGGCGAAATATAATCTTTATTATCCCGATAATCAACATTAACTTGACTCGTTCGGCCAAATTGTCGTGAAATGAAATTAGCACCACACAATGCTCCTGCAGAAACACCTACTACCAATTGAAAATAAATGTTTTCTGATAAGAAAGTGTCCAGAACTCCTGCGGTATATTGTCCTCGTAAAGCTCCACCTTCTAATATTAATGCTGCTTGATACATCATAAACCTCTTATTTTTAATTAATAGTTTTAATTATAAATCATTTTTATTATTAAATTTTTCTAATCGATAGTAACCTGTTTCATCCAAGTTATTTGCACCATTTTTATAGTCATATCCCATATGTAAATAAAAGTTCAAGCCTGTTTTTGAAGCTGGAATTTCGATGCGCTTTGCTCTTATAAAATATGAATCTCGTTCGAGGACCTCAATAATCTTTCGCCCAATTCCTTGTCCTTGGTATTCTGGATCTACAAAAATATTAAATAAGCTGCTTTCTTCTTTACTTCCCCAATAGGGTCCAATCGAACCAACCGCAACTATCTTATTTACAGTGTCATCAACAAAAACATAACAATGAAACTCTTTAGCCCTTTTAATAAAAACATCCGGGGTCAAGTTTCGAAGATTTTTTTCAAGGAAAGATTTAGGATAGTCATTAGTATTAGAGGTCAACATGGTTTTAGCCACAAGGTCTGCAACATCTTCGGCATCTGAATTTTTAAATCTTCGATTAGTAATTGTCATTTAATTATCTCCAACTGTATGAGCATTTTTTAAATCATTAAAAGACTTTTTCTTAAAAATTTCATACGTTAAGTTGTGGTCTACCAAATAGTTAAATACTTCCTTATGATGATCTAAAAATCCCCGCAATTTTTTCTTATTACCGTTTCTAGTCGTTTCTTTAATTAATTTCCCCGGTTTACCAGATTTTGTTAGTTCATAAACTTGTACGATCGACTCATGAAAAACGTCGTATTGGTCAGCCGGACCATCGATATAATCAAAAGTTACTGTGCGTTTTTTAAAATCAAAAGAAAAGCCGCTTCCATATCCATCATCATGATCTGCTCCTGTAAAGTCCATTTCAATTGGCTCAATTTTGTTTTTATCACTAATCCCATAAAGCCAAACCAAGTAACTTGTATGCTGCTGCAGTAAAACTTGATCCATTCCTTCAATTCTAAATGGGTGCTCGTAATCTATAAACCAAGATTTGTATTTTTTAGAATGAACTTTTTCGGTTCTTTCGCTGCTTCTTTCAACTTTTAAAGCTTTGTCAACTAGTTTATCCTCTTTAGTAATTCCTTGAGAAAAATCCATAATTTTATTTAAAAGGGGCTTATAATTAAAAAATACCAAAAAAACTAAAACGGCGAAGATTATAATATTTATTTTTCTCTTTTTATTCAAAATTAATCCTCTCGTAGTTATATCAAAAATTAAATACTTGCTCCACCTCCGCAGGATGATCCGCTCCTCCAGGACCGCTAAAAAAATTGAATATCCAAGATGCATTATAAAAAGAATCAGTGCTATAAATAAATTACAAATAAAATCAAAGGGATTAGTAATGTTACTAAAAAGTTCCTTAAAAATTTTACCTTCGATAAAAAGATTCACAAATTTATCTGAAGAGTTAATTTTGTTTCCAGATAGATATGACTTATCGATAATTTCTATCATAGATTCAAAAACATTCTGAAGGCCTTTATTTATATCATCTATGTCATCTGATTTTAAGTTTTTTATTTTTTCAAAATTTTTCCAGCAATAGATTCAGTAATATCTCCTTCTAAGCCATATAGACTTCAGCTTTAAAAAGAAAATGATTCTAACTTATTAATGTTTTTCATTTCCTAGTGTATTAGTTTCTCAATTTTTTATTATGATTAAAATATTTAACGCTAAAATCTTAAATAATTATTCATTTTCTTTAGAATGATTATAAAATAGTCCTTTAACTATTTAGAATGAATAAAATTTAATAATGTAGACCATTTATGATAAATATTATTTAAATCTTTTATTTTTATGTTTTATTTAACTATACCATTTATATATAACTTTTCTTGAGTTATGATTAAGGTGCTGCGAAATATTATTTTTATAGTCTCATTGACATTACCAAATTTATATTGTATTTTGAAATTGTAAACGTTTTCTCTACAAACCAATGGAGGTGTTATTAATGGTTAAAGAGTATATTATGTCAATCGATGAAGGTACAACGAGTACTCGTACAATTATTTTTGATCGAAAAGGTAATAAAGTTGGAGATGCTCAAAAGGAATTTACCCAATATTTTCCTCACCCAGGGTGGGTTGAACATGATGCAAACGAAATTTGGAACGCTGTATTATCAACTGTCGCTACTTGTTTCATTGAGTCAGGAATTAAACCTGAACAAATCGCAGGGATTGGAATTACAAATCAACGTGAAACAACTGTCATTTGGGATAAAAAAACTGGTCTTCCAATCTATCATGCAATCGTTTGGCAATCACGCCAAACCGAATCTATTTCTGAAAGTTTAAAAAAAGAGGGCCTTTCTGAAGATATTCATCAGAAAACCGGCCTATTAATCGATCCTTACTTTTCTGCCACCAAAATTCGTTGGATTTTGGACCATGTTGAAGGAGCCCAAGAACGGGCAGAAAATGGCGAATTATTATTCGGTACTATCAACACTTGGTTATTATGGAAACTTACTGGTGGCGATTCTCATGTTACAGACTATACAAACGCAAGCCGAACAATGCTTTTTAATATCCATGATTTAAAATGGGATGATGATATCCTCAAAATTTTAAATATTCCTAAAAAAATGCTGCCAGAAGTTAAACCGAATTCGGAAATCTATGGCTATACTCAAACCTATCATTTTTATGGTAGTTCCGTCCCAATTTCCGGAATGGCCGGAGACCAACAAGCTGCATTATTTGGTCAAATGGCATTTGAACCAGGAACGGTCAAAAACACTTATGGAACTGGTGCCTTCGTTGTTATGAATACTGGTAAAGATATTAAATTATCCGAAAATAATTTATTAACAACTGTAGCATATGGAATTAACAATGAAGTTTATTACGCTTTAGAAGGTAGTATTTACGTTGCTGGATCGGCAATTCAATGGTTACGAGATTCTATGAAATTAATTGACTCTGCTCCTGATTCATATCAAGCAGCGATGGAATCGAATAGTGGCGATGAAGTTTATGTAGTACCTGCATTTACGGGTCTTGGCGCTCCTTATTGGGATCCAAATGCAAGAGGTGCTGTCTTTGGATTAACTAGAGGAACAACTCGTAATGATTTTATTAAAGCAACTTTGCAATCCATTGCATATCAATCACGCGATGTATTAGATACAATGCATTCTGATACGGGAGTTGATATTCCTGTTTTAAAGGTAGACGGGGGAGCAGCTAATAACGATTATTTACTACAATTCCAGTCTGATATTATCGATATTCCTGTTCAAAAAGCTAATAATCTTGAAACAACAGCCCTCGGTGCTGCGTTCTTAGCCGGATTAGCTGTTGGTTATTGGCAAAACATCGATGAAATTATGCAAGAGTATTCTGAAGGAAAGACTTTTCAGCCAAACATGGAAAAAGAAAAACGCGACAAATTATATGACGGATGGAAAAAAGCAGTCACTGCAACTAGAACATTTGAAAATAATTAGTCAATAAAAATAGAGGTGAATAAAATGAATTTTTCAAAAGAAACACGAAATTCAATTATTGATCATTTAAAAAATGATCAATTAGATGTCTTAGCAATTGGTGGAGGAATCACCGGTGCTGGAGTTGCAATTCAAGCCGCCGCCGCTCATTTAAAAACAGGTTTAATTGAAATGCAAGATTTTGCTGAAGGTACTTCCTCACGCTCAACCAAGCTGGTACATGGAGGAATCCGTTATCTAAAAACTTTTGACGTTGAAGTTGTTTCAGATACTGTTCAAGAACGTGCTGTCGTTCAAGGAATAGCACCTCACATTCCGCGCCCTAAACGAATGATTTTACCAATTTATGATGAACCTGATGCAACTTTTAGTATGTTTTCAGTAAAAATTGCGATGGATTTATACGACCGTTTAGCAAATGTTACCGGAGAATATGCAAATAAAGTTGTTTCAAAAGAGGAAGCTTTAAAACTAGAACCAAATTTAAATCCGAAAAATTTATTAGGTGCAGGAATTTATCTAGATTTTGAAAATAACGATGCTCGATTAGTTATTGAAAATATCAAACAAGCTGCTGCTGATGGAGGTTTAATGGCTAGTCATGTTCAAGCCATTAAAATTAACCATGATAGTCAAGGCCAAGTAAACGGAGTTCATGCAAAAGATCTTTTAACGGGTGAAGAGTTTGATATCCATGCTAAAATTGTTATTAATACTGCCGGTCCTTGGGTTGATCAAGTTCATAAATTAGATCATGATTTCCACGGTCCTGAAGAAATTCGTCCTACTAAAGGAGTTCATTTAGTAATTGATAATTCAAGGCTTAAAGTTCCTACTGCTACTTATTTTGATACCGGCAAACAAGACGGCCGAATGGTTTTTGTAATCCCACGGTTTAATAAAACTTATTTTGGAACGACTGATACTGATTATCGTGGAGATTTTAAACATCCCGAAGTTACTCAAGAAGATGTTGATTATTTGTTAGAAGTAGTTAATAATCGCTTCCCGGATGCTCATCTTACAACTAATGATATTGAAGCTAGCTGGGCTGGTTTAAGACCATTACTTTCTTCAAATGGCGGTTCTGATTACAATGGTGGATCTAAAAAGGCTATCTCTGAAGAGAGTCTTAAGAAAGTCATTGATACTGTTAACGAATATCAAGCAGGAAAAGTTGAACGTAGAGACGTTGAAGACGTATTAAACAACCTCAAGAGTGCTCAATCTGAAAAAACAAAAAGCGCATCTTCTGTCTCCAGAGGAAGTTCTCTCACTGTTGATCCAGATGGACTTTTAAATCTAGCCGGTGGTAAAATTACTGATTATAGAAAAATGGCCGCTGGAGCATTAAATAAAATAAAAGATTTAATGGGATCTAAATATAATACTGAAGTCCATTTAACTGATTCGAAAAAATTACAGGTGTCTGGCGGACATTTTGATCCTTCTAAAGTTGACGAAAATATTAAGAAATATGCCCAGGTTGGTATTGACCATGGCGTTGATTCTAAAGAAGCAACCAAATTTGCTAACTTATTTGGTTCTAACGCACCAGAAATGTTTGAAATGGCTGATCATGTAAAAGCTGCTCCGGGTCTTAGCTTAGGTGAAACTTTAGCTCTTCATTACTCAATGGATCATGAAATGACCCTTACTGCGGTCGATTATCTTTTACGTCGAACTAATCATATTTTATTTGAAGCAGATACCATTGATCAAATTAAAGATCCTATTATTGATGAAATGGCTCTTCATCTTAAATGGGACAATGAAAGAAAAGAACAAGAAATACAAAATTTAGATCAAGCTATTAAAAAATCAGAGCTTGATTATCTTAAAAGATAGAGGTTAATATATGAACACATCTGTAATTACCCAATTATTAGGTGAATTTTTCGGAACAGCAATTTTAGTTTTACTAGGTGACGGTGTCGTTGCCGGCGTTAATTTAAAAAAATCAAAATCAAATGGTGCTGGTTGGTTAACAGTAACTTTGGGATGGGGTCTAGCGGTTACCTTTGGAGTATATATGGTTTCATGGATGAGTCCAGGACATTTAAACCCTGCAGTTACTCTTGCAATGGCTATTGCCGGCAAGTTTGACTGGGCTTTAGTGCTTCCTTATGCGATTGCTCAAATTCTAGGTGCAATAGTCGGAGCTGTTCTAGTTTGGCTAACATACTTTCCACATTGGGCTGAAACCGACGATAAAGATGCAATTTTAGGCTCTTTTAGTACTGAACCTGCAATCCGTAGTTATTGGGCTAACTTTTTTAGTGAATTAGTTGGAACATTTATTCTAGCATATGGTTTATTAGCTCTTTCGAAGAATAGTTTTGCAGGTGGTTTAAATCCAATTGCTGCTGGTTTGTTAATTGCAGTCATTGGTATCTCCTTAGGTGGACCTACAGGATATGCGATCAATCCAGCTCGAGATTTAGGTCCAAGAATTGCTCATCAATTTTTACCAATTGCCAACAAAGGCGGTTCTGATTGGGCATACAGTTGGGTTCCTGTCTTCGGACCATTAGCAGGAGGAATAGTTGCTGCTTTATTATTTAATGTAGTTAGCATTATGAGTTAATTTTTAAAAAATATCTGATCATCAAAAAGCCTTATCATCGTTAGATTTATCTAACAAAGATAAGGCTTTTATAGTTAAATTAATTAATTTTACGTTTTGGATTAAGAATCCCAAGCGGATCAAATAAATTTTTAATTTCATGCTGAATTTGATCGACATTGCTTCCAAGTTCTTCTACTGTCCATTGATTTTTAGACATTCCGACCGCGTGTTCGCCAGAAATAGTTCCACCCAAACTCAAAGTTTTTCTAAATAGCAATCTAATACCTTCAATTACATTATCAGGTGCTTCGGATTGTCCATTCCATAGGAATGTTGGATGTAGGTTCCCATCTCCTGCATGTCCAGCCGTATAAATCATAACATTTTGGTCTTTTGTAACCTTGGCAATGTAATCAACCATTTCAGCTAATTTGGACAGAGGTACTGCCATATCTTCCATAATATAATAATCAGATTGAGCAAACACTGCTAACAGCATATCTTGTCTCAACTTAATTAGCTTTTTAGCTTTTTCTGGGTCAGTTGTTATTTCAATTCCCCACGCCCCATTTTCTTTTAGGATTTTTTCAGAAACTTTAGGCTCCTGTTCAGAAGCGTCATCAAATCCAAAAATTAGCATTGAAGAACTATCTGATTTCGCATAATTAGTTTTCTCATACTCGTCAAGTGCCACAACTGTTTTACCGTCCAAGGCTTCTAGCATGGAAAAATTAAGACCAGACAAACGCAGTTTATTTACACATTTAGCAAGAGCTGTCATATCATTAAAGAAAGCCATGCCAGTAACAGATTTTCCTAATGGTAACGGTCTTAAGCGAACCGTGATTTCAGTCACAATTCCAAGTGTTCCTTCTGATCCAATAAATAATTGAGTTAAATCATATCCAAACGCTTGTTTTAAAGTTCGCCCGCCAAGTTTTATTTCTCTGCCGTCTGCAAGCATTACTTTTAAGCCCAGAATATTATCTTTGGTGGCACCATATTTCAAACAACTCATACCACCTGCATTAGTAGATACGTTACCGCCAATTGAAGAGATTGGTTTCGAAGCCGGATCAGGCGCATAAAACAATCCTTTTTCTCGAGCCGCATTGTCTAGCTCCTGATTGATTACTCCAGGTTCAACTACTGCAAGTGAATCATCAACATTAAGTTCTTTAATGTGATTTAATTTTTTTACTGATAAAATAATTGATCCATTGATTCCGTCAGCCCCAATAACTGTGCTTGTATCAGCTGTCTGCGGGACAACCGGTACATGAAATTTTCGAGCGGTTTTTAAAACTCCCCGAATATCTTCAACATCTCCTACCTCAACGTAAGCTAAAATTTTACCTTGAATTGAATTCTCAGCTTTCCCATTGGCACTATGATCTAAAGCTTCTTTATCATCTATATGAATTTCTGCATGTGGTGTTTGCTCTTTTAAATAATTTAAAATTTCTGAATTTGTGTATGCCCCAAAAATAGTCATTGTATACGCTTCCTTTCTTGTTTCTAAAGTAATTTTAACACTTATAGCAAGAAAAGAATCAAATTTTTACATCAAATTATTTTTATACCAACGATTCAATAATTGTATTTTGTTTAGGTCCCGGGTGAGCAATAAACATTTGAGGTTTTTGATTAGAGGTTGCAACATTAAAAGTAAATTCAACATTCGTAGCTACTCCCCAATCACCTTGATTATTAAGAGCAATTAAAGAAATTTCTGCTGCTTTTCCATATCGATTTTTTAATTTTTCAACAAAAGGATAGACAGATTGATCAGAAGCTTCTTGTGGAGACAATCCTTCTTTCATCCGGCGAACAATTTCATAAGAAAGACACCCTTTCATGATATCTTCTCCTAAACCGGTTGCTGCTGCACCTCCAACTTCACTGTCCACATAAAATCCGGAACCAGAAAGCGGAGAATCTCCAATTCGACCGGCTTTTTTCATAAATAAGCCCGATGTAGATGTTGCAGCCGCCATAGAACCGGATTGATCTAATGTTACAGCTCCAACAGTATCGTGACCGTCATATGGATGAGCGGTATCAACTTGCAGTGTTTTCACTTTCTCCATCCATTCTGTTTTAGCCGATTCTGTTAACATATTTGTCATATCAAATCCATTTAGCTCTGCGTATTTTGTCGCTCCAGCTCCCACACGAAAACTATTGTAATGTTCATGACTAAGTGCACGAGCTACTGAAATAGCGTGTAAAACATTTTGAATTCCAGCGACTGAACCCTGTGCGAAAGTATCACCATCCATAAAACCGGCATCCATTTCCACAATCCCTTCTTCATTGGGTAATCCGCCAAATCCAACTGACTTATATGCCGGGTTAGCTTCAACATCCAAAATTAAAGTTTCAACTGCATCTCCGGCCTTTCCTGAATTACTTAAAACCTTACTTGCTTCTCTTAAGCCTTCATAAGACATTTGCCAAGTTGAAATTGTTGCCCACATTATAATTTCTACTCCTTTTTTTCTCAGGAATTTTTATTCAGAATAATCATATGCAAAGATGATCAACAACCGATAATCACAAACTAATTTTAGCGTTTAAGGTACTACCATTAGTAACTTTAATTTCTACCTTTTGGTCTTCATCATTTTTTTGAATAATTGCTAATGCTCGTCCGTTAAATGTCGCTGTAGATAATTCTAAATAATTGTTATCTGGTTTAGGATTGCCACTGCCAAAGCCTAAAATTTTACCATTATTATCTAAAATTTCCACGTTTATTTTTTCATCTCTATCGTTAATAACATTTCCACTCAAGTCGCATAAACTAATTTTCAGATAATAAAGTTGTCGATTACTGTTATTCTCTTTTTCTAAATTATAAGAGATAGGATCCATTTCTAACTTAATTTGTTTCTGCTCTGTATTTGCAGTCACTATACTTGTTCGACCAACTTCTTGATCTTTATCATAAGAAATTGCCGTTAATTCTCCAGGAATGTAGGTTAAATCAAAAATGACTCGATGATTTTCATTAACCTCTTTCTTTTCAACGACTTGATCATTTAACTTAAGCTCAACAGTACTTCCTGGACTGTATACCTCTACTTTTACAGGACTTCCCTCTGAAATATTCCATGTCCAACTAGAAATAGTATCACTCATCATCCAAGGAGTTTTATTAAGCTCTTCTCCGTAATGATGGGGATTTTGTACTGCAATATATGGATCTTTTCGAATTCCAAAGACTATTTCGCGGTAATAAGAAAGTGGGCGACGAAAGCCTGTAATATCAATGTCTCCAACGTATGCTAATTGAGCCGGATACTGAGCGCCAAAGCCTCCTTCACCAAATTTATAGCCTGGAATCCCAACACCAGTTTCTCCGATATAATCCCAACCAGTCCATGTGAAATCACCTATTATTCGATCATATTTTTCTACTAAGTTCCAGTTTCTGGCAATTTCTGGTGGATATGTTTCTGTACCAACAATAATTCTCTGCGGATAATCTTTTAGATCCTGCTCATATCTTGCAGTCATATAGTTATACCCGGCAATATCTGTTGAAGCAAAAACTTGAGCAAGTTTTTTAGAGATATTAGGGTTAACAATGATTTGATCCAAATATTTATTCATGGCAGTCATAAAATCATTTACATTACCCTGCTCACTTCCTTGATTAGATTGCTGTTCAACAACTTCGTTAACAATTGAAATCAATTGATTGCCAACTGAAAATAAACCATTTACCCCAGCTAAAGTATACCTAGTAGGGTCAAGCGAATGGATAAGTTGGTTAATTTTATTGCTTATTGAAAGGCCTTGATTAGTTGCAATTTCAGGAATTTCATTTCCAATCGAATACAAAATTACACTTGGATGATTAAAATCTTTTTCAACCATAGATATAATATCCTGCTGCCACCATTCTTCAAAATAAAGACTATAATCATAATCTGATTTGCTGCGATTCCACATGTCAAAAGATTCATCCATTACATACATGCCGACTTTATCGCACGCTCTAAGTAAAGCTGGTGCAGCTGGAATATGAGACATTCTAATTGCATTAAATCCTGCCTCTTTTAAAATTCTCACTTGACGAAACTGAGCATCATCATAAGCAGCAGCTCCTAATAAGCCACTATCATGGTGAATACAGGCTCCTCTTAGCTTTGTCTTAACTCCATTAATTCTTAGTCCATAATTTGCATCAATTCGTACTTCTCTAACACCAAACAGTGTATTTGTGTGATCAATTTGCTGATCATTTTTAGAGATTAAATTAACCTCTACTCGATATAAATACGGATTATCTTCACTCCAAAGATTTGGATTTGATATCGTTATCCTTTCTTCAATTTTTCTTTCTTCATCAGCTAATAAACTAAAAGGAATATCTTCATTAATTATCTTCTGATCCGCATTATCATAAACTTCAATTTGTAAATGTAAATCTTCAACGCTATTTATTTCTTTATTTATTACTAATTGTGATAGAAAAATCGTTGACTGTTCGTTGTTGGCACTTTCAACTTTAATTTTTAAATTATCTGGTTTAAGAAAAATTTTATTTGAACTAGTCAATAAATAAACATCACGAATTAATCCGCTGCCAGAATACCAACGACTGTTTGGCATTGCTCCATTTTTTATCTGAACTCTAATTTCATTATCAGAACCATAATTCAAAAAATCATTTAATGTAACATAAAATGATGAGTAACCATATGGACGCTTAGCTGCCAATTGTCCATTCACATATACGAAAGCGTTCATATAAGCGCCTTCAAATTTTAATTGAAAGATTTGATCTTTATCCGACTTTTCAACAAATAAATTTTTTACATAAACATAACTTCCGCCATCACGATATCCAGTATTACCACCATTTAAAGTTTCTGGATCTGCAGGTTTTTCAATCATGGCATCATGTGGTAAATCTATTTTTTTAGCAGTTTCTGGAATATCCCAAATTAAAGCAAAAGAATTATGATCTTCCCAAAAATGCCAATTTTGATTCCAATTTGTTTCTTTCATTATTCACCCTTAAAATTATCTTATAAATAAAAAGCAAAGAACATCTGCCCCTTACTTTTTATTATCCTATTTACGCTCAACTTTCGTAATAGTTAATTCTGCATCATTTAGCACATAGATCCCCTCCATGTCTCCTGTGTTTAGTGCAGCAATTGCCTCGTTTGAAAGATGTAGTGATGAAATATCAAAATATATTTCACGATCGGACCAAACAGCCGAAAAACGTTTAGATGCTAAGTCGTTTTTAAGAATTAACTGATGAGGAAGATCTTTTGAAGTACCTACTACTTCTGATTGTTCGATATCAGCAACTTTTAACACTTTTAAAATTTCATACTCTGATTTTTCAGCATTATACTGAATCATCAGTGCCGCGTAATGATCAGCATTAATTAAACTGACAATCCCTGCTTGTCCTTGATTTAACTTAGTATCTTTTATATCAACTGTTATTTCTAACGCCTCTTTTGGCTCACTTTGGCGCACACCCAAAAATGATGGAGTGCCTAACTTTTCAATTGTCCGATCACTGCCGGTCAAACTTAATTTTCCTTTTGAAATGTTAAGGCGATCACCCAAACTATCTCGTAAAGTTAACCATTCAGCGCCCAATTTATCATTAGAAAATTCATCAACAAATGGCATAATTTTTTGTTCACCAATTGTTTCAGCATGATTATAAAAATCAGTTAAATCAACTTCTTGAGTTGGAACTCCGTGATATACTTTTGGCCAATCCTCCGACCAATCAACAGGATAAAGTAATGTTTCTCGGCCAGTATTAGTTATTTTAATAAACTCAACTGCGCTTGGACGAGTTCCTAAACACGTCATCCACCAATTACCTTTAGGATCTTGAAATAGATCAGCATGTCCAATATTTTGAAGAGGCTCTTCTGCCCGATCTCGATTAGTAAATATTGGATTTACTTCAAGCGGTGCTTCATATGGCCCCCATAGTTCGTGACTGCGCTGCATTGTAATCATGTGACCTAATCCAGTGCCACCCTCAGCTATTAATAGATAATACCAATCACCTCGTTTAATTATATGAGGTCCTTCGACATCTCGGCCTCCAGTTCCCTTAGTTAAAACTTTTGGTTCAGTTACTAGATCGCCGGTTGTCAGATCAATTTCAACCTGCTGGATTGCTTTAGTTCCTTGATCGTCAATGTAGCCCGTAAATTGAACATACGTCCGATCGTTTTCAAAATATAAATCTGGATCAATTCCTCTGATCTCAACTTCAACTCTATTTGGTTCCCATTCAATTTCTTCTTGATCTTTATTTAATTGGCCTTTAATAATAATTGTTTTGAATTCAGAAAAATTAGTTGTTATTACATAAAAGAATCCATCATGATAACGAATATTGACAGCAAAAATTCCTTCATTCGATTTAGCCTGTCTCAAGTCTGCTTGCTCAGGATAAATTGCGATACCTTGCATTCTTGTCCAGTTCACAAGATCCTTACTCTTTGAAACAGCAATTCCCGGATAGTACTCAAAAGTACTATTTACTAGATAATAAGTACCATCAACTTGAACGATACTCGGATCAGGATACATGCCCCGCATAATGGGATTTTGATACGTTTTACTCATTAGAATTCCTTCCCTTGACCTGGAACAGGTGTTTTTTCCAGTAATTGGTTAATTTTCTTTAAATGATCTGGTTCAATATTTATAAACGGAAAATTTAAATCAAGCTTAGTAAGTGACATTTTAGCTAAATCACTATTCGGATCATTTTTGAAAAAGTTTAAAATTGGATCAATTTTATCAATTTCACTGACTAGATTTTCATTTGCTAAAATTTCGGTAACTGGAGTGTCTGGATGATAAGTTTCAATATAATTTTCTGTTGGCTGATAACTAATTTCGTAGTTTCCAGCTTGTAAATCGAATTTACCATTAGAATATTCCTTATCATTAACTTTAACTGAAACTCCATTTGAACGCGGTAATTCAACATGAACATTGACGCCAAAAGGAATTGTTAAACTAAGATTAATTGTATGATTTTCATCAGTTTCAATTTTTGTATTAACTGAAAATTTGCCATACGGAGTTTCAAAATACCCAGAAACTTTTGGAAGACGATAATCAAATTGAGGAGCAAAGGTAATTTTTTGATATCCAGGAGTATGACCATTAATCCCTAAAAGATATTTGTATGTCCACTCCATGACAGTGCCCGCACTATAATGATTAAGAGAATTCATCCCTTCAGGATTCATTGAGCCATCCGATTGAACTGAATTCCAACGCTCCCAAATAGTTGTTGCACCTAAATTCACTTCATTAAGCCAACTTGGATAGTCATCATTTAGAAAAATCTTAGTTGCTAATTTATGCTCGTTAAAGCGAGATAAAACCGTACATAGATATGGAGTTCCAACAAAACCTGTCTTCAAATGATCGTTATCTTTATGTAAACGAGCGACTAAATCATTAACAACTCGCTTGCGGTATTTTGGATCAACTAAATCAAACTGCAGTGCTAAAATATAAGCAGTTTGAGTCTCCAGTGCAAGTCGCCCTTTCGGTGTAATATATTCAGCTTGAATTTCATTTTTAATTGCCTCAGCTAACTCAGCATATTTTTGCTCATCAGTAAACTGATTCAAAATTTTTGCAGTCTGAGAAACAATTAAACTTGAATAATAGTAGTAAATCGATGCAATATAGTCTTCATCGGTTTTACCAGTTGGCATGGCAGGATTTTCACCATCTAAAGCAAGCCAGTCACCAAACTGAAAAGGACTAACCCATAAATTTGGAACTTGCGTATTTTTTGTAATCCAGTCAACCCACGATTTCATTGATTGATAGTTTTGCTTTAAAATTGCTGGATCGCCATAATCTTCGTACATATTCCATGGAATAATTGTAGCGGCATCACCCCATACGGCAGCTCCCCCATCATTTTGGCCCATTGCCGGAGCATACATCGTTACCATTCCATCATGCTGCTCTTGCTCAACGGAAAGATCACGCGCATATTTTTTGAAGAAAGCAAAAACGTCCATATTTAATGCAGCGGTATTAGAAAATATTTCTGCATCTCCTGTCCAGCCTAATCTTTCATCGCGTTGCGGACAATCAGTCGGCACATCAAAGAAATTACTTTTTTGACCCCAAATTATATTTTGGAAAAGTCGATTTACTTTTGGATTATTAGTCTCAATATTGCCGGTTTCTGCAAGATCGGAATACATAACTGCAGCTTGATAGTCTTCTTTTCTTAAAGGTTTGGTATTTCCTTCAACTTTCACATAACGATAACCAAAATATGTGAAGTGTGGTCTTACCCACTTTTCTACTCCATCAGAAACGTATTCAAAAGCTGCTCTGGCTTCTCGAAGATTATCTCGATAAAAATTGCCTTCTTGGAGAATCTCACCAAATTGAAAAATTATTTTAGTACCTTTGGGTTCTCGATTATAAAATTCCAGCCAACCTGCTTGGTTTTGCCCAAAGTCAAGTACTTGTTCATTGGCAGGCGTTGAAATAATCTCATTTACTGACAATTTTTCTTTAACTTTAATTGGTAAACTAAGCCGATCTTGTAAAATGTTTTTATCATGATTAACTTCTACTGCTTGCTGCCAATCGCCAATCTCAATTGTTTCATCGAGGTCTTCACCATAATAAATAGCAGATTTTGTAATTTGACCGCTTGTTGTCTGCCAGCTTTGATCAGTAGAAATTACTTCGTGAGTGCCGTCTTTGTAATCAAGATGGTATTCTGCAATTGCTAACTGCTGATCACCATAAATACAATCTTTTCCTCCATCAAATCCGTAGTTTCCTTTATACCAGCCGTCACCACAAGAAATCAAGAGTTCATGATTACTTTCTTTAAGTAAAGAAGTAACATCATAGGTTTGAACCTGAACCCATTGATCGTAAGCTGTAACACCTGGGGTTAAGAATTCATCTCCCACTTTTTGGTGGTCAATATACGTTTCGTATAATCCTAAACCAGTTATATACAAACGTGCTCTTTTTACCTGCTTAGAAACCTTGAAATCTTTTTTGAACAGTGTGTTTTGAATATTTTTATCTGAATTACCAATCCAGTTTGCTTCAAAAGATTCATTCATTTTCCCAGTTTCGAAAAAGGATTCAGCTTCAACCTCTTCATCATCAGATTTAACAGCCACTAAAACTCGGTAATGTGTGCGGGACTTTAATTTTAAATCTACATCAAAATAATTGTTATTAAAATCAAGCCAGTCGCTTTGCCAGCAAGGATCTGGATTTTCGTCAGAATAAATACTTAACTTCTTTGTTATTGCAAAAAATTGATCAGATTCTACTTTAAATTCTACCCGTAGATCATTTAACTGAAATCCAACAGGTTCATGCATGTGATTAATTAAAATGGAACTTATTTTCATTGGTTAGCTCCTACAACTTAGCTCGAAAATCACCACAGAAAGGATCAACTGGATTAATTCCTTCGAATGATTCTTTACCCATCAATTTTCTAATCACTGCATCAATGCTTGCCTCATTTCCTGTGTAAGCATTGATAAAAGTAGAAATATCTGGGACATCAAACAAATGGTAAGGATTCGCCGTTGAAACAAAAACCGTTGGAATTGATTTCATAAACCAAGGAGCATCAGCAGCCATTAAATGAATCCAATCTAAACGGGTTGTCGTCTGATTGCTTGCTGTTTCAATATTAGCTACGTATAACGCTAAATCAAATTTTTGTTCTAAATCACTAACACCTTCTTCAAAAATCTCATGAAAATCAAGATGCTTATGATCAAAAAGATTCACTTCAAAACCTTCAGATTCCAATTTTTCTTGGAATAGTCCTGAAACGTGACCCCCTTCTTTAAAGCCGCCATCATCACTATCTCCAAGAACGACAAGCCGAATTCGTTTATATTTATCAGGAGTGATTGGTAATAATGAGTCTTTATCTTTAACCAAAGTAACTGATTTTTTGGCAATTTTTTTGGCAATCTCTTGATGTTCGTCAGAATGGAGATCGATTTTAGCTGGTATTTCTTGGGTTAATTCTTCTTCAGTGTTCATAATACCCTGAGCAAGTTTAGTACCTAAAATTCTCATTACCGATTCTTCAACTCGTTCAATCGATAAAACTCCTCCATCGATTGCATCATGAATATACTGATAGTCTTCATCAATGTTTTTATTGAATAAAATCATATCAATTCCCGCATTAATTGTTGCCGGCAATAGATCTTTTCTAGGCATTGTCGTGTTGTACCCTAACATTGGTGTAGCGTCAGTAATAACTAAGCCATTGAATTTCAGAACATCACGCAATAAGCCATCAATTAGAAGTTTTGAACTTGATGCTGGTCGTAAATCTTCATCTGAAATTCCTGGTTCTAATTTACGCTCCCAAGCTGGCTGCATAATATGTGCAATCATTACACTTGGAACCCCCTGTTCAATTAATTTACGATAAATTTCACCATAGGATTCCATCCATTCTTCAGCTGATAGTGAGTTAATTGAACTCAACAAATGCTGGTCTCTTTCATCAACTCCATCCCCTGGAAAATGTTTAATAACGGGAATAATGTTATTTTCTTCTAATCCTTTAATTTGTGCTTGAGCCATTTTTAAAACTCTGTTTTGATCGCTACCAAAAGTTCGCGTATTCATAATTGGATTACGGAAATTTTTATCAATATCAACGATCGGTGCAAAAGACATATTGCCACCAACTTGGGCTGCTTCACTACCAGCAACATTACCTAATTCATAAGCACAATGAGCATCATCAGTTGCTGCCATCTGCATAGGAGTTCCTAACCAAGTACCTTCAGAAACTAATCCATTTCCACCTGATTCAAGATTTGCAGCCATTAATAAAGGGATCCTACTTGTTTCTTGCGCAATAGAAAATTCCCTTTTTAATTTTTCAGCTTGGTCAGGACGATACATCATTCCGCCTGGCTGATACTTCTTAATAAACTCAGCGATATCAACTGTATCCTCATCTTGTCCAATGACAAAAAACAACTGTCCTACTTTTTCATCTACTGACATTGTCTTTACTTTATTTTCAACATATTCAACTTGTTTTTGATTCAAAAAATATGGTTTTTTGGTTAAATCTAACATTCGGATCCTCCATTTTGTACTGTTTCCGTTTACATTTTAAAATAATAAACTTGTTTTAACTATTGCGAAAAATTACAATTAATATGTTCATTTTACAGAAATAATACTAATAAGAGGATGATATAAATGGATCTGGAAATTTTAAACCAATTGCGCCAAAACAATAAACCTCGTGACTGGGAAGAATTAAAACCAATGATGGAACCGCCAAAAACAGGAAAATTCAACGATAATCCCGTTTACGAATTTTTTTATACTTTAACAGATTCATTAGAAATTAATCCGCAGAGCATCGGAGTTTCAGTTCAGCCTGTTAAATCTTATATCCCTTTTCATATTCATAATTATGTTGAAATAACAGTTCCTTTATTAGGTGAGTGTACAGTTGTTACCAACAAAGAAGAAATTTTAGTTAGTCAAAATAATATTATTATCATTGGAAATCACACTACCCACACAGTTAAACCCATTGAAGACGGAGCAATAGTTGTAAATATCTCATTAAAAGGTAGTGCTTTTACTCTCAATGACTTTAACTTTATGCAGCAAAAAGCGTCCGGTCAAAATATTTCAAACATGCTATTCTCTCTGCTTTCCAATGAAAACTTAGGAGAAAATACCTATAGTCTTTTTAAGACATCTCATGTCGTGCCTATTATTAACAGTATTTACGACATTATTAGTGAGTATTACCACCCTGATATTCAGACAAATCAAATAATTCGTTTAGAAATCCTGACGCTCTTTTCTCGTTTAATTAGAGCTGCATCAAAATCAAATGCCAACATTAAAATAAACAACAAAGCTTCAGGTAATAATTTATTATCATTATTACTTTATATTGAGCGTAACTACGCAAATATTACTTTAGAACAAATGGGGCATCATTTTGGTTTCAATCCTAATTACCTTTCAAACTATCTAAAAACTCAAACTGGCATGTCATTTATTCAACTAGTTCATCTTCAAAGAGTTAATGTTGCAGCAGAGTATCTCGTTTATACAACAGCTCCTATTGATCAAATCTCCTTAAAAATTGGTTACGAAAATCCGTCTTATTTTTATAAAATTTTTAAAAAAATTCTTAATTCATCTCCTTCTGAATATCGTAAAGAACATCAAGTTTAAATAATTAAACTGTGAAATGAACATAAATTTAATACCTTTTGCATATGGTGCTTAAGTTTTTGGTTGCCTATACTTTTACGTGTAAGCGAAAACAAATGTGAAAGGGAATTTACTTTATGAACAAGAAAAAAACTACTCTGGCGGTTGGAATTTTAAGCATGAATTTGCTTTTAATGTCAACTTCAGTTATCGGATCTGCAATTGCCGCAATTGCGAAATCTTTCCCGACTGAACCAATTTCCAAAGTTCAAATGATTGCTTCAATTCCACAATTAGGTCAATTAATTGCAACACTGCTTTTTACTTGGTTAACCTATCATTTGACCAGAAAAAATATTGGTATATTAGCCGTTTTGGCAGTCGGAATTAGTGGAATGTTCCCAGCTTTTTATCCTAGCAGTTTAAATATCATTTTAGCTTGTATGACTGTATTAGGTTTTGGAGCTGGATTAATTAGTAATGTTGGACCAGTATTGCTTCAAGAACATTTTGAAGGTGAAGAGAGAGCCAGCGTTATGGGCTGGGGCATGGGTTTCAATAATATTGGAATGATGGTTTTTACTGCTTTAGGTGGAGCTCTAGGAAGTAGTAATTGGCATAATTTATTTTGGATCTATGCTTTATCTTTAGTGATTTTAGTTTTCTTTATTTTCACAGTCCCTCAAGACAATGTTATTGGAGATAAAAACAAAGATAACGAAAAATCCGAAAGCTTTTTATCTAGTGTAAAAAGTCTTAGCGGAAATGTTTATATTATTTTATTAGTTACATTTGTAATGTCGATGATCTTGATGACATTTATGACTAATCAATCAATCGTTCTTGCTGCTAAAGGACAAGGAACTGCGTACACAGCTATGGTAATTACAATTGGCAATATTGGAGGAATCTTAACTGCATTTGTATTGAAATATATAAGAAAGTTAACTAAAACCAATACAATTGCTTTTGGATTTATTGCTTTTGCATTATCATTTGCTTGTATCGAGTTCTTTAGCAGTCCAGTCATGCATATTTTAGGAAATATGTTCTCTGGAATGGGAGTTGTAATGGTTAATGCAACGATTCCATTTGAACTATCTTTATTAGCAGATGAAAGAAAATTCCCGATTGTAATTTCTATGAACACTTTAGTTTCTTCATTTGCCGGGATTTTTGCTCCGATGATTATTGCAGCTTTTAAAATCAAACCAGGTGATGCTTCATTTACCTTTGGTATCATTTTATCGTTAGTTATTGCTACTTTCTTATTAATAATTAAATTTGGAGCTCGTATTGAAAAATCTCATGCTGAACAAGAAGCTCAAAAATAAACTTAAAAAAATATGTAAAATTACTTCATCTTAAAAAAAGAAACATTTTTGAAATTAAAATTTTGAAGTGCCTCATAATTGTTAGACATATGCTAATGATTGTGAGGCATTTTTGTATGACTAAATATTCTGCTGAATTGAAAATTAAAATTGTCAAATAATTCCTGGCAGAGTTAAAGAAAATGGTCAATCAGTATACATATTGGTATAACAATGAGCGGATTTCATTAAACAATACTGGATTAACACCGACTGAATTGAAAAAAGAAGTTGGCAGCGTAGACTTTTACAAAAGACAGCAGCCCAATTAACCAAGTTGAACTTAATCTTTAAATAAAAAAGGTTTATTTAGTGTTTTTAAAAGCAAATAATCAAAAAAAGCAAAACCAAAAATTAATTGGTAATGCTTTATTTTGCCTGAATAAAATAATTCACCTATAAAAATGTTTAAGATTTTATAAACCGTCTAACTTTTTTGTTGCACTTCAAAACTTGAGTTATGTCATGACTTTTAATAAAAGAACAAATAGCTACTTTAATTTTTCAATCTCTTCGACACTTAAATCGGTGACTACACTAATCTCTTCAACTTTCATTCCCATTTTTAGCATCTTCCTTGCAGTCTCAATTTTATTTTGCTTAACTCCCTGCTCTAATCCTTGCTCTAGTCCTTGTTCTAAACCCTGCTCTAAACCTTCACGTTCGCCTCTTTTTCTGCCTTCTTCTTCGGCATACAACATCTGTGCATCAAGCTTTGATCTCGCTCTCTCTACTGCGTCCAACATCTCTCGTTCCTCCATCTCTAAATTCTCATAACTTGTTACTTTATATGCATCCTGCAGATATTCCGGTGCTTCTTCGACCCTTTTATTGCTCTTTAGATAATCGTACCAATACGGCATCTCTCCTTCTAGCGTGTCTCGGGGCTTTGTTAAATCAAAATATACCACACTCAACAGCGGTAAGCCATCTTCATTCTTTAACTCGATTTTATTCTTTACATCATACATCGTAAATCGATGATACGCTTTGTCGTCTTCTTTAAATAAATCAAAGTACACGATGTTAATCCCATACACTGGTCTCAATGACCCATATTTATCCTCTTTAATATCATCCTTTAATTTCTCTAGATCTCTTCTCGCATAATTTGACACATATTTCTCTGACAGGTAATGCAGTGAACGTTCGATAAAATGTGCTTCTCTTCTTACCTGCAGTTCGATGGTTACCAGACTTCCGTCATCAAGCCGGGCTAATACATCAACCTCTGTTTCTAAGAATTCCTGCTGATCTTCCGTCACTTTAAAGGTTCTAATATTATATGGATTTTCGATTATTACATCTACAACGTTTAAACCGATCATATCATGAATGAAGCCGATTAAGATATGACGGTTCTTGGGTGAGGCAAATAATTTTTTAAATAACAGATCATTTGATGGTAAAATTTCTCTTTTGCGCAATTATATATATCCTTCCTTTTTTAGGCTTATATAAAAGATTACGCAAACAAGATCCAATTCTTAAATTCATCAAATTATTGTTTAATTGTACTAAATTTTTCCTTTTAAAACAAAAAAAGAGCCTGACCACTTAGGGATCAAACTTTTCTCTTATTACCTTTATGTTTTAGAATAAAGAGTAAGTGTGTTACTTTGAATGAAAAACTTCCTATTACCTTTAATACATTTCTAATTAATTGGATTAATCGAGATTTAACTTCTTTAGTGATAAACTAGTTTTAATTTCTATTTAGAGTTTATTTCCTTCAATAACTTGAGCTTCACTTATTAGTTGCTACAAGACTTAATACGGCCATTTAATTTGATAAAAAATTCAAAAATTTTACCGTCTATTTAGTTTACCTTTAGAGGAATTTATATTTAAAGTACTTAATTTTTCAACTATTTTGTTCCTGCTGCATCTTCTCAAAATCACTTAACTCTGGTAATGGCAAGGCAAATCGGTCTTCTAGCCATTCAGCGCACAAATCAAACCAGTTTGCTGTGTGACGAATAATTTGAGATTTGGCTGCTGCACTCGTTTGATCGGCCAAACTTAACCCATGAGTTCCTTTTTCAAAGATATGAAGTTCAAATGGAATATTTTCACTTTTCATTGCTTCTGCAAGCTTAATCGAATGCTGTATTGAAACAAGAGGATCTTCAAAGTTTGCCCAAATGAAGCTTGGAGGTGTATTAGAATCAACATGACGCGCTGGGCTTACTTGTTCTAATAATTCTTGATCAGGTTTTTCCATTCCTAAATAGGCAACAAACGATGCAATCATAAAGCTTTTATCCATTCCAGCTGGTAATTCATCAATTTGGCTGCTCAGCATAACATAATCGGTCAAAGCATATCCTAAAATACTTAAAGCTGGTTTTAATAAAGATGCATCATTACCAAATTGATCTTTTACCCATGTCTGATTCCAACTTGTAGAATATAGTGCTGCATTATGACCCCCTGCAGAAAATCCGCAAACCGCAACTTTTTCTGGATCAAGATTCCATTCACTTGCATGTTTCTTAACTAAAACCATTGCTTTTCCCAACTCGATAACTTGGCGGGGGAAAATGCGATCCTTTTTAACTGGTAATGGTTTTGATAAATCTGGCAATTCCAGACTTCCATCGCTATAAGTACTGTATCGCAAAACAAACGCGTGGTAACCAAGAGATGCAAATTTAATTGCTACCGGTTCAGCCTCTCGATCAGAACAGCTAAAATATCCGCCGCCAGGACAGATAATAATGCCTGGTCTTGGTTTGCCATTAATCGTCTCAGGAGAATCATCTAACAAATAAGTTGTTAAAGTTACATTCTGATTTTCCGACGATAAATTAAATTTTTCGATTTTCATTTTTATTCCTCCATCATTGTAATCGCCTTCATCATCAATATAACACTGTAAATTCTCTTAAAACTAGTTTCAAAAACCAGATATTTTCTGTTCTTTTCTTAGATTTTGCGATCATTTAATCTAATTGTGCTTCTCAAAAGAAAAGGGGCTATAACAGTAGTCATAACAATTGCCCCAACAACTGCAGAATATCTTTCCGATGACAAGAGCTTGTTTTGAATTCCAATTTGAGCAATTATTAACGCCATTTCCCCTCTTGAAACCATGCCTGAACCAATCACTATTGAACTTTTATTGCTAAAGCCAGAAATTCTTGCACCAATTCCAGCTCCTAATAATTTAGAAATAATTCCTCCCAGCGTTAAAGCAATAAATAAACCAAAATCATTGATTATGCCATTTAAAGTCATCTTTAATCCAATACTAGTAAAAAATACTGGTATGAAAATAGAAGAAGCAATTAGATTTACTCGATACCCTACTTTTTTAGCAAATTTTGTTTGACCAATTGCAATACCAGCAAAAAAAGCACCAATTACACTACTTAAACCAACCAAATTGGCAAAATAGGCAAAAAACAGACAAATAATTAATGCTAAAACCGTGTCTGATTTATTAAAGATTCTAAATAAAAGCGGCATCATCCATCGGCTGAAAAAGAATAGTAAAGCAAAATAACCTAACTGGAGCATTAGCATGACTGGTATTGAATTTACATTATTTTCAGAAGGTCCAATTAAACTTAACAAAAGAACTGATAAAATATCATCAACGACAGCTGCTGCTAAAATTACACTGCCTTCATCAGTATCTAAACTATTCATTTCTTTTAAAACTACAGCAGAAATAGAGACGGAAGTAGCTGCAAAAGTAACTCCTAAGAAAATACAAGTTGCATTAGGAAGTTTAAAAGCTTGTCCAATTAAATAAATCAAACCAAAAGGCACTGCCATTCCTGAAATTGCCACAATAATGCTCGGTGTAAAAAATTTACGAAGAAGTGAGATATTACTCTCTAACCCCGCTATAAACATCAACATAACAACACCCACTTCTGAAATGCTGCTTAAAATCTGATTTGATTGAACTAAATTTAAAACTGATGGACCAATTAAAATTCCCGCTAATAATTGACCTATTACTGATGGAAAATTTAGACGAGAACTAATATAACCGCCTAATAATGAAAATATTAAAATTAAACAAAGCGAACCAAGAATATCCATAAACTATCCCCTACAAATAAAAAAGCTTCCAAAAATCTTCCCGGCAACCCAAACCAAGGGAAAATTCTTGAAAGCTTTCACTTCAACCAATAATTATTAAAAAAATAAGATCCGTAATAACGAATCTTATAAAATAATGGGCGGCCAGGGGCTCGAACCCTGGACCCACGGATTAAGAGTCCGCTGCTCTGCCAACTGAGCTAGCCGCCCATATCTAAGCCGTCAAACGACTTAAATATAATATCACGCAGATAAAATTGATGCAAGAGATTATTTAAAAGAAATCACTTTCACGTTTCTTAATTTCATCAGTTTGTTTTTCAAAACCTGGTTTACCCAACAAAGCAAACATATTATTTTTATATGCTTCAACACCCGGTTGGTTAAATGGATTTATTCCATTCAAGTAGCCGGAAACACCGATCGCAATTTCAAAGAAATAAATTAATTTTCCAAGCGTATACTCATCTTGCTGATCAACATGAATCGTCATTACTGGAACTCCACCATCAGTATGAGCAATGACAACACCACGGTAAGCTTGTTCATTAACATAGTTCATCTTTTTACCTTCAAGATACTTAAGACCATCAAGATCATCAGATTCAGCTGGAATTTCGATATCATAGCGCGGATTATCGACCATTACAACAGTTTCAAATAAGAAACGACGTCCTTCTTGAATATATTGTCCTAATGAATGCAAATCTGTTGAAAAATTAGCAGAAGAAGGATAAATACCTTTTTGATCTTTACCTTCAGATTCGCCTGCCAACTGCTTCCACCATTCACCTAAATATTGAAGAGATGGTTCATAATTTTCAAGAATTTCAACATCATATCCTTTACGCATCAAGATATTACGTAAAGCAGCATACTGATATGCTTCATTTTTGCTTAAATCTGGACTGTTGTAATCATCACGGCCTGCGGCAAAACCATCCATTAATTTATCGATATCACCGCCTGCAACAGCAATTGGCAGTAACCCTACCGCACTCATAACAGAATACCGTCCTCCAATAGCATCCGGCACTACAAATTCTTCGTAACCCTGCGCATCAGATTCAGTTTTTAAGGCACCTCTTGCTTTATCAGTAGTTGCATAAATTCGTTTTGCAGCCTCATCTTTGCCATACTTTTCCACAAGCTTTTGCTTCAACACTCGAAAAGCAATCGAAGGTTCAGTTGTTGTTCCTGATTTAGAAATAACATTGATTGAAAAATCTTTATCCCCAATTAGTTCTAAAATTTCGTGGAGATACGTACCGCTAATAGAATTTCCAGCAAAAAGAACAAGTGGTCCCTTACGATCTTTTTGCCAACTGCCAAAATTCAAATTTAAAAAGTCGCAAGCCATTCGAGCTCCTAAATATGAGCCGCCAATTCCAATAGCTACAAAAACTTCAGAATCATTTCTAATTTTTTCAGCCGCTTTTTTTATACGTGAAAACTCTTCTTTATCATATTCAATCGGTAAATCAACAAAACCAGTAAAATCACTGCCTGCTCCTGTTTTTTGTCTTAATTCATTATCACAAGCAGTAACCATTTGCTGCATTTCTGATAATTCATTTTCATGCACAAATTTTTTTAATGGTGAATAATCAAACTTAATAGTTGTCATTACTTAAATATCTCCCGTTTTTTAGTTACAGTCTATTCTACCATTTAATGATGAAAAGTTTTACATTATCTTATCTTTCAAAAAAAAATAAACTATTTTATTTAGCTCTTTAATTTGAATAATTTTTGATAGAATATAATAGCTTGTTTTATTTAGGAAAGGAAATATATTATGACTAATTTTAATGAAATAAAAGGATTTGCCTTCGACTTAGACGGCGTTATCACAGACACTGCTAAATTCCATGCGCAAGCGTGGCAGCAGGTTGCAGATAAAGTTGGTACTAATTGGACTGAAGATCTCGCAGACGGATTAAAGGGAATCAGCCGAATGGATAGCTTAGAAATGATCTTAAAAGCGGGTGGTCATGAAAATGACTACTCTCAAGCGGAAAAAGAAAAACTAGCGGCTGAAAAAAATGACAACTATGTTCAGTTAATTAAAACTCTTACGCCGGATGATATTTTACCGGGTATGCTTGATTTCATTAAAAGTCTCCAAGCTAGTGGTTATAAGATGAGTCTAGCTTCTGTCTCTCTTAATGCACCAGTAATTTTAAAAAGCTTAGGATTAACTGACGCGTTTGAAGGAATCGTTAATCCTGCTAGTTTAAAAAAAGGCAAACCGGATCCAGAAATTTATGTCAGAGCTGCCGAAGTTATGAAATTAGACCCTAAACAAGTAATCGGGGTCGAAGATGCAGCAGCCGGTGTTACTGCAATTAATGGTGCTAATGAAACTTCTCTTGGAATTGGAAATTCTGACGTATTACATGAAGCAGATCTAATTTTCCCAGACACTGCAGCAGTTACAATTGAAGCAATTAAAGAAAAAATGGGATAAATCAAAAGAGTATGTATTGACGGGGACGACCGAAGAAATAAGGTTCATCAATTTTAATCGATTCAACCAGGCAATATTATCTTTTGACGGATGATAAGCGGAAGTAATGTTTAAAGCAGACTAATGTGTGTTATAACTTTGCTGCATAATTTTATTACTTTCGGAGTTTAAAATTATAGAAGAGTGTAGAGTAAAGACTAGGCTCTTCTTTTTTTTATCGAAAAAACCCCTTGAAATAAACGATTTCTCGTTTTTTCAAGGGGATCTTTGTGACATATGTTAACCAGCCTTTTTAGTAGATTTTGATTAATCCTTGTGTTCCAAGATCTCCCAATTGATATTCATTAACCATCTTTTGATAAAGATCTTCCGCGGTCTTTGTTCCTGGCAGATTAAGACCCATTTCATTTGCTGAATCTATCGCAATCCGTAAATCTTTTAAAAAATGTTTTGCTGCAAATCCCGGCTTATAGTCACCTTTTAAAATTCTCGGTCCATAATTATCCATGCTCCAATTTTGGGCTGCTCCACCACTGATCATTTCAACAATATTGCTTAAATCAAGATTGGCACTTTTGGCATAAAACAACGCTTCGACCATCCCAGTCATTGTGCCTGCAACCATGATTTGGTTTACCATTTTAGCATTTTGACCTTGACCAGAATCTCCGAACAAACGAACCGATTTTCCCATGGCTTTCAAAACTGGCAGAGCTCGTTCAAAATCACTCTTCTCTCCGCCAACCATGATCGTAAGCGTCCCATTTTTAGCTCCAATATCTCCTCCAGACACTGGAGCATCAAGTGCTGAAATTCCTTCATTTTGAGCCTTTTTTGCAATTTCTTTAGCTAGATTAGGAGAACTGGTAGTCATATCAATAAGCATTAAATTTGAATGGATACCTTCAAAAATACCATTTTCTCCAAAATAAACTTCCCGCACATCTTTAGGAAAACCTACTATCGTAATTACAAAATCCGAATTTTGAGCAACCTCTCTCGGATTTTCTAACCATTGTGCACCATTTTGCAATACACTTTGAGCATGAGATTTGGTACGGTTATACACTAAAACCGAATAACCAGCTTTTAACAGATTATTGATCATACCCGTCCCCATAACCCCAGTGCCAATAAAACCAATTTTCATTTTTTCTTTCTTCGTTTCTTTCGTTTATGCTTTCGCTCAAATAATATGTAATAAATCAATAAACCGATTAAAATTCCAATTGAATTAAATATTAAATCGTCAACATCCGCCTGTCCGGAATGAGTAAAAAACTGGGCCGTTTCGATAAACAGTGATAGACAAAAACCTTCCAGAAAAACCAAAAATTTGTGTCGAGGTTTTTTGCCGATCGAATAAAATAGCATCCCTAATGGAATAAAAAGAATAATATTACCCAAGAAATTATAAATCAGCGCAACTTTGGTAATTCCATTATTCATTTTAAGAGTCTGAACAAATGGAATCCAATTTACATCACTCAACGATCGATGGAAATCAATCGGAATTTGCCAAGGCCAATATTGTTTACGAAAAACAGTGAAAAATAAAACAAAAAGAATGTAAAAGATAAACAGATCGTAAACTAACTCTTTTTGAACAGTTGTCCCCTTTTTCCGGACAAAATAGTTATATAACGTTCTAAAAACTAAGAAAATTAAAAAGTAGATAATGGTTTTGTCGAGCGCAAAGAAGCCCATCCTTACGATTCCAAAGTTAATAAAACGATAACCCCAGCTTTTATATAAAAAATTATAAAGTGCGCCAACTATATACATAGAAAAAAAACTAACTTAATTCCTGTTCAACGATTTTTACAAGCTCATCAACATAATTATTAACTAATTCGTCTGTAGAAGCTTCAACCATTACTCTTAAAAGATTTTCGGTTCCACTTGGACGAATCAAAACTCGGCCGTCACCAGCCATTTTTTTTTCGATTTCTTTGATTTTATCCTGCAAAACAGAACAATTTTCCCATGAATTTTTATCTTGAACCTTAATATTTACTAATTTTTGCGGATAAGTTTTAACTGGGCTTGCAAGTTCAGATAAAGTCTTACCCTCATCAAACATAATATTAAGCAGAACAATCATCGTTAAGAGACCATCGCCAGTATTATGATAATTTCTCAAAATAATGTGGCCTGACTGTTCCCCGCCGATCACAAAACCATTTTTAAACATGTTCTCGCTGACATAGCGATCCCCTACTGCAGTGACTTGATAATCAATCCCAGCTTTATCAAGAGCCTTATAAAGGCCAATATTACTCATTACTGTAGTTACGACGGTATTGCCTGCAAGTTCTCCTTTAGATTTAAAATAGCTGCTGATAATATACATAATTTTATCACCATCAACAATGTTGCCGAACTCGTCAACGGCAATACAGCGGTCTCCGTCACCATCTATTGCAAATCCGGCATCAAATCCTTGAGTTTTTACCGTTTCAATTAATTTTTCAGGGTGAGTTGAACCTACTTTATCATTGATATTAATGCCGTCAGGATGATCTGACATGATTTCATAATTCAAATTTAGCGTCTCAAATAAAGAAGGAGCAACTTTACTTCCGGCACCATTTGCGGTGTCTAACATGATGTTTAGACTCTTGTTGTAGTCTTTTGCATATCCATGTAAGAAGCTGACGTAACTTTCTAATGCACCAGGAAATGAGATGATTTTACCCAAACCTTTTGCGCTAGGACGTGGCAAGTCGTCTTCTTTCGCATCAATTAACTTTTCGATTTTATCTTCCATTTGATCGGATAATTTATTTCCATCGGTTCCAAAAAATTTAATTCCATTATCTTGCGCTGGATTATGAGAAGCTGAAATCATGATTCCGGCAGACAAATCAAATTTCTTAATCAGAAAAGATAAAGCTGGGGTTGTAATGACCCCCACGTTTTCAACGTCAACTCCAACTGACAATAGACCAGAAATGAGCGATGACACTAACATTTCTCCGGAAGCTCTTGTATCGCGTGCTACTACAACTTTAGCATATTCAGTGCTTCCATTAGTTAAAACAAATCCTCCACAACGTCCAAGTTTAAAAGCCATTTCTGGTTTTAAAGAAACGTTAGCAACTCCTCTAACTCCGTCAGTTCCAAAATACTTAGTCATCTTTTCCTCATTTCTTGCTTGAATTTTTTACAATTATATTAACTGGAATAGCTTTTTGTCCATATTTTTTAATGCCGTCTTTTTCAGGCAGTTCAATAATTCGCTGAACATTTTCCTCAACTCCGTTTACTACCACTGGAACAGCAAGTGTATCTATTCGATCAATTACATCTTTTTTCCCATAAATCTTAAGTTCGCTGACATTTGATTTAAATGAGTAGCTTTTGCCGGCAACTCCTTGACCATCCTGGGTAAATTTAATTTTAACAGTTTTATGAGGCATTTCCTTAATCGGAAGCCGAACATGAATTACTTCTGGATTAACAACTGCATTAACAATATTTCCATTCTGATCTAAAGGCTGAATAATAACATCTTGACTAAAAGTTGTTTTCGCATCATTAGGTAAATTCACTTTAGCAACCACTTGATTAATTTTTTCAATTTCAGTCTTAGCACTGGTTACCTCAACTGTATCCTGGCTTAACACAGGCTGACCTGCTTCATAACCTAAAGCAATACTGTCTTTATTAAAGTCCGTCTGAATCGCCATTTTTCGATTACTGCGAGCCTGAATGTTGATCGTTACGTAAGAGGGCATGATCTGATAATGAATCGATTTATTAATCCCCTGTTCCCTTAATGTGATTTTATGAATTCCAGTTGGACGATTAGCAATATCTGCAACAATTTGAAAATTAAGCGTGTTTGCAGTAGCAGTTACCAAAGCAGCTGGACCTTCAAGACGGATCTTAACCTTTTGTGGATATCCAGTGATGAAATATTTATCGGTATTTCCATTTAGTTTTAAAGGAGCATTAATAGTGGTACTTTTAGTGGCCGCAAGCTGCTCTTGTCTTGAGTTATCAGTACTAGTTGTACTTTGCGTCTTTTGAGTTTGAACATAAATAAAAAGAAATATAGCAACTATAAAAGCCATAATTATGGAGATGATCTTGGTTTTAAAATCTAATTTTTCTGGATTCATTTTTGATCACCTTCATCTGAGCTTTTCTCTCGTGATAAAATTTTTTGCCAAAAATGTTTTTTCTTTGTATCTTTTGGTCCTAACTCTTCAAATAAAAATTTGCGATATTCATCATGGGTCATTCCCGTAATTAATTTTCCATTTTTCGTAAAAGATACTGCCCCTGTTTCTTCGGAGACGACTATGGTTAGAGCATCAGTAACTTCACTAATTCCAACGGCAGCTCTGTGTCTGGTCCCAAACATTTTTGGAATATCAGGATTATCAGACAGCGGTAAAAAAGCAGCGGCAGCCGCAACTCGGCTCCCTTGGATAATAACAGCCCCGTCATGAAGCGGCGTATTAGGGATAAAAATATTGATTAAAAGTCCATCAGTAATTAAAGCGTCCAGAGGAATTCCTGTCTCAATATACTCCTCTAGCCCAGTAGTCCCCTGCATCGTAATTAGTGCTCCAATCCTTCTTTTGGACATGTATTGTAAAGCTGTATCAATCTCATCAATTTGTTTCTTGATTTCAACTTCTTTAACATTTGCGGGAGTAAATACTGAGCCGCGCCCAATTTGTTCCAACCCTCTTCTAATTTCCGGCTGAAAAATGATAACTAATACAACAACACCCCAATTAATTACCTGATCGCTAATAAAGTTTAAAGTCTTAAAATTAAAGTACCAGCTAACTATTTTAATAAAAATAATAATCGCGATTCCTCTTAAAAGCTGAGTTGCTTTTGTACCGCGAATCATCAATATTAACCAATAGAAAAGATACCAAACGATCAAAATATCTATAATATTAGTTAAGGTTGATAAAGTGAAAAATTTAGATAAATCTATTTTCCCAACCTCCTTTTACTGGCGAGACATCTTAAACTCTAAATAAAAATCATTATATTCCTCAACAGTCTTTTGACCCAAATCTCGATAAGTATCTAAATGCGACATGGTTTTAAAATCTGGATAGAAGGATTTATTGCCAACAATAGACCTTGGAAGAATTTTTCTTGCCCCTTCATTAACTGTCGCATAACCAACATACTCTGCATTTTTAGCTGCATTTTCTGGCTCATTCATGAAATTTAGAAATTTATAAATGGCTTTAAAATGTTTAGCTGTCTTTGGAATTACAAAACTATCAATCCAAATATTGCTTCCTTCACTTGGAACTACATAATGCAAATGTTTATTAACATTCATCATTTCAGAAGCTTCACCTGACCAGTCAACTGCCAGATAACTTTCTTCCTGCTCCATGTACATTTTAATTTCATCAGCAACGATAGCTTTAACATTTGGTGCTAGTTCAACTAAACTCTTTTTAGCTTTTAAAAGAGTTCCTGTATCAGTAGTATTAATTGTTTTTCCCATCGGAATTAATGAAGCAGCAAAAACATCTCTTACACTATCAATTAACAGAATAGCATTTTTATACTTGGGAGACCATAAATCTTGCCAATGTTTTACTTCACCAGGTTTAATATACTTATCATTATAAACGATCCCCAGTGTTCCCCAAAAATAAGGAATTGAGTAACGATTATTTTGATCAAAACTACGATTCATAAATACTGAATCAATTTGTTTCAAATTATGAATTCGATTGAGATCAATTGGTTTTAACAAATTCATTTTTTTCATTTTTTCAACTGTATATTCTGAAGGAACTGTTAAATCAAAACTAATTCCACCTTGACGAATTTTTTCAATCATTGATTCATTACTGTCAAATGATTGAATTGACACTTTATAGCCTGTTTGATTTTCAAATTTTTTAATTAAAGTGGGATCAATGTAATCACCCCAATTAAAAATGTTTAAAACTTTATCATCGTCCTTAGCGGCTGCGGAGCTATGAGTTAGTCGATGATTAAAAAAAATCAAACACATACAGACAGCGCAAATCGTTAAAAAAATGCTTAACAATTTCTTCATTTGCGCACTCCCCTTCTTTTCCGCTCATTTCTTTGAAGAATGAAATAATAAAAATACAATTGCAATCGAGATGACCAAAAAAATTATCCCAGTTAAAGCATTAATCTCTAAACTAATTCCCCTCCGAGCTAATGCATAAATTTCCACTGATAGCGTTTCAAAACCATTACCGGTAACAAAGAAGGTTACCGCAAAATCATCTAAAGAATAGGTTAGTGCCATAAAAAATCCGGCAAGAATTCCTGAACTGATAAAAGGTAAAATGACTTGTGAAAGAACTTGAGGTCCTGTTGCTCCTAAATCGTAAGCAGCATCGATATAAGATTGCTTTAATTCTTTTAACTTTGGCAGCACCATTAAAACAACAATTGGAACACTAAAAGCAACATGGCTGATAAGAACTGACCAAAATCCTAATGGCAATTTAAACGCCGAATACAAAATCAAAAATGAAGCTCCAATAATTACGTCAGGGGAAACCATCAAAATATTATTAAGCGTTAGAATTGAACTTTTGACCCACTTACGAGTCAAACCATTAACATAAAGGGCTCCCAAGGTTCCAATTATCGTTGCGATAGTTGCAGAAATTAAAGCTATTAAAACAGTGTTAATGACGATTCCAATTAATCGATGGTCTGATAACAAATTACTATAATGTTTTAGTGAAAAATGTCCAAATTTAGCCATGTTATTATCGCTGGAAAATGAATAATAAATTAAATAAAAGATCGGCAAATACATAATTAAAAAAATAAAAAATAAGAAAATCCAATTTTTAATTTTGCTCATTACTTAGATTCCTTTGTTAATAACATGATCAAAATCATGGCTAAAATTAAAATTACGCCAATAGTTGAACCCATTCCCCAATTCATGGTACTTAAAAAATGTTCTTCGATCGCTGTTCCAAGTGTTATGACTCTATTTCCGCCAATTAAACGAGTAATCATAAAAAGTGACAGAGAAGGAATAAAAATTGCCTGAATTCCAGATTTAATTCCGGGCATGGTTAGAGGAACAATCACACGAAAAAAAGTCTGCGGTTTAGAAGCACCTAAATCATAACTTGCATTAATTAACGAACGGTTAATTGCTGTAATCGAATTGTAGAGGGGCAAAATCATAAATGGCAGCTGAACATAAACTGCAACTAAAATAAAAGAAGCATCGGTAAAAAGAAATTGTTTTTTGCCAAATCCTAAAACTGCTAACAAATTATTAATAGATCCATTGCGGCTGAGCAATCCAATAAAAGCATAGGTCTTTAAAAGCAGGTTAATCCACATCGGCAAAACAATCAGTAATATTAAAAAGTCACGAATTTGGGTGAATTTGCTAATGATCCAAGCTACAGGGTAACTAATGACCAACGAAATAATTGTGATAATAAAGGCAAACAAAATTGAATTTAAAGCCATCATTAGGTACGTCGGACTGGTGAAGAAAGTGATGTAATTATTAATAGTAAATTTACCGCTGATATCTTGAAATGAGTAAATAAAAATAAGCCCGATTGGAATCACAACAAATAAAGCAATCCAAAGATAATATGGTGCTGATAAAAATAGTTTCTTTAATCTTTGCAACTGCTAATCCTCGTAGGTCTCAAGCCTTGCATCAAAGTCTTGCTCTTTTTCGCCGTAACGCATGACATGAATATCTTCTGGATCAAAATTAATGCCCACTGTCGCTCCATCTTTCGTTGGATTGGTCGACTGAATCTGCCATTCATTATGATCTTCATCATAAGCGATAATTTCATAGAAATCGCCCCGAAAAATCTGCGTATCAACCTGAACTGTCAATTTACCATCATCGACATCCGTAATATCTAAGTCTTCCGGCCGTAAAACTACTTCAACCGGTTCATTTGGCCGCATTCCAGCATCAGCACAATCAAAATCTTTGCCGACAAAATTCACCACAAAATCTTTAACCATCGTCCCGGATACAATATTACTTTCCCCAATAAAATTTGCTACGAAATGATTAATTGGCTCATCATAAATATCGACGGGTGTTCCGCTTTGTAAAATTTCCCCGTCATTAATAACAAAAATAAAATCACTCATCGCCAAAGCTTCTTCCTGATCGTGAGTGATAAAAAGAAAAGTAATTCCCAATCGCTGCTGCAGCTCTCTTAATTCGTACTGCATATCTTTTCGAAGTTTTGCATCAAGAGCTGAAAGCGGCTCATCTAACAAGAGCATCTTCGGATTTAAAACTAACGAACGAGCAATCGACACGCGCTGTTTTTGACCGCCCGATAGTTCATCAATTTCTCTTTCAGCAAGACCTTTTAACTGAACAAGCTTCAGCATCTGATTAACCCGCTCTTCAATCTCTGACTTATTTTTTCGCTGTAGTTTTAATCCAAATGCAATGTTATCAAACACATTTAAATTTGGAAAAAGTGCATAATCTTGAAAAATGGTATTTATTTTTCTTTTATTAGGAGGTAAATTATTAATTTTTTTGCCGTTAAAAAGAATCCTTCCGCTTGTAGGATTTGAAAAACCTGCTATTACCCGTAAAATTGTAGTTTTTCCTGAACCGGAGGGACCAAGCATCGTATAAAACTTTCCCTCTTCTAATTCAAAACTGACATTTTTCAAAATTTGATTCCCATCAATACTCATATTGATGTTTTCAAGCGAAACAATAGGTTCCTTAGTCAATATATTGCCCCCGCTTATTTAAGATAAAACGTTACAAAAGCGTTTTTTATTTGTACAATATGATATATTATATAGATTTCAAAGAGATATTTGAAACAAAATTTTCAAAAATAGGAATTTTAAATGATAAATAAAAAAAACTTAAACCGATACGCAATTTTCACTTTTATTCTTGATGCAGTAATTTGTATCTATATCCTTAGTGCAGCGCTGAATTTTCTACCAGCTTTTATTATGGGAATTCTTTATCTTTGCGTTGGCATTAACGACTGGCGATTTCGAGTTCCGAAAACTTATGTTGGTCCCGCAATTGATGGCTGGTTAATGCTATTTGCTGCAGTTTTAGGATTTGTATTTGTCAATGATGCATACCCAGACCTAACTGTCTGGAGTTGGCTCGCTGTTCTAAGCATGATTTTAAATATTCCAGCAATGCTTCATCCGAATAAGAAGATTGACTTTATTGAAAAAAAATAAATTCAAAGCAAAAAAGAGCAGATTCAACTTTTTCTAAAAGTGGATCTGTTCTTTTTGTTTTAGCTAATCTGCAATAAATCCCGCATAATCACCTTGAACCCATTGATTCATATTTGGATACCAGTCAACGATCCCATCGGTGGGACCTGCATTTTGTAATAGTTGATCGTAGTCACTAAGGGCGGGATTATCAACGTCGTAATCCCAATTATTTTCTGCCTGAACTGGTTGTAGAGTTATTACTTCCGTCATCGCACTGGAGATCGGTGCTAACAATAACAGCGCTGTACTAGTAGGGCCAGCTAGTTTTAATTTCATAATTTCTCCTAAAAAATTACATTACTGTTTTTATTATAATATATAATAATCGTTTTTTATAAAGAACTTATGCATCTAAATAAATAAAAAATAAATTTATCCAGGATATAAAAAAAGCTTTGAATTACTGTCTTTTAAAAATAAATTAAAACAACAAATGGTTGCTTAACAATTTTTAAGATTGCTCATCAAAGCCTAAAAAACGAACTTCTGGTTTTAAATGAATTCCAAATTTCTGAAACACCGTTTCTTGGATTAAATGAATCAAATTAATATAATCGGTCGCTGTGGCATGATCTATATTAACAATAAATCCTGCGTGTTTCTTTGAAACTTGTGCTCCACCAATCTGCTTACCTTGTAGACCCGCTTCTTGAATCATTGGACCTACAAAATGTCCCGGTGGACGCCTAAACACAGAACCACAAGAAGGCAGCTCTAACGGTTGACGAGCGGCTCTGCGGTCATTTAATTCCTTCATTTTAGTTATAATCTCTTGTCTAGACCCGACCTGAAGACTAATAACAGCCTGAAGAATAACTAGATTTTGATCTTGTGCTAAGCTGTGTCGATAACTAAACGAAAACTCATCGTGGGAATATTGTTTAATATTACCTTTGGCGTCAAGAGCTGTGATCTCCTTAACTATATCAGTCATTTCTCCCCCGTATGCTCCCGCATTCATAAAAATGGCTCCGCCCAAAGTCCCAGGAATTCCACAAGCAAACTCAAATCCAGTCAATGATTCTTCAGCTGCTTTATCTGCAATGTCCTTTAACTTTGCACCTGCATCCACAATTAATTTTAGACCGTTATTCTTAATTTCTGAGAAATGAGTTGTAATGATAACCAGTCCTTTCAGTCCCTGATCAGAAACAATGACGTTACTAGCATTTCCCAATATGAGATAAGGAATTTCAAACTCAATTGATCTTTTCACTAAATAACTAATTTCAGCAAAAGTTTTAGGTTCTGCCAAATACTGTGCGGGACCACCTGTTAAAGTATACGTATAGTTAGACATCAAAACATCATATTTAATAGGAACTTTTGATTCCACAACAAATTTATTATTTTTTTCCACTAGACAACCTGTATTTAAAATATTTACAATCATCATAACATGACAGACGAGATAATTTTAAGCTTCAATCATGTTATGATAGTATTCAAAGTTTAAAAATTAAAGTGATGAAACATGAGTATATTACAAGCAAACAATTTAAAAAAAGAATTTAACAGCAATATAATTTTTGAAAATCTAAATCTAAAGATCGAAAAAAATGAAAAAATCGGCATTGTTGGCCCGAATGGAGTTGGTAAATCCACTCTTATCAAAATGCTCGCAAAAATTATTCCCATTGACGGAGGAGAGATTATTACTCAGCCAGGAATTAATGTTGCCTATCTTGCCCAGGACGCTCTACTAGACTCTGATCTATCCGTCTACGAAGAGATGAAGACTGTTTTTGCACCAATTTTAAAAATAAAAGAAAAAGCTGAACAGCTTGAACAAGAGATTTCTAAAACTGCGCAAGATGAAGAAAAAGTTAACAGTCTTTTAGCCCAATACGATCAAGCAATGCAAAAATTTGAGAAAGAAGATGGTTATTCAATCGATGCCAACATCCGGAAAATTTTAGCTGGATT